>VBLP01000075.1:0-4946 GCA_005887925.1 Deltaproteobacteria bacterium | reverse complement strand
TCGCGATCGCGCCACGGTCGCTCGCCGCGCTCGGTGCGGTCCTCGCGATCGACGCGGCGCTCGCCGGTGCCGGCCTCGCTGCGCTCGGCGTGGTCGCGCTCACCGCGGTCGGGCCGCTCGACCCGCTCCGCCCGCTCGCGCCGGGGTTTGCTGCGCGTGGTCAGCTGGTTGAGCCGCTCCGCCACCAGCTGCGCCATCACGCGCCGGCCCGGGATCGATGCCAGCAGCTTCTCGAAGATCTTGGTCTCGAGATCGGTCGGTCCGCCGCTGGTCAGCGGCGTGCCACGGATCAGCACCTGCACCGGATCGGGCGGCTGCGCCACGCCGACCGGCGGCAGCGGGACCTTGAGCCGGCCGATGAAGATGTCGTCCTTGGGCAGCAACCGCTCCTCGGGGCCGGCGCGGCCGGTGCGGCCGGTGCGGTGGACGTAGATCTCGGGCGCGTCGTGCACCGAGTAGTTGATCACGTGCGACAGATCGGAGATGTCGATGCCGCGCGCCGCGACGTCGGTCGCGCACAGGAACCGCAGCGTGTGCTGCTTCATCCGGTTCATGACGCGCTCGCGGTCGTTCTGGGCCAGGTCGCTCGACAGCGGCTCGGCGTCGAGGCCCTGCTTCTGCAGGAACCGCGCGACCATCGTGGTCTCGTCGCGGGTGTTGCAGAAGATGATCGCGCTCTCCGGGTTCTCTGCGAAGATGATCTTGAGCAGGTCGCGGCTGCGCGCGATGCCGCTGACGATGTAGTACGCGTGGTGGATCTCGGCGACCGAGATGCTGTCGCGCGACAGCATGATCTGCTCGGGCGAGCGCATGTGGCGCCGCGCGTAGCGCTGGACCTCCTCGGGCATCGTCGCCGAGAACAGGAGGGTCTGCCGGCGGTCGGGCAGGTGCGACACGACGCGCTCGATGTCCTCGAGGAAGCCCATCGACAGCATCTCGTCGCACTCGTCGAGGATGAACGTCCCCACCGTGCTGCAATCGAGCGTGCGGCGACCGATGTGGTCGAGCACGCGGCCGGGGGTGCCGACCACGATGTGGACGCCGTCGCGCAGCGCCCGGATCTGCTTGCCGATCGGCGCACCGCCGTAGATCGGCTCGACCAGGATGCCGCGGTGCTTGCCGAGCTGGGTCAGCTCGCGAGACACCTGCAGCGCGAGCTCGCGGGTCGGCGCGAGGATCAGCGCCTGCGGCGCGCGGTGGGTCGGGATCAGCTTGCTGATCGTCGGCAGGCCGAACGCGGTGGTCTTGCCGGTGCCGGTGCGCGACTGGACCAGCAGGTCCTTGCCGTCGCTGACCGGCTTGTACACGGCGGTCTGCACCGGCGTCGGCGCGAAGTAGCCCATCTCGTCGAGCGCGAGCCGGACATCGGGGTGCAGGCCGAGGTCGTCGAAGCTCGGCGGAGCCGGCTCGGCGGGCGGCGCGGGTTCCGCGGCAGCGGCGACGTCGGCCTCGGCCGGCGCGGCCGAAGTCGCGGTGCCGGTCTCGGTGCCGGTCTCGGCGGACGCGGGCGATTCAGTGGAGGTGGAAGAGGATGGTGCCGCTATCGCGGCGAGGTCGTCGGCCACACCGTTCTGGTGCAGCTCCGTATCGTTTGTCATCGTGCAAGATCCCTGGAGGACATCCCCAGGCAGCGTGGCCCGGGGATGTTCGTGGTGCTCCGAGATCCTCCAGTCGGAGCGCTGGCCGCGAAGTGTTGGCGTGGAGATTCGCAGCCGGCGGACGACGTCGTCCATCGCTGCTCCACGGGACTTCTACGAGACAGAGCCGCCGTCGCACATCGCGTCCGAAAGCCCTGCCTGAAGCTCTACATGTCCCTGACTCGAACACAAGACCCTTGAATTGCGCGAACCTTAGTCGGCACACCCCGCGCGGTCAAGGCCGAAACCGCCCGGCCCAGATCGGCCCGGCGAACGGTCAGCGCGGCAGGATCAGCCGGACGGTACCTTCGCCGTCCGAGGTGTTGCGGGCCTGGAGCTGCGCCGGGATCGGGCACGACGGTGGCGCGTGCGCCACTTCGCTGCACAGCGTGAGCTGGGTCGACACCAGGTAGAGCTTGAGCTCGGCGCCCTCGACCGACTTGCCGTTGGGGCCGGTGATCCGGCCGTGGACGAACGCCGGGCTGGGCAGCCGGATATCGGGGACGGTGACGGCGTCGGGCGGCCCGCCGCGCAGCGACACCTCGGGCATGACGTGGGTCGGCATGCGCGCGCTGGTCGCCGGCTCGATCAGGAGGTCGTAGAAGCCCCAGCTCTCCGGGACGTTGGGAACGTTGGGATCGACCCAGACGACGTACGTGCCGTCGGGCTCGGTGATCGCGGTGGGCGCCGGGATCGCCGCGACGAACGCCTGGGGCGCGGCGTCGAGCGTCCACAGGAAGCGCAGCGACGGCCGCGCGGTCACCACCGCATTGCCGAGCGGCTTGTCGTCGGGATCGAGCACCGTGCCGCGCAGCGCGACCCGGGCGGCGAGCCGGATCGGCAGCGCATAGGCGGGCAGCCCCGCGAGCGACGGTACCTTCTGGTCGAACACCACGCCGAGCGGCGAGCTGGTGGGCGGGGTGATCGCCAGCTTGTACACGCTCGCGATCGCGTCGCCGTTCAGCAGGTGCAGCGCGGCCATGCCCCGGTCGTTGGTGACCCGCTGGTCGGACACCACGAACGTGGTCAGCTGGTTCGACATCGTCAGCGCGCCGGCGACCGAGACCTGCGCGCCGCTGACCGGCGAGATCGTGCCGCTGGCGTCGAGGCCCTGGACCACGACGTCGAGCTCGACCGGGTTGCCGAGGCCCCCGGGGAACGAGATGTCCTTGGTCGTCGCGCGCGTCGAGTCGATGTTGGCGACGTGCACGGTCGGACCGACGATGCCGCTGGTCGGCCGCGCGATCAGCTCGACCGGGCCGGCCAGGCCGTCGGACAGCGTCACCGCGTACCCGCCGGTCAGGTTGTCGGTGTACGCCACGGTCGAGACCTCGGTGATCGGCTCGGTCACGTCCCAGCGACCGAGCGCGACGACGCGATAGCCGCCGAGCGGACGGGCGAGGTTGTCCTTCAGCGTGCCGGTGATCGTCGGCAGGGCCGCGCCGCCGAGCGTGATCGCCTGCGCGTTGGTGTTATCGGTGACCGCGACCTGCATGCGGCGCGGCGGGACGAGCTCGGCCGGGGCGTGCGTGTTGGGCTGCTGGCTGCTCTGCGGCTGGATCGTCACCGTGTACTGCGGATCGTCCATGTGGGTCAGCGGCACCGGGATCGCGAACGAGTTGCCGGACGCGACATCGACAACCAGCTTGAATCCCGGCCCACCCTGGAACCGCGATCGCCGCGACACCGCGACGGTGCCGGCGAGCGGCGTCTGATCGCAGCCGGCGACCGCCATCGGACAGAACGCGACGATCTTGCCGCTCAGCAGCACCGGCGCCTCGAGCGCGAGGTCGCCCATCCAGCCGAAGTCGGGGATCGCGACCTGCGGGATCTCGCGCGACACCAGGTCCTGGTGCATCGCCGGCGGCGACAGCACCCCGGCGAACGGCCCCGGCGGTGGATTGCCCCAGCAGATACCTTCCTCGCAGACCTCGCCGTGCGAGCGATCGCAGTCGTTGTTGGTCTGGCACATCGGCTTGGGACCGTCGGGAACACTGAGGCAGCCGCCGAGGGCGCCGCCGAGGGCGCCGCCGAGGGCGCTGATCAACGCGCCGAGCCCGGCCACCCGGAGAGCGGCGCGGCGCTGTTGCAGGAAGGGAACACGTTCGGTCATGGCGTCTGCGGAGGCTGGCACTTGAGGAAATAGAAGCGATAGGTCGAGAGCCCGCCGTCGGGCATCGACTGCGGATCGGACCCCGAGTCCCGCGGTAGCCGATCGAATACCACGACCGTCATGTTGCGCTGGATCCCGATGTCCGATGTCATGCACAGGCCGGGCAGGCTGCAGGTCGCCGTGCGAAACGCCGTCTTGTTCGGCGTCGCGGCGCACTGGATCCGGGCGGGCAGGCGGTCCGGCATGTTGTAATCGACGAAGATCCGGACGTATAGCGGGTCGTCGATGTCGGCGTCGATCAGGGAGACCCGGAGGCTGCCGGCGGCGTCGCCGCGCTCGACCGACACCGGCCCCGGCTCGGGCAGCGGCGCCTGGTCGCCGAGCACCGACAGGATCGCCGGCGGCGAGTTGACGCCGGCGTCGTCCGCGACCTGCAAGGACGGCGGGAAGACGCATCCCCCCAGGGTCGCCCCGAGCGCCGTCGGCCAGAGTCCAAGCACGATCCAACCAGGCGCCTGCACTGGCCGCGCCAGCCGCGATCTCCTCCGTGATTGCAATGGCTTGCACCGCCTGGCAGCGGGGCGGACGGCGTGCGAATCGGACATTCTCGTCATGGTGTGTCAGCCGGGCTTTGCGATCTAGGTCACATCGACGCCGACATCGGGCTCGTCGGATTCCTTCTCGAGGTGGCGGAACACGGTGCGCGGATCGACGCCGAGATCGCGCGCGGTCTTGGTGCGGTTGCCGTTGTTGAGCGCGAGGACCTCGTTGATGTAGTCGCGCTGGAACTTGTCCTTGGCCTCGGCGAGCGTGAGGATCTGCGGCAGCACGTCGCTGGTCAGCCCGAGGTCGTCGGGGCCGATCACGCTCGACTCGCACAACACGATCGCCTTCTTGATCCGGTTCTCGAGCTCGCGGATGTTGCCGGGCCACGGGTGCTTGCGGATCGCGACGGCGGCGTTGGGCGACAGCCCCTTGACCTTGACGTCGTACTCGCGCGAGTAGCGCGACAGGAGGTAGCGCGCGATCACCAGCACATCCTCGCCGCGCTGGCGCAGCGGCGGCAGCTCGACGTTGACCACGTTGAGCCGGTAGTACAGGTCCTCGCGGAACCGGCCGGCGGCGATCTCCTTGTCGAGGTCGCGGTTGGTCGCCGCGACGATCCGGATATCACAGGTCTCGGGGCGGGTGTCGCC
>VBLP01000005.1:8349-14556 GCA_005887925.1 Deltaproteobacteria bacterium | reverse complement strand
TGCAGGGTCCGGCGGCGCCCCGGCTGGTCGAGCGCACCGTGCCGCACGGCACGGGCCTGCTGGGCTGGTCGATCAAGCACCGCACCCCGCTGGTGGTCGACGACCCGAGCCAGGATCCGCGCCACGCGGCCGAGCTCGCATCGGAGATCGGCGTGGTCCCGCACCACCTGCTGGTGGCGCCGCTGATCGACGGCGAGGACGCGATCGGCGGCATCGAGATCATCGACCAGCGGAGCTCGGCGCGCGACGGCGACGGGCCGTGGAACACCGACGACCTCAAGCTGCTGGTGCTGATCGCGGCGCAGGCGGCGGGCGCGATCGGCATGGCGCGGCGGCGCAGCGAGCAGAGCAACGCCGACCGGCTGGCGTCGATCGGCCGGATGCTCGCCGGCCTGCTCCACGACCTCAAGACGCCGATGACGATCATCTCGGGCTACGCCCAGCTGATGGCGGCGATGGACGATCCCGCGCAGCGCGACAAGTACGTCGAGCAGATCCAGCGCCAGTTCGACCTGATGGCGGGCATGACGCGCGAGGTCCTGGCGTTCGCGCGCGGCGACACCGACCTGGTGATGCGCAAGGTCTACGTCCACCGCTTCGCCGAGGATCTGTCCAAGCAGCTCGGCGCCGCGGTGTACGGCCGCGGCATCGACTTCGAGGTCGAGACGCGCTACGACGGGACGGCGTACTTCGACGAGCAGAAGCTGATGCGCGTGTTCCACAACCTCGCGAGCAACGCGATCGAGGCGATGCCGGACGGCGGCCACCTCCGGGTGGCGATCGAGCGCGACCGCGACGAGCTGGTGTGGACGGTGCGCGACACCGGGCCGGGCATCCCCGAGCACGTCCGCGGCCGGATGTTCGATCTGTTCGCGACCGGGCGCAAGGGCGGCACCGGCCTGGGGCTGGCGATCGTCAAGAAGATCATCGACGACCACCGCGGCATGATCCGTCCGCAGACCGGACCGGCCGGCACGACGTTCGTGATCCGCCTGCCGCTGACCCGCGCGCTCGACGGGGAGCAGGGCGAGTCGTAAGCTGCGCTGACATGCTCGTGCTGCGCGGCATCGTCCGGGCGTTCGGCCGCCGCCGCGCGGTCGCCGGTGTGACGCTCGAGGTCCGCGCCGGCGAGGCCGTGCTGCTGGTCGGCCGCAACGGCGCGGGCAAGACCACGCTGCTCCGGATCGCGACCGGCTTCCTCGACCCCGACGCCGGCGAGGTGATCGTCGACGGCATCGCGATGGCGCGGCAGCGCGCGCGCGCCCAGGCCCGGCTCGGCTACCTGCCGGAGCACGCGCCGGCGCCGGGCGAGCTGACCGTGCGCGAGCACCTGTACCTGCGGGCGCGGCAGAAGCGGGCACCGGCGCGCGGGGCCGGTGCGGTGATCGATCGGGCGATCGCGCTGGCCGGGCTGGGCGATGTGGTGGGCCAGCGCATCGCGACCCTGTCCAAGGGGTTCCGCCAGCGGGTCGGGCTGGCCGATGCGCTGCTCGGCGACCCGCCGCTGGTGATCCTCGACGAGCCGACCAGCGGGATGGACCCGATCCAGGTCGTGCAGCTGCGCCGGCACCTGACCGCGGCGGCGCGCGACCGCGCGGTGCTGTTGTCGAGCCACGCGGTCAGCGATCTCGAGCCGCTGGCGAGCCGGGTCGCCGTCCTGCGCGACGGCGCGCTGGTCGCGCTCGACACCCCCGAGGCGCTGCGCCGGCGGGCCGGCGCGGACCGGCTCGAGGCCGCGGTGGTGGCGCTGCTCGGCGAGGAGGCGGCGTGACCGCGGTGTACTGGGTGTGGCGGCGCGAGCTCGCGGTGATGCTGCGCGCGCCGGTGGTGTACATCATCGGCGGGCTGTTCCTGATCGTCCAGGGCGTCGCGTTCGCCGGGCTGGTCGGCGCGATGTCCGATCCGCGACGGCCGGCGCCGCTCGGCGCGCTGCTCGAGGGCCAGCTCGCCGGGACGCTGCTGACCTGGGTGCTCGAGCTGGTCGTGCTCACGCTGCTCGGGATGCGGGCGATCGCCGACGAGCGGCGCAGCGGCGGCTGGGAGGCGCTGCTCACCGCGGGAGCCGGCGAGGGCGCCGCGGTCGCCGGCAAGTGGCTGGCCGCGACGGTGATCTATGCCGTGGTGTGGCTGCCGACGCTGGCGTACCTCGGGCTGGTCGCGATCTACCGCGCCGACGGCGGCGGCTGGGACCTGCCGGCGATCGCGACCGGGTACGCCGGTGCGATCCTGCTCGGCGCGGCGCTGCTGGCGTGGGCGATCGCGGCGAGCGCAGCCACCGCCTCGCCGCTCGCCGCCGGCGCGCTCGGCTTTGCCTGGCTCGTCGCGATCTTCCTGGTCGGCGAGGTCGGGGCGCTGTGGCCGGGCCTCGCGGTCGACCATCCGGCGATCGCGCGCGTGCTCGACGCGGTGTCGCTGCGCGCGATCGCGACCGACTTCGCGCGCGGCCACGTCGCGCTGCGCGCGCTGGCGGTGCTCGCGGGCCTCACCGTCGTCGGGCTGTCGCTGGCGATCGCGCTGGCCTGCGCGGGGCGGCGGCGCCGCGGCGAGCTCGCGATCCGGGCGCTCGGCACGGCGGCGCTCGCGGCGATCGCGGTCGCGGCGTGCGTGCTCGCGGCGCGCCACCCCGCCGGGCTCGATCTCAGCGCCGCCGGCCGCAACACGCTCGACGCGGCGACGCGCGGCGTGCTCGCCGAGCTGCCCGGGCCCGCCACGCTGACCATCGTCGAGCCGACGCTGGGCGCGCTCGAGCCGGTCTACGACGAGGTCGCGCGGGTCGCCGGCCGGATGTCCGAGGCCGCGGCCGGGGCGGGGGCACTCACCGTGCGCCGCGTCGATCCGGCGAGCGCGCCGGGCGGGCTGACCGCGATCGCGCGCGCGGCCGGGCTCGCTCCGGGCGACCTGGCATCGGCCGGCGCGGTCGTCGTCGAGCTCGCCGGGCGGCGGCGGGTCGTCGACCTGCTCGCGTTCGCCGCGATCGACCGCGGTCCCGATGGCGCGCCGACCGTCGAGCGGCTCGCGATCGAGCAGGCGATCGCCGGGGCGCTCGCGGCGCTCGCGGCACCGCGCCCGATCACGGTGTGCGTGCTGCGCGGCCACGGCGAGCTCGCGATCGCACCCGGGCCCGGCGGCCGAGACTGGGTCGCCGTCGCCGAGCGGCTGCGCGCCGAGGGCATGGCGGTCGAGGACCTCGACCTGGCGGGCGCGGTGCCGGCGCGCTGCGCCATCGTGGTCGCGGCCGGACCGACGACGCCGGTCACCGCCGACGAGGCGCTCGCGATCCAGGACTTCGTGCGCGGCGGCGGCGGCCTGATCGTCGCCGCCGGCGGTCCGGTCAACGGCGCGCTGCCGCCGACCGGCCTGGAGGGCGTGCTGGCCGCCGACGGGCTCGGACTGGCCCCCGCGATCGCGGTCGACCCGTCGCTCGCGGTGCGCGAGCTGCCCAACAGCCTGCGCGTGATCGACGGCTACGCCGATCATCCGATCAACCGCGGCTTCGCCCGGATCCGCCCGACGCTGTGGCTCCAGCCGCGCGCGGTGATCACCCGGGACGCGGCGCGGCCGCTGATCTCGGCGACGGCGGCGAGCTGGGGCGAGCGCGATCTGATCGCGCCGCCCGCCAGGGACGCCGACGACCTCGCAGGTCCGGTCGCGCTCGCCGCGATCGGCAGCGCGCACCGCGTGATCGCGCTCGGGTCCGCCGAGTCGCTGAGCTCGGCGCTGCTGGCCGGCGGCGGCTCGGCGGCCGATCTCTGGCTCGCGCGCGCGGTCCATTTCGTCACCGGGACGCCCGAGCCGATCGCGGTCGCCAGCCGCGCTCCCTCCGAGGTTCGCCTGGTGATGACCGACGCCGAGCGCCGCGCGGTGATCGCGCTGTCGGTCCTGGGGATCCCGCTGGTCTGGGTGGTGGTCGGCGGCGCCGTGCTGTGGTGGCGCCGGAGGCGCGCGCGATGAGGTCGCGTGTGGCCATCGCTTGCCGGGATGCCCACGATCGGCCTCGGTCCCACGCTATCTCGGTCCCACGTGGGACCGACGGCAGCTCCCCGCGTTCACGTGGGCGCGGGCGGTCCCGGTCGCGACGCGCCCACGTGGGCGCGCGGTCGCGATCTCATGTGGCCCATGTGGCCCATGTGGGACGAACGGGGAGGGGGGTCGATTGATCGCGTCGTGGCGCGGGCTCGCGATGGCAGCGGCGATCGCCGTCGCGCTCGGAGTGATCGTGATCATCGATCTCGCGCACGCGCCGGAGTCCGTCGATCGCGCGCTGGTGCCGGGCTTCGATCCGGCGCGCGCCACGGAGCTGATCTGGGAGCGCGGCGGCCGGCCGGCGATCCACGCCGTGCGGTCCGGGGATCGCTGGGAGCTTCGCGATCCGGGTGCCGTTCCTGCGGACGGTGGCGCGATCGGCGACGTGCTCGCGGCGCTGCGCGGCGCGCGCTGGCATCGCCGCGGTGACGCGCCGCCGGCGCGCGCGACGCTCGTGGTGGTGGCGGGCAGCGAGCGCCACGTGCTCAGCTTCGGCGACGCGATCGCAGGGACCGAGCAGAGCTGGCTCGTCGTGGATGGCCGCGGCGTCGTGGTCGATACCTGGATCGTGCGCGCGCTCGACCGCGATGCGCTCTCGCTGCGGATCCGGCGGCCGCTCGCCGAGGTCGCCGGCGCGCGGACGATCCGCATCACGGGCCGCATGCAGGGCAGCCTGCGGGGTACCGCGCCCGCTCGCACCGGCGCCCCGGTTCCCGGCGTGACGCCGCCGGGAGGCTTCGGCCCGGCACCGTCGGGAGCCTCCGGCCCGGCGCCGTCGGGAGCCTCCAGTGCTCATGTCGGCGCGGCGACGGGCACCGGGGACGGCGACTTGCAGGTCGATCTGGAGATCGCGGGAGCACCTCGCCGGCTCGTGCGACCGAGCGCGATCCTCCTGGCCCCGGAGGCCGCCGCCGCGGTCGAGCACGCGCTGCGCGAGGTGACTATCGTCCGGTTGCCGGACGGTCCGGTTGCCGCGGGCGGCCTCGCGATCGAGACGGCGGGCGCCTCGTCATCGACCGGCGTCCGCGCCGAGCTCGGCGGCAGCTGCCCCGGCGCGCCGGAGCTGGTCGCGCTGTCGGGGACCGCCGGCGATGGCTGCGTCGAGCGCGCCGCGGTCGCGGCGATCGAGCGCGCGGTCGCGTGGCTGCAGCAGCCGGCGGAGGCGATCGTCGAGCGCCGGCCGATCCCGTTCGAGCCGCAGCACCTCGTGCTCGCCGATGCGGCGGCGCTGGACACCTCGCCGCCGCGGATCGGCGATGCCGCGGCCGACCCCGCGCGGGTCGCCGAGCTGCTGCTCGCGCTCGAGGCCCCGGCCGGTGTCGCCCGGCTGCCCGCCGGTCCGCCGACCGGCCACATCGTCGCGACCGACCGCAGCGGCACCGCGATCACGCTCGATCTCTTCCCCGACCACGTGCTGGCCCGCCACGGCGAGCCGGTCGCGCTGGCGCCGGCACCGGGCGCCTGGCGCCTGCTGGTCCGGCCGTCGCGCGAGCTGCGCGATCGCACGCTGTGGCTCGAGGAGCCGGCGACGATCGCCGCGCTTGACCTCGACGGCGTCGGCTACCGGCGCGGGGCGGTGCTCGGCGCCTGGACCCGCCGCCCCGACGGCGCGGTCGATGCCGCGCGGGTCGACGCGCTCGCCGCAGCGCTCGCGGCGCCGCGCGCGCTCGGCTTCCTCGACGAGCCGATCGCGGTCGCGCATCGCGTGACGGTCGAGGTGGCTCCGCCGGTCGGCGCGGCGGTCCGCCACGTGCTCGAGCTCGGCGCGCCGCGCGCCGGCGGCTGCCCCGCGCGTGCCGGCCGCGACATCGTGCTGCTGCCGGCGGCGATCTGCGCCGAGGTCGCCGCGCTGGCGCGCTGAGCGCGACCGCGGCGACGGGCGGCGCGTCGCAAACTGGTCGAGCCCGAGATCTGCAGCTGGCGAAGCGGCGGCACGTCGGCGACGGCGCGCGCGCCTCGGTGACCGTCGCAATCATCCCGGCGACCGCTCTCATCATCGGGACGGATGAGCGAAGCAGAACGTGCGCCGGCGCACGGCGCAACTCTACCGGTTCGACCGCCGCCCGCACGACCGCGCGGCGAAGCAGGCCTTTCCGCTTCGCGATCTCGCGCGTCGCTTGCACCGAGTCTGATCGGAGGATCACCATGCTGCAGAAATCCCCGATGTACGCTTACCTGCCTGCG
>VBLP01000005.1:0-8326 GCA_005887925.1 Deltaproteobacteria bacterium | reverse complement strand
GGCTCAAAGCGAAAGAGGAGCGCAACGGCGGCGTCGTGTTCGAGTTCGGCGACCACACCGGTTGCTTCATGTATCCGACCCCATTCGCCGGCACGTCGCAGGCAAGCCAGGCGTTCTGGCAAGTCGACGACATCGAGCACGAGGTCGCCGACCTCAAGGCGCGCGGCGTCGTATTCGAGCACTACCACGTGCCCGGGATGAAGTCGGAGGGCGATATCACGGTCGGCGGCGGCGCGAAGGCTGCGTGGTTCAAGGACGGCGAAGGGAACATCCTCGCGCTGATCCAATCGCTCGACCACTAGTGCCCCGACCGTGAGATAGTGATCGCGATACAGGGCCCAAGCCTCGCCGAGGTCGAGGCGCCGCGACGAAGGGCTACCGGGCGTAACTCGAGGAGCGGCAACGAAGAGATCGGCGAGGATCGGCCGCGGAGCGCGAGCACTGGCCCGCGGTCGGAGCACTGACCGGCGGCTTGAGACAACGCCCGGCGCGCCCGGTTCCCGCGAATCTCCCGACGACGAAGCTCGATCTCACCGCGGGACAAACCGCTCGCGTTCACCGCGATCGCGTGACATCGTGGCGCCATGCGTCCGCCGTGGATTGCGCTCGCCGGTTATCTCGCCACCTGGCTCGCCGCCTCGCCACTCGCGTGCAAGCACGACGAGCCGCCGCCCGCGCCCAAGGTCAGCGAGCGCCGCCCCGAGGTCAAGCGCCCCGTCGACAGGACGCCGCTGGCGCCGCTGGCGGCCAACCGCGCCGGCGCGACCGGCAAGCCGCTGTGGGGCACAAGCTTCGGCGGCCTCGGCATCGACGCGCCGCGCGCGGTCGCGATCGCGCCGGGCGGCGACTGCTACGTCGTCGGCTACTTCGACGGCACCATCGACCTGGGCCCCGCGGGCAAGCACCGCGCGGCCCCCAACTCCCGGGACCCCGGCAAGACCGGCACCGACGCGTTCGTCGTCCGGATCGCCGCCGACGGCAAGATCGTCTGGGGCAAGACATTCGGCGCCGGCCGCGACGACGTCGCCACCGGCGTCGCGGTCCGGGGCGACCGCATCGTCGTGGTCGGCCACTTCCTCGACGAGCTCGACCTCGGCCCCGAGCTCAAGCACGCCGCGGTCGGTGCCGACGACCTGTTCGTCGCCGGGTTCGACCCCCATGGCGAGCCGCAGTGGCTGTGGACCGCCGGCGGGATCGACTCCGACGGCGCGAACACCGTGGCGGCCACCCCCGACGGCGGCTGGATCGTCGGCGGCTCGTTCAGCAAGACGATCGAGCTCCAGGGCGCCACGCTGGTGTCGCGCGGCAAGACCGATGCGATGCTGATCAAGCTCGCGGCCGGCGGCGAGCTCGAGTGGGTCAAGCAGTTCGGCGGCCGCTACGACGACACGATCACGCACGTCGCGGTCGACGCGCGCGGCAACATCTATGTCCAGGGCGTGTTCCGCGATGTCGCCGCGTGGGGCGGCGCGCCGCTGACCGCACACGGCGGCTCCGACGACGACGTCGTGCTCGCCAAGTACGACGCCAACGGCGACCACCTCTGGTCGCAGGGCTTTGGCAATGCGTTCAACGACGTCGCCGGCGGGCTCGCGGTCGACCCGGGCGGCAACGTCACGATGGTCGGCTCGTTCGACAAGAGCGTGTCGTTCGGGCCGGGCGACGAGCACACCTCGCTCGGCGAGGCCGACGCGTTCGTCGCGCGGTTCACCGGCGATGGCAAGCTGCTGTGGGCGCGCAGCTACGGCGCCGAGCGCGAGGACATCGCCTACGGCGTCGCCGCCGATGCCGCGGGCAACACGGTCACGATCGGCTGGTTCCAGGGCGCGGTCGACTTCGGCAACGGCACGCTGACCAGCAAGGGCAACAAGGACGTGTTCGCGCTCAAGCTCGACGCCGCGGGCGGCCTGGTCTGGGCCCAGGCCTGGGGCGATCGCGATCACGATCAGGGCCGCGCCGTCGCGATCGACGACAAGGGTGCGGCGATCGTCGCCGGCATCTATCGCTTCACGCTCGGCATCGTGTCGCCCGCGCTCGAGTCGGTGCGCGCCGACGGCGACCGGATCCCCAAGCCCGACGCGTTCGTCATCAAGCTCGATCGCTAGCCGCGCGGACGCGCTGCGAGCCGGCGAATCGCACACCGCGCGCAAAAACCACGTCCCCGGTGCTTCGCGTCGAAGCTCGACGGTGTACAAACCCGATCGACGTGGTTGTCACCATCCACAGGAGAACACATGGCCAAAGCGAAGAAGGGTAAAGGCGGGGCCAGCGCCCGCCCCACCGAGATGCTGCTCGTTGCCTCGAAGGTCCGCCAGATGATCAAGGACGCCGGCTGCAACACCGCCGGTGACGCGCTCGACGGTCTCAACGGGTACGTCGGCTGGCTCATCCGGCAAGCCGTGAAGCGCGCGAGCGAGAACGGCCGCAAGACGGTGCGCGCGCACGATTTTATCATCATGTGAACTGCCATCGATCCGGATGCCCGCCAGAAGCTGTGCGCGGGTGACAGTACCGGCCGCAGGTATCACACCGGCCGGTCGATCGTGACGGGCGCGACGCGCGGGCCGCTACCCACCGGACGCGCCCGTCGCATTTTCGGGCAGCTCGGCCTAGAATGCTTGCCCGGTGATGGGGGCTTCGATCTATCTGGTCTCCGCTTGTAGCTCCGGCGAAGAGTTCGTCGCCGCATTCAGGCGATACGCCGACAAGAACGGGCTGTTCATCCCGATCAGCGAGCCGCTGGCGCCGGGCGGCCGCGGCCGGTTCGCGCTGACCTTGCGCGACGGCGGCGTGATGGTCGAGGGCGAGGCCGAGATCGTGAGCTCGGCGCGCACGCCCTCGGTGCTGCACGGCCGGGTCGGCATGACGCTGCGCTTCGTCGAGCCCGAGCCGCCGAGCGTGCCGGCGCGCCCCGCCGAGATCCCCGCCGAGCCGCGGCCGGTCCTGCCGCCGATCCAGGGCCGGATCGACGCGGTGAACGCGCTCGCCGAGTGCGTCGCGATCGGCGACACCACCGCGCTCGGCCCGCCGCTCCCCGCCGCGCTGCCGAAGGCCGGCCAGAAGTTCGTCGCGCCGAGCCCGGGGGGCCGATCGGCGCCGGCCTCCAGTCCACCCGCCGGGCTGGCGGTGGCATCGCGCGCGTCGAGCGGCGCGCGACCTGCGACGGCGCCGCTGCCGATCGTCCTGACCCGGCCCGACGATCGCACGCTGCCCGGCATCCGCGACGCCGCGCCGCCGGCGGTCACGCCGCGCGCCACGCCGCAGCCCGATCGGCTGCGCCCCACGGGGACCGAGCCCGAGGCCGCCAGGCCATCGATCACCGGGACCTCGCAGACCCTGATGGCCGCCACGCCGATCGCGCCGGGGCCGACCTCGGACACGATGGTGGCCGCGGCGGCGCCGGCCGACGGCCCGATCTCGACGACCATGACCGCGGTTCCGGCCCCGAGCGCGATCCCGCCGTCGGCGCCCACCGAGATCGGAGGCCCGCTCGCGGTGCCCGCTGGTGCCGACGACGACCCCAGCGCGAAGACCCAGGTCCACGCCGGCGCGCCGGCGCCTCCGGCGGCCGAAGCCGCTACCACGACGAGCGCACCGCCGGAGGCCCCCGCGCTGCCCGTGACGCTGACGACGCTGCGGCGATCGGCCGATCCCGCGCAGACGCTGTCGGACACGCTGCGCGACGATCAGCCGGTGCGGCTCGGCCCCTCGGTGACCGCGCGGCGCGCGGCGGCGCAGACCCCACCCGCGCCGGCAGCGCTCGCGGCGACGCCGTCCGAGGCATCACCGGTGCCGGTGCCGCCGGCAGCGCCGCCGTCCGCGGAGCTGCCCGCCGTCGAGCCGGCGAGAGCGCAGGACGATCTGGCGGCGCGGCCGTCGCAGGAACCACCGGAACGACCGGAGCGACCGGAACGACATGATCGGCCAGACTCGAGCGACGATCGGATCACCGCCGCCGTCCCTGCCGCCGCGCCGGAGCCGGTGGGAGCGCAGATCAGCGACGCCGTCACCATGCTCGGCATGCCGCCGCTGCCGCGCCCGCCGGCGTCACCGCGCGTCGACATCGAGGTCGAGATCGGCGAGCCGACCGACATCTCGCTGCCTCCCGAACCGCCGACCCCGGAGATCCCACCGTCGATCCAGTCCGAGGTTCCACCGCCGGACGACGACATCGCATCGCCGCCCGGCGACATCGCGGCCGCCGACGATGGCGACGAGCCGCAGGAGATCGTGGTGCCGGCCGCCGGTGCGCCTGCCTCGGAGGCGATGTCCGCCGAGGACGAGCCCGACGCGGCCCGGCCGCGCAGGACGGTGATCGGGGTCGCGGTGACGCCGCTCGGGGTCATGAAGCTGCCGGCGACGCCGACCCTGCCGATGATGCCGGTCGCGCGCGACGCCGCGCACGCGCCACCGGGCGCTCAAGCTCTCGGCCCCGCCGTCGATCCGCTCGGCGACGGCACGATCGACACCGCGGCGCGGACGATTCCCGCCGAGGCCGGGCTCACCGCCGAGGCGCCCCGGCTCGACGAGCAGACGCCGAGCGAGCCCTGGCCGGGCGCGTCCAGCGCGCCGGCGAGCCCACCGCCCGCGGCGCCACCGGCGCCGGTGCCGCAGCCCGCATCGTCGAGCTTGCCGAGCGGCGACTGGCTGATCGCGCGCGACCCCGAAGCGCCCGATGGCTGGAGCGCGCCGTTCGAGACCGTCCCGCGGCCGGTCGTCGACAGCCCGCGCCCGCCGCCGCCGGTCGCCGCCGCGAGCGCCGCACCGATAGAGGCCGGGGCGCCCCGCCCGTCGCCGCGGCCCGGCGAGGTGCCGATCGTCGAGCCCAAGGTGCAGATCGATCCGACGCTGATCGAGTCGCCCCATGCCGCGGGCGAACCGCACGGCCGCACCGCATCGTCACCGGAGATGGCGATGTACGCCGAGTCCAGACCCGCGATGGAAGCCCCCGCGCTCCAGATGATGATGGCGATGCCGCAGCCGGGCGTGTTCGCACCGCTCGGCCCGCCGCCGCCGGGCTACGCGGCCGAGCCCGGCTACCCGGCGATGCCGGTCGGGATCCCGCCCTCGCCGCCGCCTCACCTCAGGACCCCCGCCGGCGGCAGCTTCCCCGATCCGCGCTACGCGAGCTCGGTCACGCTGCCGGTGGCCGGGGGGCGACGGCGGAGGCTGGTCATCGTGCTCGTCACTGCCCTGGTCGCGGTGCTGATCGGCATCGCCGCCATGCTGATGATCAGCCAGCGTGGCGTGCCCGTCCGGAGCTCGGGCGCATCTCCCTCCGAGCAAACGCCGGCGGCCGCTCCGCCCGGTCCCGCTGCACCGCCGGCCAGCGCCGCCGCCGCACCCACCGCGCCCTCGACGGATTCCACACCCGCGGCCGCCACCGGCTCCGCCGCCCCCGGCCCAGCCAGCGCCGATCGTCCGCCCGAATGCTTCGCCGATGTCCGCAGCCAGCCCGCCGGCGCCGACATCGTGATCGACCAGACCACCGTGATCGGCACGACGCCACAGCGGGTCTCGCTGCCGTGCGGCCGCGAGGTCGAGCTCGTGATCCGCAAGCCGCGGCTCGTGCAGGTCGCGCGCGCGGTGACGCCGACCCCCGAGGGCGCGCCGGTCCAGGTCACGCTCGGCGGCCAGAGCGTTCCGGTCAAGGTCAGCTCGACGCCGCCCGGCGCGACCGTCACGCTCAACGGCAAGTCGCTCGGGGTCACCCCGACGATCGTCAAGCTGCCGGCGTTCGAGACGTCGATGCTGGTGATCGCGCGCGACGGCTACGAGCCCGAGTCCGAGAAGGTCACGCCGAAGGCCGGCGGCGCCACCGTGCACTCCGCGCTGAAGAAGCTCGAGCGCAAGAAGCCGAGCTGACCGGCACTACAGCCCGTGCAGCCCCAGATCCGCGACGCGGGCGCGGACCGCCGCCATGAACCGCGGCCCCGGGTCCGGCTTGTCGTTGCGGTACGCCGGATCGCGCTCGACATAGTAGGGATGATCGCGAAACCGCATCACCTCGTAGTGACCGAGCAGGTGCGTGATCCGGTAGCGCTGGGCCAGGTAGCGCACCAGCGCCGCATCGGCGGCGACCTGCGCGTCGGTCAGCGGGAACTTCGCCTCGTCACCCGCGTTCTCGACGCCGATCGCGATGTGGTTGAGCCCGATGCAGTGGCGGGCGAACCGCGTCACCGGCTGCAGCTGGTAGATCGTGCCGTCGCGATCGACGAGGAAGTGCGACGAGACATTGACCGCGCCGGCCGCCGCCAGCTGCTTGCGCGCGCCCTCGATCTTGAGATTGTCGAAGTAGTGGCGCGTCGAGGTCGCCGAGCCACCGGCGGTATAGTGCAGCACGATCACGCGCGGATCGATCGTCAGATCGGCGGCGTCGGGATCGCTGTGCTGCCTCCGGTACGCCAGCGTCAGCCGCTCGCGCTCCGCGCTCCACGCCATCGGCGCATCGACGATCGGCGGCGCCTCGGCGGCAGCGTCCGCGGCTCCCGCATCGGCCGGCGACGCGGCCGGGGGCGTCGGGCCCACCGGTGCGGCGGACGGCGGCGCGGCGACCGGCGCGGCCGGCTGCACCGCGACGGCGCGCGACTCGCCCCGCCCGTCATCGCGCGGCCGCCCGGGCGACGAGCAGCCCCACGCAAGCACGAACCCGAACACGACGGCGATCCGCATCCTCATTTCCAGAACGCTAGCCGACCCTTCTTCTTCTGCGGCGGTGGCGACGCCGCCGCGGCGAGCCGGGTGAGCTCCTCCGCGATCGCCGTCACCTCCGCGGGCAGGTCCGCCGCCGCGCCGAGCGCCGCCGACAGCCGCTCGACCAGCGCCTCCACCGCGCCGATCAGATCGCGGTCGCCGCCCACCGAGCGCACGTCCTCGATCCACTGGGTGAGCCGCTGCCGGATCAGCCGGATCGCCGCCGGGTCACACCGGCCCGAGGCCTGCGCCGCGAGCGCGACCGCGAGCGCGAGCAGCTGGTGAAGGTACGACGCATGCACCGCCGACGATGTGTCGCGCGCGACCGGCGCCCGGGCGTGCGCCCGGACCTCCGCGAGCTCGCGCTCGAACTCCTCTTTGCTCCGTGAATCAGGGCTCTCCAGCAGGCTCTCGGCCTTCATCTCCGAGTAGATCTCGTCGGCCGCGCCCATGACATCCTCCCTCGCTTCGTCGACATCGAACGACGCGTCGTCCATGTCGAATGCCGGCCCGCCGAGGGACATGGCGCCCTCGAACCCGCTCTCCAGCACCCGCGCCGACCCTCCCGCCACGCCCTGCGACGGCCCCACCGGTGCAGGCGCCGGCCGCGGCGCCATCACCGTGACATACCCGGGCGTCGGCGGCCCCCATGACTTCGGCGGGGCCGCGCCGGGGATGAGCGTACGACGGGCGCCCACGCTGAGCTCGCCGATGGTGCCGGACGCCGGGGCCGCTCGCCCAGGGCCCCAGCCCGCCGGCGACTCGACCGGCTGCACCACCTGGTGCAGCACGCCCCCCTTGTTGACCACCGCGCTGCGATCGATCGCGAGGAACGCGGTGAACCGCGACAGCACGCTGAACTGCTTCGAGACCCGCACGATCTGCGCCTCGATCGCGCGCTTGCCGGCGGCGTAGCGATCCTCGAGATCGCGGATGTGGGCGCGCGCCCAGCTCGCCGCCAGCCAGCTCGACGTCTGCGCCACGCCCGAGGTCACCGTCATCCGCAGCGGATCACCCAGGCTCGTCCCCGTGACCTCGATCGCCGCGCCCGGCCGCACCGCACCGCGGTAGCGCCCGAGGATCACCACCGGCGCCCCGGCGTAGACGTCGGGCAGCTTCGCCGGCGCGAGCGTCCCGCGCTCGACCTCGAGCCCGACCGGCGAGAGCGCCAGCTCGGTCGCGATCGGCGTGCCGATCCGGCGATGCACCTTGGCCATCACCTGATCGAGCCGGTCCTCCGACTCCACCAGCTCACACAGCCCGCCGCCCGCCGCGGCGAGCCGGCGCAGGAACGCCGCGTTGACCGCCTGATCGATGCCGAGCGTGAACATCTTGATGTTGCGCAAGGTCGGCGCCAGCCGCCGCAGCACCTCGTCCTCGTTGCCGACCTGGCCGTCCGTGACCAGCATGATCAGCCGCTCGCGGTCGGTGGTGCCGCCCTCGAGCTGGGTGACCGCGCGGGCCAGCGGCTGCGCGATCTCGGTGCCGCCGCGCGCCTCCACCCGCGCGAGCGCCTCGACCGCGCGGAACCGGTTGCGGTCGGTCGCGTCGACCAGCCCCGGCTCCGGCATGGCCTCGACGATGTCGTCGAACGCCAGCGCGCAGAACCGATCGCGCGAGGTCAGCGTGTCGA
>VBLP01000424.1 GCA_005887925.1 Deltaproteobacteria bacterium | reverse complement strand
CAAGACCACGCTCATGAAGATCCTGACGGGGTACCTCGAGCCGGACGAAGGCGATGTCCGGGTCCACGGCATCGACGTGGTCGCGAGCCCGATCGCGGCGCAGCGCCGGATCGGCTATCTGCCCGAGAGCGCACCGCTCTACGGCGAGATGCTGGTTCAGGAGTACCTCGAGATGATGGCGGCGATGCGCGGTGTGCCGGTCGAGCAGCGTCGCGACCGCATGATCGAGGTGATCCGGGCGACCGGGCTGACCGAGCGCGTGATCCAGCCGATCGGGACCCTGTCCAAGGGCTTCCGGCAGCGCGTGGGGATCGCCCAGGCGATCATCCACCAGCCGGACATCCTGATCCTGGACGAGCCGACGACCGGCCTCGACCCGGCGCAGATCGTGGAGATCCGCGAGCTGATCGTCGGGCTGGCGAAGACGGCGACGGTGCTCCTGTCGACCCACATCCTGTCGGAGGTCGAGGCGACCTGCGAGCGGGTGCTGGTGATCATGCAAGGCGAGCTCCGGGCCGACGCCAAGCTGGCCGAGCTGCGCAACGCCAACGCGGCGGTGGTCGCGGTCGAGTCGGGGGCGAGCGGCGTCGCCGACGTGCTCCGCAAGGTGACCGGCGTGACCTCGGTCGAGTCCAGCGGCAGCGCCGGCGACTTCACGCGCTGGCGAGTGACGTCGGGGACGTCGGACGATCTGTGCCCGGCGCTGTTCGACGCGCTGCGCACGACGCGCTGGAAGATCGGTGAGCTCCGGCCCGAGCCCAAGACTCTCGAGCGCGTGTTCCGCGACCTCGCCGAACGCGCAGGACAGGTGGCGCCATGATGAAGACGATCATCAAGAAAGAGCTGCGGGGCTACTTCAACTCCGCGATCGCGGGGGTGTTCCTCGCGGTGTTCCTGGCGGCGGCGCTGTTCGTGTTCTTCGTGCTGGACAAGTTCTTCGCGCGAGGCCTCGCGGACCTGCGGCCGCTGTTCAACCGGATGCCGCTGCTGTTGATCATCCTGGTGTCGGCGCTGTCGATGCGGCTGTGGGCGGACGAGCGCCGCGCCGGCACGCTCGAGGTGCTGCTGACCCTGCCGGTGCCGCGCTGGCAGCTCGTGGCCGGCAAGTTCCTCGCGGCGATGGTGCTGATCGCGGTCGCCCTGGGCCTGACGCTGGGCCTGCCGATCACGATCTCGCGCATGGGCAACCTCGACATCGGCCCGGTGATCGGCGGCTACTTCGCGGCGCTGCTGTTGTCGGCGGCGTATCTGTCGATCGGCGGCTGCGTGTCGGCGCTGACCGAGAACCAGATCGTCGCGTTCATCGCCACCGCCGCGGTGTGCGTGGTGACGTACCTGGTCGGCCGGCTCGGCAACATCGGTCAGCTGTTCGGGACGGGGGCGCGGTTCGAGAGCGTCGCGCGCGGCGTGCTCGACCTGCGCGACCTGGCCTACTACGGCGGGATCATGGCGACGGGCATCGCGCTCAACGTGGTGCTGCTCGAGCGGCTGACCTGGGGTCGCGGGTCGCGCGGCCACGCCCGCCGCGTCGGGTCGGTGCTCGCGGTGGTGCTGATCGCCGCGAACGCGATCGCGCTCGATGTGTGGCTCGCGCCGGTGCGCCGCGCGCGCATCGATCTGACCCAGGACAGCGCGTACAGCCTGTCGGACTCGACGCGCAGCATCCTGGCGGGGCTCGACGAGCGGCTGCTGATCCGCGGCTACTTCTCGGACAAGAGCCACCCCAAGCTCGAGCCGCTGGTGCCGCAGCTCCGCGATCTGCTCGAGGAGTATCGCATCGCGGGCGGCAGCAAGGTCCGGGTCGAGATGATCGATCCGACCGAGTCCGACGAGGCCAAGCGCGAGGCCAAGGAGCGCTTCGGCATCGATCCAACGCCCTTGCGGTTCGCGACCCAGACCGAGCAATCGGTGGTCAACGCCTACTTCGCGATCGCGATCGAGTACGGCGATCACCACGCGGTGATCGGCCTCAACGAGATGATCGCGGTGCGCGCGGTCGAGATCGGCGACGTCGAGGTCACGCTGAAGAACCCCGAGTACGAGCTGACCAAGACGATCAAGAAGACGGTGGCGGAGTTCTCGAGCGTCGATGCGCTGTTCGCGTCCCCGGGCAAGATCCAGCTGACGGCGTACGTCACGCCGAAGACCTTGCCCGACAACTGGAAGGACGCGCCCGACAAGCTGAAGAAGGTGGTCGACGAGCTGACCAAGCAGTCCGGCGGCAAGCTGGCGTTCACCCAGGTCGAGCCCAAGGGCGAGACCGAGATGCGCGAGCTGTTCACCAAGTTCGGGCTGCGGCCGTACCAGGACTTCTTCTCGGGCCAAGTCTACTACTTCAACCTGCTGGTCCAGGTCGGCAACCACCTGGTCCGGATCGCCGTGCCGCAGAACCACGGCGAGGCGGACCTCAAGACGGCGATCATGGACGGCCTCAAGCGCGCCGCGCCGGGCTTCACCCGCGTGGTCGGGCTGTGGTCGCCGCCTGCGCCGCCGCCGATGCCGCCGATGCAGGGCATGCCGCCGCAGGAGATGCCGCCGCCGCAGTCGTTCCGCGCGCTGCGCCGCGCGCTGCAGGGCAACTACGAGGTCCGCGACGTGGCGCTGACGTCGCCGGTGCCCGATGACATCGAGGCGCTGGTGCTCGCGGGGCCGGCGTCGCTCGATGCCAGGTCGATCGAGAACCTCGACCAGTTCGTGATGCGCGGCGGCGCGCTGGTCGTGCTCGCCGGCCGCTACCGGCTCGCCCCCGGCATGGGCGGCGGGATCACGGTCGAGAAGGTGACCACCGGGCTCGAGCAGGCGTTCCAGAAATGGGGCATCACGGTCGAGGACCAGATGGTGATGGACACCAGGAGCGACACGTTCCCGGTGCCGCAGGAGCGCGATCTGGGCAACGGCATGATGATCCGCGAGATCAAGCAGGTGCCATATCCGTTCTTCCTCAAGATCGACGGCGACCGGATCTCGTCGTCGAGCGTGATCACCGGCGGGCTGGCCGGCTCGGTGATGCACTGGGCCTCGCCGGTCAAGGCCGAGACCAAGGCCGGCGACGACGAGCACCGCGTCGACGTCCTCCTGCGCTCGTCCGGCGAGTCGTGGCTGACCACGACCACCAACGTCCAGCCCGACACCCTGAAGTATCCCGAGCTCGGCTTCCCCGGCCCCAAGGACACCGACAAGAAGAGCAGCCAGGTGATGGCGGTGTCGATCATCGGTGGGTTCACGAGCAGCGTGGCCAAGCCCAAGGATCAGGCCAAGGACAGCGCCGACAAGGACGCGGCCGGCCAGCGGCTGCTCGAACACTCGCCGCCGGACACCCGGATCGCCGTGTTCGGATCCTCGGCCTTCGCCTCGGACCTGCTGGTCGAGCAGCTCGACTCCGACTTCACCAAGGCCAACGTCGAGCTCGTCCACAACGCGGTCGACTGGTCGCTCGCGGATACCGACCTGCTCGCGATCCGGTCGCGCAGCGCTGCGGCCCGCGCGCTCACCGTCGAGGTCAAGTCGCGCGACCGCTGGATCATCGGCAACGTCATGATCGCGGGGCTCGCGCTCGGGCTGGTCGTCGCCCTCGCGCTGGTGCGGCGCGCCGCGATCCAGCCGATCATCGTCAAGGAGGTCTAGGATGCTCACGCGATTCCACAAGATCCTGCTCGCGGTGCTCGCGGTGCAGGTGGTCCTGGCCGTGATCGTCCTGGTCCGGGGCTCCGACAGCGGAGCGCTGAAGGAGCACCCGCTGGTGCCCGGGTTCGACGCCGCCAAGGTGACGCGGCTCCAGGTGTTCACCAGCGAGACCGCCAAGCCGATCGATCTCGTCAAGCGCGACGCGAGCTGGGTGCTGGCGTCGGGGTTCGACTATCCGGCCGATCAGACCAAGGTCAACGACGTGCTGACGCCGATCACCAAGATCGCGGCGGCCGCGCCGATCGCGAGCCAGTCGAGCCGGCACAAGCAGCTCAAGGTCGACAAGAGCGACTACGAGCGCAAGCTGGTGATCACCGCAGACGGCAAGGACCTCGTCCTGTACCTCGGGGCCGCGGCCGGGGCGCGTCGCACCGCGGTGCGGCTCGGCACCGAGGACAAGGTCTACGCGGTCACCGGGATCTCGGCGTTCACCGCCGGCAGCGAGCCGCGGCAGTGGATCGACACCAGCTACGTGAAGATCCCGCGCGACGACGTCGCCCGGCTCGTCGTGAAGCGCGAGTCGGGGACGATGGAGCTGGCGCGCTCGGTTCCGCCGCCGCCTGCGGCCGGCAGCGCGGGCAGCGGCAGCGCGGGCGGCGTGGCGCTCGGCGGTGCACCGATCGCGCTCGCCGCCGGCGAGTCGGTGGACGAGACCGCGATCGACCGGCTGGTCGGCCAGGTCATCGGGCTCGAGCTGACCGCACCGGGCGATCCCAAGCGCGACGCGTCCAGGCCGACCGCGACGATCACGATCGAGCGCAAGGCGAGCGGGTCAACGGCCCCGGCGCCGACCGTGCTCGACGTGATCGCCGATGGCAACTCGTTCTGGGTCCACGACCGCAGCCTGTCGCGCGCCGCGATGGTCGACAAGTCGCGGCTCGACGAGCTGATCGGCGCCGACCGCGACAAGCTGATCAAGAAGCCGCCGCCGCCCCCGGCACCGATGCCCGGCGCTGGATCCGGATCCGCAGCGAAGCCGCCGGGTGCGCCAGGTGCGGCAGGATCGGCGGCGAAGCCGCCCGTGCCGACGCCACCCGGTGGTCCCGGTCCGGGAGCGGCGGCCAAGCAGCCGGCACCGACGCCGCCCGGCGCGGCGGCCAAGCAGCCGACTGCGCCGCCACCCTCTGCACGACCGGCGACCGGCTCGGCGGGCCGTTAAGGGCAATCCTGAATCGACCATCGATGCGGTGTCGAGTCGCGCTCGCAGGGCGTCAACGCGGCCCGCCGTGGGCGCCCGCGAGCGGATGGGGTCGGGGCAAGGACCGTCCACGCATGCGTCGGTAGTGATTCGGCAGGCGCTGCCACGACGCCCATTCGCGTAGCAGCCCACGGCGCGGTGCGCGTGTACGTAGTCTTCTCCGCGCTCTGCCTCGGGCGCCATGCCCGACATGCATGCGGAGCCGTGCGCCGGGGCCGTGACAGATCGATCTCCCGAGGTCATGAAGACGTGGCGCTGCGGGTCATCGCGCCGTCGAGCGCTGCGGCCGCCCGTCAGGTCGCAAACAGGTCGTGCATGGTCACGCACTCCAGGCCGGCGGCCTGGAGGTCCGCGACGATGCGGGGCAGCGCCTCGAGCGTCCAGTCCTGCCCCTCGTGGAACAGCACCACGTCGCCCGCGGTCATCCCGGCACAGCCCTGGACGACGTCGGCGGCGCTGGTCGTGCCGTAGTCTCGCGGATCGAGCGACCACATCGCGACGGTGTAGCCGGCGGTGACCAGGTGGATCAGCGACGTCGCGTCGAGCGAGCCGTGCGGCGGGCGAACCCACGGCCGGCCGCTGAGCTGGCCGCCGAGCGCCGCCTCGGTCCGCGCGCATTGCTCGAGCAGCTCGCGGCGGCCCATCGTGCTGAATCGCTTGTGGTCGAAGCCGTGCCCGGCGATCTGGTGGCCGCGGCGGCGATACTCGCGCACCAGGTCGGGCCGGCTGGCGGCGCGGGCGCCGAGCAGGAAGAACGTGGCGGGGACGCCGAGCTCGTCGAGCACGGTGAGGTAGCGCTCGGTCAGGTGGTCGGGACCATCGTCGAAGGTGAGCGCGACTCGGCGCGACGTGGCGGGGCCGCGCCGGCGCACGCCCGGGAACGCGTCGTAGACCGCGTTCTTCATCAGCGCGCGTACGGAGGTGACCACTGCCTTGTTCATAGGATCTCTGCTGGGATCGGACAAGCGTGCGCCATCATCGAAGCATCGTACATTTGATGAGCGCCATCGCGGGCGGGCAATCCGGTTTTTGATGAGCCGTCTGCGTAACTGCGCGATCATGGTCGTGCACGAGCGGCGCCATGACGCGATGTGCCCGGCGCGGGGCGGCAGTGCTTGCCACCGTGCATGCGTGCTCGGGCGCTCGTACGGGCGGGCGTATTCGCCCAGCGCTTGCTCACCTGGGGGCGAAGTGACCCTGGTAGCGCTGCCGCAGCTCGGTCTTGCGGAACTTTCCGGCCGAGGTGCGCGGGATGGCGTCGATCTCCTCGAACGCATCCGGAAGCCAGAACTTCGGGAACCGGGCGGCCAGGAACGCGCGTAGCTCGTCGGCCGACGCGGTCGCGCCGGGCTTGAGCACGTATAACGCGACCGGCCGCTCGCTCCATTTCGGATGCGGTACGCCGATGACGGCGGCCTCCCGGACCGCCGGGTGGCCCATCAGCGCGTTCTCGAGCTCCTGGGATGCGATCCACTCGCCGCCGCTCTTGATCAGATCCGCGATCCGATCGGTGAGCTGCACGAAGCCGTGCTGGTCGATCCGCGCGACGTCACCGGTGCGGAAGAAGCCGTCGGTGGTCCACTTCTCGGGGGCGGCGCCATGGAAGTACGAGCCGGCGATCCACGGGCCGCGGCACAGGATCTCGCCGCTGGTCTTGTCGTCGCGCGGCACGTCGCCGGCCTCGTTGCGGATGCGGAGGTCGACCAGCGGCGGCGGCACGCCCTGCCTGGCCCGGATCCGGTAGCGCGTCGCCTCGTCGGCGTCGGCGAGCTCGGGCGGAACGCGCGATACCAGGCCCAGCGGCGACATCTCGGTCATCCCCCAGGCGTGGAGCAGGGTCATGCCGAGCCGATCGAAGTCGCGGATCAGCTGCTCGGGCGCCGCCGAGCCGCCGACGATCATGCGCAGGCCGGGCATCAGCTTCCAGCGGTCGGGTGCGGCGTCCATCGCCTCGCGGATCCCGAGCCAGATCGTCGGGACGCCGGCCGCGACGGTGACGCGCTCGCCGGCCAGGAGGTCGAGCAGGCTCGGCGGATCGAGGTGGGGGCCGGGGAACACCAGCTTGGCGCCGGTCATCGCGGCGACGTACGGCAGGCCCCACGCGTTGACATGGAACATCGGCACGACCGGCAGCAGCGTGTCGCCGCGCGACAGGTCGAGCGCGTCGGGCAGGGCCGCCACGAGGGTGTGGAGCAAGGTCGAGCGATGGCTGTACACCACGCCCTTGGGCTTGCCGGTGGTGCCGCTGGTGTAGCAGGTGGCCAGCGGGTCGGTCTCGGCGAGCAGCGGCAGCGCGGCGTCGGGCGCGCCGGCGAGGAACGCCTCGTAGGGTTCGTGGTCGCCCGGGTTGCCGACGACGATCACGCGCTCGAACCGGCCGCCGGCCGCGATCACCTTGTCGAGCAGCGGCACGAGGACATCGTCGACGATCACGATGCGGTCGCCGGCGTCGCTGGCGACGTAGGCGATCTCGTCGGGGTGCAGCCGGAGGTTGAGCGTGTGGGTCACGGCGCCGGCCAGCGGGATCCCGAAGTACGCCTCGAGGTGCTCGCTGTGGTTCCACATCAGCGTCGCGACCCGATCGCCCCTGGCGATCCCGGCGCCGATCAGCGCCCGGGCGAGCCGCCGCGCGCGCTCGACCACGGCGCGATACGTCGTGCGCGTCAGGCGCTTGTCGGGCCTGCGCGACACCACCTCGCCATCGCCCATCCAGCGCTCGGCGCGGTCGACGATCAGATCGATCGTCAGCGGGACGTCCATCATGGTGCTGGTCGTGCTGGTCATGGCGCCACGATAGATCCATTCCGCGCGGCGCTGCACCGCAATCGCTCGCTCGCCGGTCCGCGGGCCTGGCCCGCCGCGGTCACTTGGCCTGGTAGTTCTCGTAGACGGTCGGCGCCGCCTTGTCGGGCTTGGCCTCGGCGTTCGGTGGGGCCTTGCGCAGCTTGTAGCCGACCTTGGCCTTGGACGCGCGCATGCCGCTGCCGACGACGGTCTCGGCCGCCGAGGTGTCGTACGACTTCTGCTCGGCCGACTTGTCGGCGTCGGCCATGAACGTCTTCACGTCGGTCGCGGTCGGCGGCTTGATGTCCCTGGCGACGGCGATGTCGACCGCCTCGGTCAGGTACGACCGTACCAGCTTGGTCTCGACTTTCTTGAACAGCGCGGGCGAGCCGAACACGTCGACGGTCGCGACCGCGCCGTTGAGCGCGACGGCGTAGCCGACCATGCGGCTGCGGTCCGCCGCCGGGAGCTTGCCGAGCGCGGCGTCGACCTGCTTCTCCATCTCGGCCAGCGTGCCGTCGGACTGCTGCTGCGCGACCTTGCGGTAGGTGTCCGAGGCGTTGGTGGTCTTGCGCGCGGCGTTCTTGGCCGAGACCTCGTTCCACACGTCCTGCTGGGCGGCGTAGCTGGCCTTGCCGCGCAGCCGGCCGTGGGCGAGCGCCTTGGCGGTGGTGAACTCCTTGGTCTCCCCCGTCCACCGGCCATGCTCGACGCAGTACACCGGGACCGCCTGCGTGGTGTTCGGCGGGATCACGGTGTTGCGGCCGATGATGCGGTCCTGCTTGCCGCCGATGATCACCTCGCCGGCCATGACGAACACCGGGTGGCCGGCCTTGTTGATGAAGGTCAGGCTATTGACGCTGCCGTCGGCGATCTCCTGGATCCGGACCTGCTTGGCGGCCATCGCCTCGTCGAGCACGAGCAGCTGATCCTCGTCCGTGCCCGCCGGGCCGGTCGCGACGATCGGCGTCAGGGTCAGGCTCTGGACCTGGATCGGCGCGAGCAGCGCCGTGTGATCGGACAGCGCCGCCGGATCCTTGCCGGCCTGCGGCGGCGGCGGTGATTTCGGGGTATCGGCGAACACGGTGGTGGCGAGGGCGAGCGAGATCGCGAGTAGACCGGTAGCGTGGCGCATGGGACCTCCGGGCAGCTAGAACGTGCAGTGCACGCCGTCCGGTCTACCGGCGGCCGGCGGCCGCGCCGTCAGGTCTGTGTCAGACCGCGCCGGCCAGATAGCCGTGCAGAACCGCTGGAGGCGACCCTGGGGCGTTTTGCCACGAGTGCCAGCCTGGCAAGCCGGCCGCGCGCTACTTCCTGGCCGCTTCGGCCTTGGCCTTGGCGGCCTTCGCGAGCAGCTCCTCGGAGAGGTGGGTCGGCACCTCGGCGTACCGGGAGAACTCCATCGTGAACTCGGCCTTGCCCTGCGTCGAGCTGCGCAGCGGCGTCGAGTAGCCGAACATCTCGGCGAGCGGCACCTCGGCGTCGACCCGGCACATGCCCTCTTCCTCGGTCGAGCCGATCACGACGCCGCGGCGCTGCATGATCGTCGACAGGATGTTGCCCGAGAACTCCGACGGGCCCTCGACCGACAGCTTCATGATCGGCTCGAGGATCTTGGGCCTGGCGCGCGGGAAGAAGTCGCGGAACGCGCCGCGCGCGGCCTCCTGGAACGCGATGTCGCTCGAGTCGACCGCGTGGGCCTGGCCGTCGTCGATCGTGACCCGCAGGCCGACGACCGGCACGCCGAGCCGCGGGCTCTTGCCGATCATCGACTTGAAGCCCTTCTCGCACGACGGGATGTACTCGCGCGGGATCGCGCCGCCGCGGATCTCGTCGACGAACTCGAAATCGCCGTCGAACGGCTCGGCGAAGCCGGCGATCCGGCCGTACTGGCCCGAGCCACCGGTCTGCTTCTTGTGCGTGTAGCTGAACTCGACGCGCTGGCTGATCGTCTCGCGATACGCGACCTGCGGCGGCGAGGTGACGACCGAGGCCTTGTACTCGCGCTTCATGCGCTCGATGTAGACCTCGAGGTGGAGCTCGCCCATGCCGGCGATGATCGTCTCGCTCGACTCCGGGTCGACCCAGCACTTGAACGTCGGGTCTTCCTTGGTGAAGCGGTTGAGCGCCTTGGACATGTTGATCTCGGCGCCCGAGTCCCTGGGCTTGATCGCCACCGAGATCACCGTCGACGGCACGAACATCGAGCTCATCGCGAGGTTGACCTTGCCGTCGGTGAACGTGTCGCCCGAGTTGCAGTCGACGCCGAACATCGCGCAGATGTCGCCGGCGCCGGCCTCGGTGATCTCCTCCTTGTCGTCGGAGTGCATCCGGACCAGCCGGCCGACCTTGACCTTCTTGCCGCTGCGCGTGTTGACGACGTAGTCGTCCTTCTGGATCAGGCCCTGGTAGATCCGGACGTAGGTCAGCTGGCCGTAGCGGCCGTCCTCGAGCTTGAACGCGAGCATGACCAGCGGCTTGTCCGGGTTGGACTCCAGGACCAGCGGCTCCTCGTTCTTGTCGAGGTCGAGCGCGATGTTCTCGACGTCGCGCGGCTCGGGCAGGTACGCGCACACGCCGTCGAGCAGCAGCTGGACGCCCTTGTTGCCGAGCGCCGAGCCGCACATCACCGGCGTGCACTTGAGCGCGATCGTCGCCTGGCGCAGGCACTTGCGGATCAGCTCGGGCGTGGTCCGGTCCTCGAGGATCGCCTCGGTCAGCTCGTCGGACACCAGCGACAGGTGATCGAGCATCTCGTGGCGCAGCTTGTCGGCCTGCTCCATGTGCTCGGCCGGGATCGGACCGCGCTCGATCATCTCGCCGTTCTCGCCGTAGAACTTGAACGCGCACATCTCGATCAGATCGATCACGCCCTCGAGCTGGTCCTCGAGCCCGATCGGCATCTGGATCATCACGGGGTGGAGCTTGAGCTTGTCGCGCAGCTGGTCGCGCACGCGGTACGGGTTCGCGCCGGTGCGGTCGAGCTTGTTGACGAACGCGATGCGCGGCACCTTGTAGCGCCGCATCTGGCGATCGACGGTGTAGCTCTGCGACTGGACGCCCGCGACGCCGCACAGCACCATGATCGCGCCGTCGAGCACGCGCAGCGAGCGCTCGACCTCGATCGTGAAGTCGACGTGGCCCGGGGTGTCGATGATGTTGATGTGGTGCTGCGCCTTGATCGGCGAGCTGGGGACCGGCATCACGCCGCGCGGGCGCTCCGCCGGCGGCCACTGGCAGTACGTGGCCGCCGACTGGATCGTGATGCCGCGCTCGCGCTCGAGCTCCATCGAGTCCATCTTGGCACCCACGCCGTCCTTGCCCTTGACCTCGTGGATCTGGTGGATCCGCGCGGTGTAAAACAGGATCCGCTCCGTCAGTGTAGTCTTGCCACTGTCGATGTGAGCCGAGATGCCGATGTTGCGGACTTTGGACAGGTCGGTGAACACGAAGCGTCTCCCATAAGCCCTGAAGCGCCCCGAAAGCGCCCGGATAAGGGCGCGGGATTGCTACCAATGATCGGGCCTACACGCAAGGCCGGGGTGGGCACAACCGTCCCCAGGACGATGTGATTGGTTTTCAAGAAGTTGAGGAAACGGCTTTGCTACGATTCGATCGGGTGGACCACCTCGACGACAACGCCGCCAGCGAGTTCGTCTCCGGAGCGCTGTCGCCGTCGGCGCTGGCCCGGGCCGAGCGTCACCTCGCGAGCTGCCGCGAGTGCCGCGCGCTCGTCGCCGCGCTCGCCGGCGATGCGGGAGGCGACTCCGCCGCGGTCACGCTGCAGCGCGATGCCGGCTCGTTCGGCCCGCTGCCGCGCGCGTCGCTGACCTGCGGCGATCGCGTCGGCCGCTACCTCGTGCTGTCCAGGCTCGGCGCCGGCGGCATGGGCGTCGTGTTCACCGCGCACGACCCGCAGCTCGGCCGCAAGGTCGCGCTCAAGCTCCTGCGCTCGGGGCTCGCGGTGTCGAGCCAGGACGCGCGGACCCGGCTGCGCCGCGAGGCCCAGGCGATCGCGCAGCTGTCGCATCCCAACGTCGTGTCGATCTACGACGTCGGCACCACCGAGGATGGCGCGCTGTACATCGCGATGGAGTTCGTCGAGGGCGACACGCTGACCAGCTGGCTGCGGATGTACCCGCGCGACTGGCGCGAGATCCTCGACGTGTTCCGCCAGGCCGCGCGCGGCCTGCTCGCGGCGCACAGCGTGGGCCTGCTGCACCGCGACTTCAAGCCCGACAACGTGCTGGTCGGCGGCGACGGCCGGGTCCGGGTCACCGACTTCGGCCTCGCGCGCTCGGTGCTCGCGCCCGACGAGATCTCGCAGGCCAAGCCCGCGGCGACCCCGCTCGACGTCGCGCTGACCGCGACCGGCACCGTGCTCGGCACGCCGCGCTACATGCCGCCCGAGCAGCTGATCGGCCCCGATCTCGACGCGCGCAGCGATCAGTTCAGCTTCTGCGTCGCGCTCTACGAGGCGCTGTACGGCCGCCATCCGCTGCGCGACGGCACGTCGGTGTCGATGCTCGATCACGGCGACCGCGCGACCGCACCGCCCGAGGGCACCCGGGTCCCCGCGTCGATCGGCCGCGCCGTCCTGCGCGGGCTCGAGCGCGATCGCGCCCGGCGGTTCCCGTCGATGGGCGCGCTGATCGACGCCCTCGAGGTCCGGCCGCGGCGCTCGCCGCTGCGCTACGCCGCGCTCGCGAGCGCCGCGATCCTGCTGATCGGCGGCACGACCGCGGCGGTCGTCCTGCGCAGCTACTCGCCGCAGCTGGTGCAGGTGTCCGACTTCACGACCGTCCAGGCCCTGGTCGCCGAGCGCGATCGGATCGACGCCGAGCGCCTGCAGCTCCTCGAGCAGGTCAAGGCCGACGTCACCGAGCTCGACCAGCTGCGCGCGACGCTCAAGGACAAGGGCGAGGAGATCGATCGACTGACCCAGAGCATCGCGCAGCTCCAGGCGGTGATCCAGGCACGGGCGCGATCCGACGCGCGGTCGCGCGCCGCGAGCACCTCGCTGCCGGGGGACGCGCTCGACGCCGCGCTGTTGCCGATCCAGGGCTGCTTCCTCGAGTGGGACGACCGCAACCGCGGCGGCCGTGACGACATCGACGCGACGCTCGTGGTCCGGCTCACGGTGTCGCCGGACGGCGTCGCGACCACACCGCGGATCGTGAGCACGCCCGATCAGCACCCCGCGGTCCCCGGTGACGATGGGCCCGGGTTGAGCCTGCTGGAGATGTGCGTATCCGAGCAGATCGGGCGCGTGCGGTTCCCGGCGTCGACCGAGGAGCTCGAGGTCGAGGTCGCCGCGCAATGGTCGCAGGCCCGGGTCAAGCTGTCCTGCAAGGTGGTCGGCCACCGCCAGGTGCCGTTACGCCGGATCGAGCTTCCTTGATAACCGTGACGGATCCCGCTGACGCTGTGGTGGCTGCGTAGTATAGCGGTGGGAATGAACCGGCGTCTCGTCCGCGCGGTACACCCGGCCTGCTCGCTCCTGAGCCTCGCTGCCGCGCTGCTGACCGGGTGCGCGGTGGCGGCCGCCGAGCCCTCGACCAGCGCGCCGCCGTCGGCCCCCGGATCCACCACGGTCACCGGGCTGCCGGGCCGCCGCGTCGCCGTCGACACGCCGATCGACTGGTACGCGAACCCCAACGCGCTGGTCTCGCAGACGCTCTACCTCGAGCGCTGCCGGGGCGGCTGCGCGATCCACGGCGGCGCCAACAACGCCCAGACCAACACGTCGTCGATCCCGACGAAGGCCGAGTCGACGGTCAGCGAGTTCGCCAGCAGCGCGGGCCTGACCGGCGCCGCCGCCGACGCCGAGTGGAACATGCTCGCCACGTGCATGCGGGAGGTCTACTCGCCGTACGCGGTCACGGTCACCGACGTCAAGCCGACCTCCGGCCTGTTCTATCACATGGCGGTCATCGCCGGTCAGCCCGGCGATATCGGGCTGTCGCCCGACATCCTCGGCGTCGCGCCGCTCGCCAGCGACTGCCGCGCGATCGACAACGTGATCTCGTTCTCGTTCGCCAACCACCACGCCAAGACCGCCGACATCACGGCGAACATCCTGAACATCTGCTGGACCGCCGCGCAGGAGAGCGCGCACGCCTACGGCCTCGATCACGAGTACTCGTTCCTCACCGCCTTCGCGTCGAACGGCCACTCGGCGTGCAACGACCCGATGACCTACCGGGTCGACTGCGGCGGCCAGAAGTTCTTCCGCAACGCCGACGCCGACTGCGGCGAGAACACCACGCGGCCGTGCAAGTGCGGCGCGACGCAGAACTCGCACCTCAAGATCCTCGGGGTGTTCGGCGCGGGCAACCCGATCGGTCATCAGCGCGCAGGCCGGGGCGCAGCGCGGCGTGGCGCACGTCGAGCTGTACTTCAACGCCTACAAGTGGTCCGACGAGCCGTGCACCGCGTTCGGCACGCGCGGCCAGCTCAACCCGGACAGCTACGCCCTCCACGTCCCGCCCGACCTCCCGGACAGCATCGTCGACGTCCAGGCGATCGCGTACGACGATCTCGGGGTCAAGACCGAGTCCGCCATCGTCACGTTGACCAAGGGCGCGGCATGCACCAGCGCGAGCGCCTGCGCCAAGGGCCAGAAGTGCGAGTCCGGCAAGTGCTTCTGGGATCCGCCGTCCGGCGAGATCGGCGCGAGCTGCTCGTACGCGCAGTTCTGCAAGTCGGGGCTGTGCACCGGCACCAAGGACGAGCAGATCTGTACGCAGCCGTGCAGCCTGGGCGTCGCCGACGCCTGCCCCAAGGGGCTGACGTGTCAGGCCAACGGCGCTGGTCCCGGCTCCGGGGTGTGCTTCTTCGACAGCGTGGGCGGCGGCTGCTGCAGCGTGGAGGGCGGCAGTACCACGTGGTGGGTGAACCTCGGCCTGGCCGCGGTCGCGCTCGGCCTGGTGCGGCGGCGCCGGCGCTGATCGGGATCCGCCGTTGCGACTTGCGCCGCGATCCGACAGGGACAACCATATCGTGATGCGGCGTCTCCTGCTGGTCTGCGCGCTGTCCGGTCTCCCGCTCTCCGCCCGTGCCGATACCACGGCGACGTCGTCGATCGCCCAGCTCATGGTGCTCGAGCCGGGCGACGCCAGCTACAAGCTGTTTCACGGCGCGGTCTGGCTCGACCACGACAAGGCGCAGTGGAACTACCGCTGGGGCGGCCTGCAGTGCAAGGGCCGCGAGCTGTCGGACACGAGCGTGCAGCTCCTGTTCGCGGCGTTTCGCTCCGAGTACCAGGTCACGCTCGAGTACGTCATGACCGACTACAAGGGCAAGCCGTTCCGCTGCATCACCGGCCTGACGATCTCCAAGACCTGACGTCAGCTCGCCGAGCCCGCGGGCGGGGCCGCCTCGACCTTGATCTGCGCCGGGCCGATCGAGTCGCGCGCGGTCTTGGCGCAGCTCTGGATCATCTCGTTGTCGGTGTTGCTCGGCCCGCCGCGGATCCTGAGGATGCAGCGCGTGTCGTCATCGAGCAGCCGGAACACCTTCACGTCGGCCGCGCCGACCGCGACGATGCGCACGCAGGCATAGCTACCCAGCGACTCGTCGTCCTGATCCTTGCCGAGCTTGCACCTGGCCTTGAACCGCTCGGCATCCTCGATCGTCGAGCAGTACGCGGTGATGTTGCACAGCTCGTCGCCGGGCAGCACGCCGAGCTTGCCTTCCTTCTTGAGCAGCGCCTTCTGCTCGGCCTCGGTCGGGCGCTTGCCGCCGCGCAAGAGCGAGCACGAGGCCGCCGCGTCCGGCTCGCTCCTGGTCACGTCCTTGACCCCGAGCGGCTGCTTCTCGCCCAGCGCGGTCTGGAACACCGCAGGATCGATCAGCTGGGCGCACGGCACGTGGGCCTGGCCGGGCACCGGCGTCGCCATCCGCGTGGCCGGGGCGGCGGCGGCCTTGGCCTTCGCCTCGGCCTCGGCCTTCTGCCGCGCCGCCTCCGCTCCCTCGCGCTCGCTGTTGCCGCACGCGAGCGCCCCGAGCCCTGCGAGCACGCAGATCGCGACCGCTCCGAGGATCTCGGCCGGGACGCGGAGCCGCGCGGTGCGCATGCCCCACGAAGCTAGCACGCGGCCGGCGCCACCATCGCTCCGCGCACGCGCAAGGACGCGGACACACTGGCGGTCCGCGACCGGCTTGAGAGATCGGCCGACCTGGGTCAAAGTGAGACCTCCGTCGCCGAGCGGTTCGCGCCCATAGTTCAACGGATAGAACGACCGCCTTCTAAGCGGTAGGTCGCAGGTTCGATTCCTGCTGGGCGCGCTGGCATACTCGCTGCTCTCGATCTGTGCGTGGCCAGCAGCGCCGTGGAAAAGCAGCCGATCACCGAGTCCCTGGGCGGGCGCCCTCGCGCAACCGAGGGCAGGCCGCACGCCGGCAACAAGGTGAAGCGCTTCGTGGTCGGGCTCGCCCGCGAGCTGGTCAACGACAACATCACCGATGTCGGGGCGATGATGGCGTACTACGCGATCCTCGCGCTGTTCCCGATGCTGGTGTTCGTGGTGACGCTGGCGCTGCTGGTGCTCCCCGATGACGTGGTGCTGCAGGGGCTGGCGATGGCGACCGAGGCGATGCCGCCCGCGACCGCCGAGGTCGTGACCACGCAGGTGGTCTCGCTGATGAAGGCGGCGCACACCGGCTTCGCGATCGGCAGCGCGGCGCTCGCGCTGTGGGGCGCCTCGCGCGGCGCCAGCTCGCTGATGGGCGCGCTCAACGCGATGTTCAACAAGCAGGAGACCCGGCCGTGGTGGCGACGCCAGGTGATCGCCATCGCGGTCACGTTCGGGGTGGCGATCGTCGTCGTGCTGGCGCTCGGCCTGCTCGTCGCCGGCCCGGTCGCCGGTCACTGGCTCGCCGACCGCTTCGGCCTGGGCAGCATGTTCGACACCGCGTGGGGCATCGGTCGGTGGGCGGGGGCCGGTCTCCTCGTCATGGTGGTGTGGGCGGTCCTCTACAAGTTCCTGCCGGACACCAACGCGCCGTTCCGCATCTTCACGCCCGGCGCGATCGTCGGCGTGCTGCTCTGGCTGGGGATCAGCTACGGCTTCAGGCTCTACCTCGGCCACTTCAACAGCTACGAGGCGACGTACGGCGCGCTCGGGGGCGGCATCATCTTCCTGACCTGGCTGTGGCTGTCGAACATCGCGATCCTGTTCGGCGCCGAGATCAACGACGTGCTCGCCGATGTCCGGCGCGAGACCAGCCCGGCGGCGGCGATGCTCGCCCATGAATCCGAATTCAAGGCGGAGACCGAGCACCAGGCGGCGCAGAAGGCCGAGGACCGGGCGGCCCAGAAAGCCGACGACAAGACGGCGCAGAAGGCCGAGGACCGCGCGGTGCGGGACGGCCGCTGAGCGCGGCGGCTCGCGGTTCGTGCAAGGATCGCCGCGTGGCAAAGGCCAAGCAGGAGACCCTGTCGCTGGCGGGACACGACGTCGCGGTGTCGAACCCCGGCAAGATCTACTTCCCCCGGGCCGGGATCACCAAGCTCGAGCTGGTGCAGTACTACCTCGCCGTCGCCGACGGCGTGCTGCGCGGCGTGGCGCGGCGGCCGCAGATCATGAAGCGGTTCGTCGACGGCGCCGAGGGCGAGCCGTTCTACCAGAAGCGCGCGCCGACCAGGCGGCCGGAGTGGGTCGAGGTCGCGACCTTCACGTTCCCGTCGGGCCGCCACGCAGATGAGGTCGTGGTCAACAACACCGCGCAGCTGGTCTACGTGGTCAACCTCGGCTGCATCGACCTCAATCCGCATGCGGTGCGCAGCGAGGACATGGACCGCCCCGACGAGCTCCGCATCGACCTCGACCCGGTGCCCGGCGTGGTGTGGCGCCAGATCCTCGAGGTCGCCGGGGTCGCGCGGTCGGTGCTCGACGACCACGGGCTGGTCGGCTGGCCCAAGACCTCGGGCTCGCGCGGCGTGCACATCTGGGTCCGGATCCGGCCCGCCTGGCCGTTCGCCGAGGTCCGGCGCGCCGCGCTCGCGTTCGCGCGCGAGGTCGAGCGCCGGGCACCGGGCATCGCGACCGCGAAGTGGTGGAAGGAGGAGCGCCACGGCGTGTTCCTCGATTACAACCAGAACGCGCGCGACCGCACGACGGCGAGCGCGTACTCGGTGCGGCCGACGCCCGATGCCCGGGTCTCGATGCCGCTGTCGTGGGACGACCTGCTCGCGAGCGATCCGCACGACTACACGCTGCGCACGGTGCCGGCGCTGTTCGCCGCGCGCGGCGATGCCCACGCGCGCATCGATGACGCCCCGGGCTCGATCGAGTCGCTGCTCGAGCTCGCCGCGCGCCAGAAGGCCGAGGGCCAGGCCGACGCGCCCTGGCCACCGCACTTCGAGAAGGTCGCCGGCGAGGCGCCGCGCGTCCAGCCCTCGCGCGCTCGCGGGGCCGCCCGGCCGCCGCGCGAGAAGCTGCCGGTCATCACGATCGCCCAGGCCAAGCACAAGGCCGACGCGCTGGCCGGCCTCGAGCGCTGGAAGGCGAGGCACCCCGGCATCGTCCCGTACCTCGCTCCCGAGCACGTGCTCGTCGACACCAACCGCGGCCGGGCAACGGCGTGGTATCGCGTCCGCATCAACCTCAGGAACGTCCCCGAGGCCGAGCGCCCGCCGCCCGAGCCCCCCGACCCCGATTACGACTGGAAGACCGAATACGCCGGCTGGGAAGACGAGCCGGAAGAGTCAGACGCCACGTGAGGGCAAGGAAGCAGACAGGCACGAGGTCGGCCGTCTAACATGTGGTATTCTGCTCCTGGAATACCAGCTCGGAGCCAACGTGCCGGTCAGGAAAATCGCCATCTCTGTCCCCGAGGATGTGCTCGCCCAGGTGGATGCTGCCGCTGCGCAGCGCGGCGAGAACCGCAGCCGGTTCATCACCCAGATGCTCGTGCTCCTCGCGCGCGCTCGCAGCGACCGAGAGATCAGTCGCCGGGTCGATGCCAAGGTGCTGGCAAAGGTCGCCAAGGGCAGTCGGTGGTAGTCGAGCAGGGCGATGTGGTGTGGATCGACCTGCCTGCGCCGGACGATTCCTCACCGGGAGGACGTCACCCCGCTGTGGTGCTCCAGCATGACCGCTTCAACCGGACAAGGCTGAATACGGTGGTGGTGGTGATGCTCACGTCGCAGCTTCGCTACGAAGCGCAGCCCGGTAACGTCCGGCTGCGCAAGGGAGAGGCGGGACTTCCCAAGGCCTCCGTCGTCAATGTCACGCAGATCGCCACGCTGGATCGAGCGAGCCTCTCGGCCAAGATCGGGCGGGTGTCTCGCGAGCGCCTTGCCGAGATCTGGCAGGGTCTGTGCCTGGTGCTCGAGCCAGGGATGCGCGGATAACCGAGTACAGGCGATCGACGCGCAGACGCGCGCTCAGTTGCAGTTCTTGCCGCAGATCGAGGCGACCTCGCCGACGCAGATGCTGTCCCACGCGGTGGTGCAGCAGTACGGATCGGTGGCGCAGATCGAGGCGGCGCAGCCGGCCGTGCCGCTGTCGCAGCCGGAGGCGAGCGCCGCGCCGGGCGTGCACAGCGGGTGCGGGCAGCTGCCCTCGGACTCGGGGCAGGTGAGGCTACCGCAGATCGTGCGGACCTCCTGGATGCAGAGGGCGTCCCAGGCGGTGGTGCAGCAGAACGGATCGGTGCTGCAGATCGACGAGATGCAGGCGCTGGACGTGCCGACGAGCGGGATGCCGCTGGTGCACTTGTCGTGGTGGCAGCTGAGCTCGGCGGAGGCCAGGGTGCGGCCGCCGGCGGCGAGCTCCCTGGTGAGCGACGGGACGGTGAGCATGGTGAAGCCGTCGCGCGGCGTGGTCATGTCGCAGTCGGCGGACCAGGCGAAGGTGAAGGTGTCGAAGGTCTCGCAGGTCTTGGTGTTGGCACCGGCGGTGGTCTGCATGCCGCCGCAGACCATCACCCGGCCGGGAGAGAGGTTGACGGCCTGGTGCGCGATGCGCGGCATCGACATGTCGGAGACCGCGCTCCACGAGCCGGGCTGCGGGAACACGAAGCTGCCGAAGTAGGCCTCGGCGGTCTTGAGATAGCCGGTGCTGTCGGAGCCGCCGGTGATCAGGACGCGCGGGTTGCCGGTCACCGGGTTCGCGGTGTGGTAGGCGCGCTTTCCGAGCATCGGCGCGCCGGGCCAGAACGCGCCGGCCGCGGTGCTGTAGAGCTCGGTGCTGTTGAGCCAGGCCGAGCCTTGCTGGCCGCCGGTCACGAGGAACGCGTTGGGGCCGTTGCTGGCGGCCGCGGCGCCGCCGCGCGGCGTGGCCATCGACGCGAACGCCGACCAGGTGTGCCCGACCGCGTCGTACTTCTCGCACGCGGCGAGCGCGCCGGCCGGGCCGAGGCCACCGAGGACGACCGGCGCGCCGGCGACCACGACGAGCGGGAAGCGCGCGCGTGCGTTCGCCATCACGGCGCGGTGGCTCCACGTGCCGGTCGACGGATCGTACTCCTCGGACGACGCGACGAACGGCGTCACTGCGTTGAGGCCGCCGGTGACCAGCACCTTGCCGGTGCCGAGCAGCACCTGCTGGTGGTCGTAGCGCCGATCGGTCATGCTGCCGGTCACGGTCCACACGCCGGTCGATGCGTCCCAGATCTCGGCGCTGTTGTGAGCGCCGGTGGTGGCGTCGTAGCCGCCGGTCACCAGGACGCGATGGTCGTCGATGACCGTGCTCGACGCGGGATACGGCCGCGCGAACGCCATGGTCCCCGTCGTGACCCAGGTGGGATCGACGAGCGCCGGGTAGGTCACGCCGGTCCATGACAGATGGAGCTGGCACGACCTCGCACCGGGCGGCGTACGCACCCGCGAGGGGATCGCCGGATCGGTGTCGACCGCGCAGCCGGCGACGGCGAGCTTTGCGGCGATGGCGGCGCCGTCGGCACCGACCGCGACCGGCGGGTTGACGCGCAGCCGCGGGACGCCAGCGGCGTCGAGGATCTCGAGCGTGTTGGCCACCAGGCGCAGCCCGCCGACACCGGCCTCGAGATCGACGTCGAACGCGAGCGCCTCGGAGGCCGGCCGCGCGGGGAAGTAGAAGAAGTCCTCCACGCCGTCGGGGCGCGCCTGCTCGATGATCGAGGTGCGATCGCCGAGCGCCTCGCGGTAGATGACGTAGCCGCCGGCGATCTCGGCGGCGGCGGGCGCGGCGCGCAGGCGCGCGGAGATCGCGACGCCGGCGCTGGTGAAGCGGCGTGCTCCGTCGGCGCTCGCCGGCAGCGCGAGGTCGAGCTCGGCCGCCGCGGGGTTGGTCATGTGAAGCGCCGCGCCCCGCTGCTCGTAGCCGGCAGCGATCGAGTCGCCGATCACCGGGACGAGGCCACCATCGGGGACCTGGGTGATGCGGAACGCCGCGCGAAGCTGGCCGAGGTGGTGCGTCGCATCGAGCGACTCGCCGTCTCCGGACCCGGACGTCTGACATGCCGGAAGTGCTGCGATGCCCAGCGCGGTGATCGCGCCGAGCCCTACCTTTGCGTACGATGCCATCGATTCCGCTCCTGTCATCCTGCGCTGGCAAGGCTTGCCAGCGCCGCACTCGCTGTGGGTGCCTGGTTCTTGCGGATGACGCAGGGCGATCCGGATATTCCCCGCCAGCCGGCTCGTCGCGACGGCACGATCGCGCAGCTGCGATTGCCGATCGCGGACGAGCGCGATGATCGCAGCGCGCTGCTCGCGATCGCTGTCCTGGATCAGCCGCCGAAGATCTTCTGCAGCTCGTAGGCGGGAGTCTCGTCGAGCTGATCGTAGCGGCACGCGCTCGGCGGCTTGTCGGGCCGCCAGCGCTTGAACTTGGCGGCGTGGCGGAACCGCATGCCCTGGAGGTGCTCGAATGCGACCTCGCACACCAGGCCGAGCTGGATCGGCTCCCACGACAGGTCCTTGCCGCGGTTCCACCGGCTGGTCGCGCCGGGCAGGCGCTGCTCGGTCTCCTGATCCTGCCACTCGGCCCAGTCGCGCCACGGGTGGACCTCGCGGGCGCCGTCGCGCAGCGGCGCGAGCTTGGCGGCGAGCTCGGCGCGGACCTCGCGGGTGAACGCCGAGGTCACGCCGACGTGATGTAGCCGGCCGGTGTCGTCGTAGAGCCCGAGCAGGAGCGAGCCGACGAGGGTACCCTTGCCGCCCTTGTACCAGCGGAACCCGCCGACCACGCAATCCGCCGTGCGCTGGTGCTTGATCTTGAGCATCACGCGCTTGCCCGGCGTGTAGGGCAGGGCCTCGGGCTTGGCGACCACGCCGTCGAGCCCGGCGCCCTCGAAGCGATCGAACCAGTCGGCGGCGATGCTGCGATCGCGGGTCGCGGGGGTGACGTGGATCGGCGGCTTCACGCCGGCGAGGGCGCGCTCGAGCGCGGCGCGGCGCTCGATCTGGGGCCGCTCGCGGAGATCGTCGTCGTCGGACGCGAGCAGGTCCCACGCGATGTACGACGATGGCGATTGCTCGGCGAGCATCTGGACCCGGCTCGCTGCGGGGTGGATGCGCAGGAGCAGCGCGTCGAAGTCGAGCCGGCCGGCGGTCGCGATGACGATCTCGCCGTCGAGCACGCAGCGATCGGGCAGGCCGGTGCGCAGCGCGGCCTCGAGCTCGGGGAAGTAGCGGCCGAGCGGCTTGAGGTCGCGGCTCTGGAGGTAGACCTCGTCGCCGCTCTTGTAGACCAGCGCGCGGAAGCCGTCCCATTTCGGCTCGTAGACAAAGCCGGTGCCCTCGGTCGGCAGCTCGCCGGTGGCCTTGGCGAGCATCGGCTCGATCGGCGGTTGAAACGGCAGCTGCAAGGTCACCTCGGCACGGTACACTGGGTCCGGTGCGGCCGCTGCTCGCAATGCTGTTCGCGGCGATGATCGCGACGGTCGCGCACGGCGAGCCGCGCGACGAGCCACGCCGCGACCTGTGTGCGCAGGGCGTGCGGCATCACGGCGCCGCGATCGATCTCGACGTCAAGGGCGCCGATCTCCAGGACGTGTTCCGGCTGATCGCCGACACCGCGCGGGTCAACCTGGTCGTGCCCGACGACGTCACCGGCAAGGTCACGCTGCACCTGCGCCGCGTCGCGTGGGACGCCGTCGCGTGCGCCGTGGCCAGGCTGCATCACCTGGCGATCACGGTCGATGGCAACATCCTGGTCGTGACGCGCGAGCCGGCGTCGCCCGGCAGGAAGTAGCTCGCGCCGCCGCGCGATCACGGTGCGGCGATCTGGCCGTCACGGCTGGAGGATGCCGGTACCGGCGCCCTGGGCGTCGACGAAGATCGCGAACCGCCCGACGTTGGGGATCTGGGTCGGCGGGACGACGACGTTGGCGCCCAGCCGCCTGGCCTTCTCGGCGGTCTGGTCGGCGCTCGCGACCTTGACGTAGGGCAGCCACAGGTGGGGCGCCTCGGGCATCGGCTGCGGCATGATGCCGGCGCGGCCCTGCCCGTCGCTCTCCAGGACGTTGTAGGTGCCCATGCCGGGCATCTCCATCTTGTTGACCGTGAAGCCGGCCGCGGGCTGGCCGGGATCCTCGGCCTTGGTCGGCTGCCACAGCGCGAGCCCCGCGCCGAGCGGGTCGGCGACCACCGCCATCGTGGCGATGTCGGCGACCTTGAACGGCGGCTTGATCACCGTGCCGCCGAGCTTCTTGACCTTGGCGGCGCTGTCCGCGGCGCTGGCGACCTGCAGGTAGGGCAGCCAGCTGGCCTTGGCGGCGCCCTCGGGCGCTGCGAAGTAGCCGCCGATCGTCTTGCCGTCGGGGGCGGCGATCATCGTGTAGTCGCCGTCGGGCATGGGCACGCTCCGGGTGCTCCAGCCGAACAGCTCGCCGAAGAAGCCCTGGGCCTTCCTGGCGTCGCCGGATACGTACTCGAACCATACAAAGCGGCCGGTGGGAATCGACATCGCAGTTCTCCTGGTCTGGTTGCTTGTTCGTTGCGCCAGGAGGTCGAACGACGGCGGGCCGGATCGACAGCGCGCGTGCGGCTGCGCGAAAAAAACTCGCGGCTCCGACAACCGTGAACGATCTCACCGCGATGTCTACCGCGGCGGGGAGATCCCGCCAGCGTGCGCGTGATCGCGCGCGGGCGCGCGGCGGTCAGCTGCGCAGCGGCGTGGGCTGGCCCGCAACGACGAACGACAGCGACACCGAGTTCAGACAATAGCGCAGGCGGGTCGGCGGCGGGCCGTCGGGAAACACATGACCCAGATGCGCATCGCAGCGCTTGCAGCGGATCTCGGTGCGCAGCATCCCGTGGCCGTGATCGCCGAGCTCGGCGACGTGGTCCGGATCGAACGGCTGGAAGAAGCTGGGCCAGCCGGTGCCGGACTCGAACTTGGCGTCGGAGCGGAACAGCGGCAGCCCGCACAGCCGGCAGGTGTACGTGCCGGCCTGCTTGTTATCGAGCAAGAGGCCGCAGAACGGGCGCTCGGTGCCCTGGTGCAGGATCACGTGCCGCTCCTCGGGAGAGAACTCGGCTGCGAGGGCGGTGATGCGGTCGGCGGACAGCGGCGTGAGGTCGAAACCGGAGCGCGAGGTGCGCGGCGTGGTCATACGCCCATGCATACGCCAAAAAGCCAGCGGCGGTTACCCGCGGGGCAACCGCCGCTGTTACCGGGGTGACTGGCACCACCAGGTATCGTGGGTAGCCGTCGTCGCGGTCGACGCCCGGCTTGCGCTACGAGCGCTCGCTAGTAGCTGTCGTAGTAGCTGTCGACGTAGTTCGGATCCGGCTCGTAGTGACCGGGCTGCCACAGCCACTCGTAGCCGTCCCAGGTCCACTGGCCGGGGACCCAGTAGTAGCCGTCGCGCGGACCGTAGTTCTCGATGATCAGCGACGGGCGACGGTAGTAGTCGAAGTAGCGGTGGCCGATGAACGGCCGAGACACGTAGATCGGGCGGCGAACGACGTTGTGATAGTACGGGTAGGAACGCTCGTTGCGGATGACCACGCGGCTGCCGCCGTAGACGCGGTTGCCGCCGTAGACGCGGTTGCCGCCGTAGACGCGGTTGTCGCCGTAGACGCGGTTGTCGCCGTAGACGCGGTTGCCGCCGTAGACGCGGTTGCCGCCGTAGTAGGGGCGGCTGTCCCGCACGACGGCGCCGCGGTGCCAGTCGCCGCCGCGGACGTCGCGCTGATCGCGGACGACCTGCGGCGCGCTGTGATGGTCGATGACAGCGGCGCGATGGTCGCCGCCGCGATGGTCGGCAAGCGCAACACCACTCGAGAGGCCGAGCGCGAGAGCGGTGAAGGGGATGAGTTTGAGCATCATGCCTCCTGATAGAGCATCCGCCGTGCCGGCACTTGGCCAAGTAATTCTAATGGGTTGAGGGGCGGTTTGCCGGCCGACTGCAGATGCCGCAGTTCACGGTCCTGCGGATTCCGCAGTCGGGGCCAAATGCCCCGGGGGCGTATCGCCGATCGCCCGGTGGGCCGCCGGATCCTCCGGGATGGGCCGAGCGGGCCCTGCCGACGGCGCGGGCGGGTCAGTCGTCGTACTTCTTGAGCCGGTCGTAGAGCGTGCGCTCGCCGATGCCGAGCAGCTCCGCGGCGCGCTTGCGGTTGCCGCCGACGACGTCGAGCGCGTGGAGGATCGCCTCGCGCTCGAGCTCGGCCAGCGGGCGGACCTCGTCGGTCTTGGGCAGCGGCCGGCTGCCGCCATCCTCGAGCCAGATGTGGCTGGCGTCGATCGCGTCGCCGTCGGCGAGGATCGCGGCGCGCTCGAGGGTGTTGGCGAGCTCGCGGACGTTGCCGCGCCAGCTCGCCGACTCGAGCCGGGCGGCGGCGCTGGGGGTCAGCCGCGGCATGGTGCGCTTGAGGTCGCGCGCGATGCGCTCGAGCAGCGCGCGGGCGAGCGGCAGGAGGTCGATCCTGCGGTCGCGCAGCGGCGGCAGCTTGATCGGGAACACCGCGAGCCGGTGGTAGAGGTCCTCGCGGAACCGGCCGCCGTCGATCATCGCGCGCAGGTCGCGGTTGGTCGCCGCGATCCAGCGGACGTCGACCTCGAGCGTGCGGGTGCCGCCGACCCGCTCGAACCGGCGCTCCTGCAGCACGCGCAGGAGCTTGGCCTGCAGCTCGGGGCGGAGCTCGCCGACGGCCGAACAGCTCGCTCTCGAGCAGCTGCTCGCTGAGCGCGGCGCAGTTGATCGCCATGAATGGCCGCGTCGTGCGCGGGCTCTGCGCGTGGATCGCGCGCGCCGCGACTTCCTTGCCGGTGCCGCTCTCGCCGAGGAGCAGCACCGTGGCCGCCGTGCGCGCGACCTTCTCGATCGCCTCGACCACGGGGCGCATCACGGGGTCGCCGTAGGTCAGGGGCGGTCCCGAGGTCTCGGTGCGGCGCTCCGCGCCGTCGACCCGGTCGCGCAGGCCGCGGCGCTCGAGCGCGCGCGCCACCAGCAGGCGCAGCTCGTCGGGGCCGGACAGCGGCTTCTGCAGGTACTCGAACGCGCCGAGCTTCATCGCCTCGACCGCGTTGTCGACCGTGCCGTGCGCCGTCATCATGATGACCTCGACCTCGGGCTGCTCGGCGCGGACCTTGCGCAGGAGGGCCATACCGTCGAGCCCCGGCATCTTGAGATCGGTCAGCACGAGATCGAAGCCGCGCTCGTCGAGCAGGCGGGCGGCCTCGCGGCCGTCCTTGGCCGGGACCACGGCATGGTCGTCGAGCTCGAGCGAATCGGTGATGAATTCGCGCAGGCCGGGTTCGTCGTCGGCGACCAGGATACGTGCCATGGCTGGCGAAGTATGCCCCAGGCCCGGACGATCGCTTAGCTCCGGGGGATCTCGACGCGGAACGTCGCCCCGCCGCCGGGGTTGGGCTGCACAGCGATCGTGCCGCGGTGCAGCTCGACGACGCGGCGCACGATCGCCAGGCCCAGGCCGGTGCCCTGGGTCTTGCCGGTGAAGAACGGCTCGAAGATCTTCTCGCGGTCGTCCTCGGCGACTCCCGGGCCGCGGTCGGCGACCTCGAGGATCAGGCGGTCGCCCTCGCCGCGCAGCGCGACCGTGACCGGCGGACCGGCGGCGATGGCGTTGTCGAGCAGGTTGATCAGGACCTGGCGGATCCGGCCGGCGTCGAGCGGCCACGTCGCCGGCGCCTGGCCGGCATCGACGGTGATCGACGGGCCGCTGCCGATGACCTGGGAGTCATCGGCGGTGGGGTCGAGCTTTCTGCGCACCGTCGCGGCGGCGTCGCGCGCGAGCTGCGCGGGATCGGCCGGTGCGCGGTTGATCGTGCCGGTGCGCACGAACTGGAGCAGGTCGTTGGTCAGCTGCTCGAGCCGGTTGGCCTCGTCGACCACGCGGTCGGCCTTGGCGCGCGGCTTGTCGCCGCCGGGCAGCATCCGGGCGAGCAGCTGGGCGTTGCCCTTGAGCGAGGCCAGCGGGTTCTTGATCTCGTGGGCGAGGACCGCGGACATCTCACCGAGGCTGGCGAGCCGGCGCTCGCGCTCGCGCGCCTGGGCGTCGGCCCGGCGGCGGGCCTCGCGCCGGATCAGCACGAACGCGACGCCGAGCAGCGCCGCGGCGGCCAGCGCGCCGACGCCGAGGGTCAAGCTCGCCGCCTCGCGCAGATGGGTGGCCTGCACCGGCTCGACCTCGATCACGAAGCGCGGCGTGCGGCCGCCCGCCTTGAGCCGGCGCAGCGAGCGCAGCTCCATGCGCAGCCGGCCGCGGATCTCGTCGATCGTGCAGCCGACCTGCCGGCTCGGCGCGAACAGGTCGGCGCTGCCGGCGCCGACCGGCGTCCCGGCCGCCGCGAGGATCTCGAGCCGGCCGCGGCCCTCGACCATCGCGAGGTAGCGCAGGCCGTCGCCGTGGAGCTCGTGCACGATCTTGTCGAGGTCCTGCTCGGTCGGCGCGCCGTCGAGATCGGCGAGCTCGGCGCGCACGGCCTGCTCGACCGCGTCGGCCTGGCCACAGCGCACCGCATCGGAGGCGTTGAGGATCGACGCCCGCGTGCTCCACACCGTGGCGAGCAGGGCCGCGCCGATCAAGGCGAACGCGGCGACGATCGACCACCCGGCGAGCGGCTGGACACGGCGGGGCAGCATCGCCGGCAGCATACCCGGCTCAGCGCGTCTTGCTCGTGCGGTGGCCGCCCTGGCCGTGGCGGCCGTGGCGATGCAGCCCGGCCTTGCCGGCGCCGGCCTTGAACTCGTCGAGGCTCAGCTTGCCGTCGCCGTTGCTGTCCATGGCATCGTCGAGCTTGCCGTCGCCGTTCTTGTCGAACCGCGACAGCATCGCCTGGCGGTGCTCGGCGCGCCTGGCCTTGAACGCCGCGCGCATGTCGGCGCGCTCGGCGTCATCGAGCTTGCCGTCGCCGTTCTTGTCGAACTTCTGGAGCAGCTCCGCGCGGCCCGGCGGACCGGACGCATCGGGCTGGGCGACGGCGTAGGTGGCCGCTCCGGCGAGGGGAGCGGCGATCAAGAGTGCGAGTTTCAGCTTGGTGAACATGGGATTCCTCCGGTGTGGCGCTATCGCAACGCACGTGCCGGCGCCAAGTCGGCGGATCTGCGTGCCGGCTGCCGGTCCGTGCCGCAAGATCCGCAGTGCGAGGCTGCAGAACCCGCTTGACCCTCACGCGGCGTGAGGCCGCACGGTGCGATCACGAGGACCCATGGCATTCACGGTCGGAGAGCTATCCCGGTTGACCGGGGTGACGGTGCGCGCGCTGCACCACTACGACGAGATCGGGCTGATCCGGCCGTCGCAGCGGACGGCGGCGGGCTACCGGCTCTATGACAAGCGCGACGTGCTGCGGCTCCAGCAGGTGCTGGTGCTCCGCGAGCTCGGCGTGCCGCTCGACGACATCGGGCCCGCGATAGATGCGTCGGCGGATCGCGCGGCGCTGCTCCGCAAGCATCGCGGGATGCTCGCGGAGCGGCGCACGCGGATCGACGCGATGCTCGCCGCCGTGGATGCCGCGCTGGAGGTGCTCGAGGAGGACAGGACGATGCAACCCGAAGACTTCAAGGCGATGTTCGATGGCTTCAACCCGGCCGACCACGAGGACGAGGCCCGAGAGCGATGGGGCAGCACCCCCGCGTACCACGAGGCGAGCCGGCGCACCAAGCAGTACGGCAAGCCGGAATGGGAGGCGATCCGCAAGGAAAGCGAGGAGATCTACACCCGGATCGGACAGCTGATGCAGCAGGGCGCGGCGGCGTCCGATCCCGCGGTCCAGGCCGCGGTCGAGGACCACAGAAAGCACATCGACCGCTGGTTCTATCCGTGCTCTTCGCAGATGCACAGGGGCCTGGGCGAGATGTACGTCGCCGACCCGCGCTTCACCGCGACGCTCGACAAGAAGGGCGGCCCCGGCCTTGCCCGGTTCCTCCGCGACGCGATCGCGGTCAGCCCGTGAGCGGCACGCAACGCGAACCCGGCCCGGGATCATCAGACGATCGATGTCGGTGCGCTATCCTGCCGCGGTGGCGAGCGATCCGAGCCAGGGTGACGACCTAGGGCGTACCGCCACCGCGCCGATCTCATCGACGGGGCGGCCCGAGCCTGCCGAGGCGCTCGGGGCATCGCTCGGCCGCTACCGGCTCGAGCGCGAGCTCGGCTCGGGCGGCATGGGCGTGGTCCACGCGGCGTTCGATCCCGACCTCGAGCGCCGGATCGCGCTCAAGGTGCTGCGCGTCGCCGCACCCGGTCTCGAGGCCAAGGATCGGCTGCTCCGCGAGGCGCGGGCGATGGCGCGGCTGGCGCACCCCAACGTGGTCACGGTGCACGAGGTCGGCACCGCGAACGGCCGCGACTACGTCGCGATGGAGCTGATCCAGGGCGAGACCCTCGCCGACTGGCTGCGCGCCGAAACGCGGCGGCCGGTCGAGATCGTCGCGGCGTTCGTCGCCGCCGGGCGCGGCCTCGCCGCCGCGCATGCCGCCGGCATCGTGCATCGCGACTTCAAGCCGCACAACGTGCTGCGCAGCCGCGACGGCCGGATCGTCGTGACCGACTTCGGCCTGGCGCGCGAGGCCCAGGCCGCGCTGCCGGCGCTGCGCGACCTCGGCGAGCTGGCGTCGAGCCGGGCGCAGGCGGCGATGACGCTGCCGGTCGGCACGCCGAGCTCGCTGACCGGGATCACCGCGACCGGCTCGCTGCTCGGCACGCCGGCCTACATGGCGCCCGAGCAGTGGGACCACGGCGCGGTCACCCCGGCGACCGATCAGTACGCATTCTGCGTGGCGCTGTGGGAAGCGCTCGCCGGTGAGCGACCGTATCGCGGGCCGACGCTCGACGAGCTGCGCAGCCAGGCCGCGCTCGGTCCGGCCGCGCTCGACGATTCCCGGATCCCGCGCCGGCTGCGCGCGATCCTGCGGCGCGGGCTCGATCCCGATCCGGCGCAGCGCTGGCCCAACATGGACGCGCTGCTCGCGCGGATCGTGCGGGTCGAGCGCCGCCCCGGGGTCGCGCTGGCGATCGCCGGCGGAGCGCTGGTCGGCGCGGTGGTGCTCGTCGTGGCGATGCGCGCCGGCGACGAGCTGGTCGGCCCGCGCTGCGAGCCGCCGGTGCTCGATGCGGCGCAGGTGTGGCCGCCGGGGCACGCCGACGCCGGCCAGACCGTCGCCGCCCGGCAGCTCGACACCGAGATCGCCGCGTGGCGCACGGCGCGGGCGGTGGCCTGCCAGGTCGCGCCGGTCGTCCGCGCACCGCAGCTGGTCTGTCTCGACGGTGTGCTGGCCCGGATCGACGCGGTCGCGCGCGCGGTGCGGGTCAACCGCGGCACGCAGGTCGACGCCGGTGCGCTGCTCATCGATCCCCGGGTCTGCGAGCTGCCGCGCGCGCCGCGCCTGATGATGAACACCTCGCCCGAGCTGCGCGAGGTCATGGCCGCCTGGCTCGCGCGCACCGCGGCGCCGGCGCCGGTTCTGACCGCCGCGGCCGATGCGCTGGTCGCGCGCGCCGAGCCCGACCCGTGCGCATCGTCGCTCGCTCACCTGCTCGCCGCCGACACCGAGAAGACCCTCGCCGAGCGCAGCCGTCACCTCGATGAGGCACAGCAGGAGGCCGAGCGCTGCGGCGACGACCGCGTGCTCGCCGAGACCGCGATCTCGACGGCGCAGCACATGATGGGCAACGAGTGGCTGAGCGCCGCGGTGACCGCCAAGCTGCGGCTCGCCGACGCGGCCGCCCGCCGGGTCGCCCAGCGCGACCTGATCGCGCAGGTCGACCTCATGCGCGTCGAGGTCGCCCGGCGCGTCGACAACCTCGAGGAGGCGATCGCGCGGGGCGGCGCGGCGATCGACGGCTTCGCCGCGCGCGGCCGGCTGCGCCCCGAGCTCACCGCCGGCCTCGCCGTGCTCGCGCTGCGCCAGATCCGCGCCAACCGCGACGATCTCGCCGCGATCCCCGGGCAGCTCGCCGCGTGGCGCACCCGCGCGGTCCGCGAGCTCGGCGCCTCCGACGAGATCGTTCGCGCGATCGACGCGCGAGCCGCGGAGTGGGCGTTCGCGCAGGGCGATGTCGCCGCCGCGCGGGCCACGCTCGATCGGCTGGCGCGCGCGTTGCCCAACACGCCGCCGCAGCGGGTCTCCGGCGTGGTCGTCGACCGCCGGGGCAACCCGGTAGCCGGGGCGACCGTGACCGCGGGCCGCTCACTGCGCGGCGACTCGGTCGGCGCGGCGGGCGGCTTCACCGACCGCGACACGATCCGCAGCGCCACGACCGGCGCGGACGGCCGGTTCGAGATCCCCGACGCCATCGAGGACGCGATCGTGATCGCAGAGCTCGCCGACCGCCGCTCGCCGCCGGTCGCGGCCGGTGAGGACCTCCGGCTCGCGCTCGCACCGACCAGCCGGCTCGAAGGCCGCGTCGATCTCGCCGGCCGGCCCGCCGCCAACGTCGCGATCATGGTGAAGGACCTCGCGTGGCCGGCCCGGTCGCGCTACGCCCTCCTCGCGCCGGTCGCCGCGGACGGCTCGTTCGCCGTCGATGGCGTGCCGCGCGGCGAGCTCCGCGTGCTGGCCGCGATCGACGGCGTCGGCGATATGGTCACCGGCGGCGCCACCGCCCGGGTCCGCGGCCCCGTCGTGCGCGGCGTCGCGCTGTCGCTCGTCAAGCCGACCCGGGTCGTCCACGTCCTGGTGCGCAACACCGTCAACACCCGGCTCGCCAACGTCGAAGTCGTCATCCTGCCCGGCCGCGTCGCGTCGAGCAACGCACTCGAGATGACCCGGCGGTTCCGCAGCGGCAGCATCCGGCTCGCGCGCCAGCTCGACGGCGAGCACGCCCCCAAGGACATCGTGGCCGCGGCCAAGCCCGGCGACCTGTTCGCGACGATGACCGGCGTGCCCGACGACGCCAGCGCGTGCGCGCTCGGCTTGCCCGAGTTCTCCGATGCCCAGCTCGAGCGCAGGTTCTACGCACACCTCGACCGCATCCAGGTGATCTGCGCGGCGCTCCCCGACGGCGTGAACCTGATCACGATCGAGGTCCCGCCGATCCCGCGCCTGGATTAGCTATGATCGCTCATTCGACATCGTGATTGGCACATTGGCACTCCGCTCTGCGGGAGCCTCGGATGTGAGGTCATCACATTCAGCGTTGAGCAGCCCGCGATGGCTTGCCAGGATGCCAGGTTGCAGCACCGATTCGATCGGCCAGATCCTTGTAGTCCTTGCGAGCCTCACGAGCTGCCACCGCATGCGCGCCGAGCGCGCCATCCGCTGGACGCAGATGAAAGACTGGCTTGCGCGCTTCCTGCGCAATAGGCATCAGGCTCGCGTACCACTTGAGCAGGCCGAGGCAGTGCGGATCACTGGACGGTTCGGCAGCTGGGTTCATCAAGCCCGTCGCGGTGGCATACACGTCCGGGATCACGCTGATCCAGGTGCGAGCCGACGAAGCGGGACCATCACCGCGCGGACCGATTGCATCGGCGGCCGGTGTCGGACGCCACCATCCCTCTGGCGAATGCATCGGGTGGTCCAGCCGAACAGCGCCCTGCAACACGACATAACCAGCAAGTCTCATAGTATCTTTGATAAGCGAGATACCAGCAAGATGGCTCCGCGAGACGCGCTCTTGCCATTCGTCGTGCCACCGGCACACCACCGGGCCGAGATTTCGCAACCCCTGCAGCGCGAAGAGGTCAGGTGCGACGGGCACCACGATATGGTGGCAGGCCAGGAGCGCCGCGCGATTGATCGGTCCGAGATTCGGACCCAGATCGACGAGGATCACATCGGCCAGGGCCGCCTCGGCGGCCTCCTGAATGCAGCGATGGAACGCGGTGACAGCCCGAAATGCGTGCTCGTTGCCATCGAGACAGCGGCTCCACTGCGAGGCCAGCTCGTCCTCGAAATCCGAGATGGAGAGATCGCCGGCCAGCAACTCCAGATTACCAGCGATCGACTCGCGATGCGGTGACGCGATCTGGTCGCCTCCTTCCATGGCTCGACGGAGGGCCCCATAGATCGTGTCGCCGCCTCCGGATGACCACAGGGCCTCCAGTCGCTCCACATCCACCATCTCTGCCGTGAGATCGGCCTGCGGATCCAGATCCACGGCGAGAACTCGATACTCTTGGTCGGCGTACATCCATGCCAGGTGATACACGAGCGAGGTGGTGCCGACGCCACGCTTGCTATTGAAAAACCCGATGGTAGGGATCATGACGAGCCCCGCTTCAGGCGAACGCAGACATAGCTGCTCTGCACGTCATATTCAAGAGGTGGATTGCCGTTAGCGGCAAGGCGCTTGTTCGCGATGGCGAGGCGGATAGCTCCGTGCCATCGAAACGCACGAACTGGATGTACGCGCCTGGGAGGAACCGCAGCGGGTCACTCGCCAGCACGAGGATCCCCACGACGGTCGGTTCTCCATCGGGGGTGACGAGCCGGAGGGCCGCGAGCTGCTGTTCCGGCCGGCGATGGTTTTCCTCGAGGACGTCGCGGCGACGGCCTGCACGTCGAATGGCAAGTGAGATGCTCGCCGTCTCTCTGAGAGGCGCTGCTCTTCTTCCGGCGTCGCGATCCGTGTCGTTGGACCGACGCGGACCCAGATGCGCCCATCATACCGGACCGGCGGCGACGACGACGGATGCACCACGACGACCGCTACATCACAGCCATCGATGGTCATCCGCTTCACATCGATCGCGGGGAACGGCGCGAACGCACTTTCGACGCGGATCCCGGCGAGCGTGGCAAGCAGCTGATCATTGATCGTCAGGTTGACGCACGAGCCATCGTCGCGTTGGCCGATGACCACGAGGCCCGGACGGCGATGGCCCGCGAGATCATTGGCGAACGAGCAGATCGCTTTCCGCACGCGATCGGACAGCGACTCCTTGCGTTCGACCCGGTCGCTCTCGTCGCCGCGTACCAGGGCTGCGATCTCCTCGTCGGTCATCCTTCTACACTGTAAGCTTGGTGACGCTTGTAAGCAATTCACAGGCAACGAGGCGAATGTGATCGCCCACGAGAAGCGGTGATGCAGGACCGTGTTCTGCTAGCCCGACAGCCTCGCCAGGCCGGCCTGCATGCGGGCGCGCAGCGGCTCGACGACGCTGGGGTCCTTGATGTTGATCACCGGCTCGGTGTCGTACTGCTCGTAGAACACCGAGTCCTTGACGTCGGCCGGGACGCCGAGCGCCTCGCGGATACGCTTGAAGTCGGGGACGAAGCCGCGATCGAGCAGCGGGATGATCGTGCCGGTGATCGTGCCGGTGAGACCGCAGATGAAGATCGCGACGTTCCTGGGGGCGAAGCCGCCGGGCGGCAAGCCGAGCCGGCGCTCGAGGTCGTCGAGCCGGGACGGATCGAAGAACGCCTCGACGCGGCCGGTGTCGCCCTTCCAGTCGGGCGCCTCCCTGGGCCGGCTGACGGTGCCCCAGTACTTGAGGTGATGGCGCTCGACGAGCTGGAGCAGCTCGTCGCGGTAGCCGAGGTCGGCGGGGTACGATGCGCCGTGCAAGAGGACCCAGCGGGAACGGGGCCGAGCCGGTGCCGGCGGCGACCATGACGCGCAGGCGCGGGTCGTCGGCGCCGACGGTGTCCTTGACGGTGAACACGCCGGCCGCGACGGCGCGCATGTACACGCGGTCGCCGGTCTTGATCTTCCACAGCAGGTGGGTGAGCGGGTTATCGGATTCGGGCTTGGCGACCCAGCGGATGTAGAACTCGACGGGCCCCTGGTCCTCGGGCGCCGAGGCGATCGACATCGAGCGGCGGACCGAGCCGAGCTCGGGTTTCTCGACGTTGTTGAGGCCGAGGACGCAGTACTGGCCCGGGGTGAACCACGGCTGCTGGGCCGGCGGCTGATCGGGCGTGACCCGGAACAGAGTGAGCGCGTCGGTGATGTCGACGCGCTCGGTCAGCGTCGCGTTGTACTCGAGGAGCTTGGCCATGCGCCGCGACGCTAGCACACCGCAGGCCGGGTCGATCTATCGAGAAGCATTGCGGCCGCTCGTCACCGCGCGGCCTGGCGGTCGCCGACGACCACGAGCGTGGCGAACCCCGCCGATTTCCACTCGAGGTCGAGCACGGCGCGCGTGCGCTGCCGCCATTGCCCCGAGGCGGGATCGATCGTCACGACCGAGCCGTCGCCGGGGTGCATCGCGACCGCGACCTCGTAGTGGCTGGCGTTGTGGCCGCGATCGTAGGGCAGGAGCAGGCCGAGCACGACCGGGCGGCCGTGCGACAGCTCGCTGGCGAGATCGCCGGTGGTGCCCCGGATCGCGTAGGCCTCGAGCCCGCGCGTGCGCGCGAGGTCCCGCAGGTCACCCAGCTTGACGCCGCGCTTGCTCGGTGGCAGCCGGCGGCTCAGATCGTCGACGGACCACCGCCGGCCCCACGCGCCCGCGACCATGGCGAGCGCGGCGAGGCCGCAATCCGTCTCCTGCTGCTGGCGGACGACCGGAGTCGCCGCCGCTCGGTACCAACCATCCCCGACGGTATCTGGGCTGACCGGGCGTGCGCCGCCGGTGTACGGCAGCTGGCACGCCAGGCCGACGATCGCGATCACGAGCCCGGCGACGCGAGCCGGGGGCTGACCTGGCCGCTGCATGCAGCTAGATCACGATCAGGAGGATCAGGAGCGCGACAAGCAGCGCTGTCCCCGAGGCGGTGATGACAACCACGTTACCGCCCTCGTAGCCGGCGACCTGCTTGTCCTGCTGCTCGCGCTGCGCGTAGCTGGACGAGTCCCGGGCGGAGGCGGGCGCTGGTGCTGGCGCTGCCTTGGCGTCGGATGCCGGCGACACCTGCGTCGCGGTCTCGCGCGCGGGCGCCGCCGACGCGACTGCCGGTGCACCGAGCGCGAGAGCGATGACCAAACCAAGAGAAGCTAGGCGACTCATAGGGCAAACCTCCAATGAGCCGAGATACAGCAAGCCACGGACCAGATCGCACCTCGGGTTGTTGCGGGTCTCGGAACGTCACGCGCGCGGCATCGCGCGGTGTGCGAAGGCGCCCGGACCGCGCGCTGCGTCGCCGCTCCGGCACATGAGGCACGTCGCACGCGGTCACGGTCGCGTGCAGATCAGCGCCTTGAACTCGTGCGGCACCAGGCCCATCAACCGGTCGATCGATAGGGGGCCTTCCCGCCCCCTCTAGACCCAAATCAAGCGATAGCTGGGCGTGAAAATTGCAGTACGGCTACTAATTCCGCGAGTGCAACTAACGAGTTTGCAGGGCGCAGCTCAAGCGTCGGGTTGATCCCGATACGATCGCCCCACCGAATTTCGCTCTGACTGGCTCCTTGATGAGGTTCATGGTTGAGAGTCGTCCGACCTATCCCGTGCAGAATGGCATCGGGAGGCCATCGCCACCTTACAATGCATCAAGCAGGCGAAAGAAGATAGAGAGATCGGGCCGCCACGCGAGCA
>VBLP01000422.1:6215-8777 GCA_005887925.1 Deltaproteobacteria bacterium | reverse complement strand
GTAGGTCGTGCGACCATCCCGCCCATAACCGCTGGTTGTCGATCGCGCTCGTGCCTGCTCCGAGGCTGCCGACCGAGTCGTCACCGCGCTGGGAAGGGAACCATCAGCGCGGACGACCTGGCCTCGGCAGCAGTCGGATCCCGGCGAGGCGCCACCCGGGCCCGCGTCGCCCGTCAATCGAGCTCGAGCAGGTCGGCGAGCGTGACCTCCGTGCCGGGCTCAGGCCCGGCGAGCGGCGAGCGGCGAGCGGCGAGCCGGGCCGCCATCGCGTCGCGGCGACTCGGCGTTGCGCCGCGCGCGCCAGTTAGACAAGAACGCCTCCTCCGTAGCGCTGACCGGGCATCGCCGCGCACTCCTCGACCGGCGCCAGCAGCGCGAAGATGCGCGCCGTACTGTGGCTGGCCAGGCTCTGCGTCGAGGTGAGCGGCAGCGCGGGGAGCGTGCCACTGGCATCCTCCTGTGCGAACAGCTGCTGCCGATCGACTATCAACATCCCGGTGGTGTCGCGCGGGTATCGCCGCTTGCGCACGCTATCGTTCACGTTCCCGCCGATGGTGACGACGAACCCGGGCTGGACCTCGACCACTATATCGCCGTGGGTTTCGCCGCCGGACAGCCCGGCCAGCGTCACGACGTGCGCGGCGGTGATGCTCCCGCGGCGATCCTGCACGACGATGTCGCCGAGCTGGGGGGCTCGCTCGTCGGGGCGGAAGGCGTGGAAAGTGCCGCAGCGCCGGCGCTCGCGTCGCTGGCGCGCCTCGATTGTGTAGGTGGCATGTGCCAGCGTCGCCAGCAGCAGCTGGTCGCGTCTCGCGTGTTGGCGCGACGTTCCCGTCCCGATGACCGCTTCCAGGCCCAACGCGATGGCGACCCCGCGCACGCACGCCGACACGAAGGCCGCACTCCAGGCTCTGGACGCGCCCACGCCGTCGTGCGCCTCGCGGGCCTGCCGGAGGGCGGCGTTCACGCGCGCGGTCAGCCCGGCGACCGTGGCGCCGGGCGCGCCGGTGAAGAGCTGGTTCTTGATGAGCGTCAGCTGCGCCGCGGCGGTGGCGCTCGTGGCGCCCGCCGCCAGGAAGGGTCCGTAGTCGATTTCAAGGGCGGTGGCCTGCATGACGGCCAGCGTGTCGGGCGCCATCGCTCCGTTGCCGGCCAGGTAATAGCCGAGCAGGCGTCCGAACATCCCGCTCTCGCTCTCGGGCCGGGGCGCGCCGGTTGACGTGTGCCAGGCAGTCCACTCCACACCGGCGCGTGTCACCACGGCGTCGCGCACCTGCTGCTCGGCGCGCCGAACATTGTTCGGCCCGAAGAAACCGCAGACCTCGACGATTTCGCCGAACGCCTTGTCGGTCGCTTCCGGCCCGGTTGACGGGGCGTTCGCCGTCGGCCCAGGCGGCGGCGAACGGGCTGGCGCTGTACCGCTACTCCTTTCCGGATGACCAGCACGATGCTTGTGCTCCTCGATCTGAGGCTTGGCAGTGTCTGCCGCTGCTCCACGTAGTTCGCCGGCCCCGGAGCCCGACACACTGGTCGCTGCAGCATTTGAGATGTTAATCGTCGTGTTGCCGCCACCGACGGTGATGCCACTGGTCGCCTTGAGCCCAAAGGTCTTCTGCGCGTGTACGAGCAGCGACTGTCCCTTGCCGGTGATGCTTTCCTTTGTGCCGACCTTGAGCGCGTTTGAGTGCAGAATGACGCTGGCCCTCGCTTTGACCTCGATGTCTCCATCGGATTCGATCTAGACGATCTTGTTGACCGAATCGAGGACGATCTTGTTCTTCTCTGTGTTGTCGACGATCGTGATCTTCTCGGCACCTTCCTTGTCATCGAAGATGATCCGGTGGCCGCAGCGCGACTTGATGAGCTTGGTGTTGTTCTTGCCGGACTGGTTGACCTCGACCGGCTCCTGCTTCTTGCTCCACAGCGAACCGATGACGATCGGCCGGTTGATGTCCCCGTGCTCGAACACCACGAGCACCTGATCCTCGATCTCCGGAAGCACGTACGTGCCGCGATCGGGGCCACCCATCGGGACCGCGATCCGGGCCCAGAACGTGGTCTCCTGGTCGTTGAGCCAGGGGAGCTTCAACTTGACGCTATCCGGCAGGTCGTTGGGCCGACGGCAGCGTCGGCTCAGCCATCGAGGTCGCGCTGCACCGCGGGTCTGGCAACGAGCTGTGCACACGGGTCATCCGCGCGAGTGAACCATAACGCACACCCCCGTTGCCCCGGCCATTGCTGCAGACCTTATCGAAACGCTTCCGGCGTTCGCATAGCCGTGTGCGGTGACTTGCGTTAGCGAAGAGTTCTTGCTGCCAATGTAAATATGATGTCCTTGCCCGGTCACACCGAGCGCAGCGATGGGCGCCCACTCGTCGAGTGGCTGGTCGGCGACAGCGTTGGTATGACCTCGAGGAGCGCCGCGCTACTGGGTGCCGCGTATGCCCGCTCGGAGATGCTCGAACGAGATCGATCAGAGCTTGATGAGGTAGTTGACAGCCACGTTCTTAGGGCGTGTTTCCTTGTCGCCCCCAAATCCAAGCCCGCCGCCAATCCTGTGTG
>VBLP01000422.1:0-6173 GCA_005887925.1 Deltaproteobacteria bacterium | reverse complement strand
GATCGAATGCTCCGTTCGTATGCGTGTGATTCCCGCTGCTCTCAGTAGAGAAAGGGTTGGCAGGAACAGCAGTTGCGTCTCCTTGCAATGATCCGACCGCATCCCCGCTAGAACCACCAGCAGTGCTAGGGACCCGATTTGCAGCGTCTGGATCACGTCCGGCGCCGCCATCGACGCCACGCACGAAGCGGCCGCGTAAGTCGGGCAGATTGAACGTACTAACTCCATCGCCGCCACCGAATTTGTTTCCGATCGCGGCAAACAAATTGGCATAGATGGTCCTACTGACTACTGACCCATCACAGAGCATCCATCCGGATGGAGCAGTTGCACCTCCGAATGCGACAATCGTCCCCTGGGGAATGCCCCCGTCATTTGATGCTGACCCATCCGTGACCTGTGCCAATCCATCGCTTGCATTTGCGTCAGTCACCGGGGACTTGATGCTGCCACACGCAGTGATTGCCCCGTGAACCGCAAGCCCTCCTACCACTACGGACAATACGAGATTCTGTCTGCTGGTCATATTCTGTCCTCTTTGAGAATTATCTAGTGTTCATTAATGGTTGTTGTATTAACCAATCCTCGCTTATCGCTAAGCTTGTGATGGTCAGTGCGTCAAGCAACGAGTCAGCATAGATTCCATCACACCGTAGTCAGCGGTGATGACGGCACTCCGTGCGAACAGCCTCGATGATGAAAGTGATAGATGTACTATTTCATTGTGGTTGTGGCTGTCGGCAGCGGTCACGAGACGTGTTCGTAGGTAGTCTGGAAGCGTACAAGGTCGGCATTTTGGTTATATCCATAACTCGACATGCCGTCTTCTGTAGCGGTGAACTGTCGCGAATTGCAGCAGCTGAAACAAGTGCAGGCTAACGCAAGAGATCGTCTCCATTCTCGCGTTTCCGTGCCCGGACATTCGGCATCCTGTGACAGTGCGACTGGAAGCAGCGTTGCAGTCCGTGGTATGCTTCTTTCCAGGATGGAATCGGGCCAGGTGGTAACCCCTGATTTCGCGGCGCGATTCTCGACCGATCGGCTCGATTCTCGAGAGCAGTTCGATGCCTGGCGCGAGCAGGTCCGTATGACCTTCGGACCGGCGGCGGTCTCGCGCGGCGGACCGGGAGCCGGGGCCTTTCATGCGGTGCTCGAGACGCTGGTGCTCGGCGAGCTCGCCGTGTCCAGCATCGTCTGCGGGCCAATGACTTTCGAAAGGACTAGGCGCGACGTCGTCCGTCGGGAGCACGACGGCTTCACTGCGGGCCTTATTCTCGCGGGCTGCGCTGCCATGGAACAGGATGAACGCAATGCATACCTTCATCCTGGCGACCTCATTCTCTGTGACGACCGTCGCCCTCTGCGCATCCACTTTGATCAACCCTTCCGTCAGGTGGTATTCCATTGCGACCGCGCTCAACTCGAGTCACGACTTCCCGACGTGGAGGAACGGCTGGCCAAGTGTGTGGAGGATCAAGCCGCACTTGCCTCGATGGCGGAGTACATCGCTGCGATCACACGCCTACCCCGGTCACCTGCCACCGGGCCTGCCGTCGTCCGACATGCCTTCGAGAGTCTGGCCGTTGCGATCGGCGGATTCCCGGCCCGGAGGTCCGCCTCCAGGATCCGTCTCGCGAGAGTGCACGAATACATCGAGCGTCAGCTTGCGGACCCCGCGCTTTCGCCGGCGATGATCGCCGCTTATCATCGGATCTCGCGTCGCCACCTCTATCGCCTGTTCGACGAGGTTGGGGACTCGGTTGCGGGATTCATCCGTCGCCGCCGGCTGGTTCGATGCAAGGCCATGCTCGGGGATGCCCTGCAAGCGGATCGCAGCATCACGGAAATCGCCCTTGCTTGCGGCTTCAATGACGCCACGACATTCGGCCGCGCGTTTCGCGCGGCGTTCGGGGTGGCGCCGCGAGACTACCGCCGGTTGTCCAGCGTGAGGAGCCGCCATGCTGCGACTCCTGCGGCGGAGTCGCCGTGCGAGCCGATGAACGCCGATCAAGGCGCGCAAGCGTGTCAGCCGAGGGGGAACCTCAGCCTTGACACGCCCACAGCGAGCTGATCTGCTGTGGCGACCACCACGAGGGCAGAATGGGCGACTTCGAGGGGGAACTGAACGACACGGTCCAGAGCTTCGTGACGCACATCGCCGAGCTCGCGCGTCAGGCGGCGATCGGAACAGTCGAGTCGGCATTCGGCTCGCCGCTGATGCGTGGACCTGGAACGCCGCGGCCGCGCGCGCGTCTACATCGCGGCCGCCTGCGCACCAAGCGTGTCGGTCGAGGAGTTTGCCGCGCAACACGGCGCCGTCACTGTAGACGTCGTGGCCACCACGGTGGATTCATTGCCGTGTCGTAGTCCAGCGCGTGACGCTGGCTGCGATCGAAAACGCCGAGGCCGTCAACGCGAGCGCTGGGCCACTGGTCCACCACGGCGTGATCGTCGGTGGCGTGGTGGTCTCGACACCGGTGATGTGCCGCGACGGGGGCTGAGCCAGGACGAGGGCCGCCATCGCAGGATCGAGATCTCGCGATGCGATGTCAGATACTTGCCATCCGCAGTGAGCTCAGCGCGCCGTGGCATGTCGTGAAACCGCGGGTTCCGTCGCCTCATCCAGACCAGCCCGTCCGGTTGTGCCCCTGCCGCCGAGGTCGCCGTTGACCAAGCACGTTCGCATCGATTGCAGGACCGCCACGAGATCGGCGCCTACGTCGCGATGCGCCGAGACGGAACGTCGCTACGCCAGGTCCTCGAGCTGCGCTCGCTCGACGGCCGCCGCGGCATCCGCGCCCACGCAATCGACGACGGCTGCCGGTCGTCGCCGCTGGCCCGCTCGCGGACGGACGGCCGATGCCCGACGGCGGGTCGACCGCCGTCCGGCCGGAGCATCCGTACCGCACGCGGCTGGTGATCGACACGGGCGTCAGCCAGCGGCCCGCAATGGCCGCGAGGGCTCACGTGAGTGCGTGTCACCTGCCGCAGATCGCTCGCGACCTCGGCGCGGCCCGGGGCCTGGCGGTGGAGCTGCTCGCCGATCGCGGCGGTGGCGACCTCGACGGCGCCAATATGCTCGAGGCGGCGATGGTGGCGCTGGCGGCGACATCGAAAGAGCTCGGTACCGGCGTGCTGCAGCGGGGCGGCGAATCGCCGACGCGAACGTGACGGCGCTGGATCCGCAGGCGCAGGCGCTCGATCAGCGCTTCCCTCGAGCCCCCGATGCGGAGGTGCCCAACCGCGAACACAGGATCGGTGGCCCATCGACGACGGTGATCATCGCGACGCGGCCGCTGTCCGCGATGAACACCGACGATGTTCCACGATCGAGCTCGAGTGCGCGAGCAATCGTGGTGCGGCTCGCGCCACCCTCGGTGAGTCGAATCCCGGTGAGGTCGCCGAGGCGCGCACGGAGGCCTGCCGGCGATTGGTCCACACCCTCGAGCGGTGCCGTGCCGACGGTGATCCAGCGCGGCAGCGATGCGAGGGTCTCCAGACGGCGCTCGGACGCGAGCAACCGCTTGTGGATCTGCGAGCGCTTGTCGTCGACGACGAAGGTGGACACGAACAGTCGCAGCGCGGCGTTGAGAGCATGGTAATCGAGGGGTTGCTGTGCCGCCGGCGGAGGTGGCTTCGCGTCACGCTTGGTGCCCACGCCAAGACAATAGGCCAAGTTCACGAGGCCATCGACGGCTTGGCGTTCGCGCTGCTCCCGCCCCGACCAGCAAGGACCTGCTCGCACTCCTCGATCAGGTGTTCGTAACTTCACGCACCGGTTTGCCGCGACGAAGTCGACGACCCGGCGAGGCCCGCCTGTCGCCGTCGCCCGACCTGCTCCGGCATCGCCCCCATCGCGATCGTGGCGCCACCGGCACGTCACGCGCTCCTGGAGCGTGTCCAGTGCGGGCAGGTTGGAGCGTCGCGCCGGGCGTGGTGGAAGGCGAAGTGCGCCGTGAAGGTCGAGCGCTACGGCTGGGGCGACGACCTGGTCTGCGTCCGCGTCGACGGCACGAACCGCCATGAGATCGGCGCCTACGTCGCGATGCGCTGAGACGGACGTTGCCACCGCACGGTGCTCGCGGTGCGCTCGCGCGGCGGCCGCGGCCTCCGGACCCACGCGACTACGACGGCTGCGGGTCGTTCGCCGCCGGCCCGCTCGCGGACGAGCGGCCGATCCGGGACGGCGGGGCGATCGCCGTGCAGCCGGAGCATCCGTACGGCGCACGGCTGGTGATCGACGCCAGCGTTAAGCTGGTCGAGGTGGCCGGCGAGGGCGGCAGGCCGATCGACCATGACGAGCGATCGACGTGTTCTCGACGCCTCGAATGGTGCCGAGTCCCCACGTCAGGCGCAATGAGGTGAGGCATCGCCGCGTCGGGCTTCGTTGGTGATATTCACCAGGCCGCTGACGTGTTGCTGCGCGATCAGTGCGTGCATGCCGAATTGTGATACCTGTAGTCGCTCGACTTAGCTCTGCAGAAGCCCGCAGCTAATGTAGAGCAGTTGGCGGGTGACGATGCCGTAGTGACGAAATAGGTCCGCGTCCACCCGCGGCCGTTGCTGCTGCACGTCGTGTAGCACAGGCAGCCGTTCACATTGGCGATTGGACCCTGCAACAGCTCGGACGCTTTATCGCTGTCGTCTTGTTGAGACGGCGGGATCGACGCGCCCCCCTCGTCCTGAGGATCCACTGAAGGCTGACCAGATTGCTCCACATCCTCCGTGGCACAAGCAGTCACGAGAACGAACAGGAGCGCGACCGATACGGTTGGCAGGCGGAGAATAGAGTTCTTCATGTCATTCCTCAACACGGACACGAGAATGTGTCGGATTTTCCGGATAACACAACTCCCGATGATCAAAGATAAATCAGAGCGATCTATGCCGTGGGATGTCGTTAGATACTTCGAATCGAAACACAGGTATAGATATTACCTATGACCACGTTAGCACACCTCGCCACGTTGCGCTTCAGAACAATTCGATGATTCCTTAGCGCGTGAGTCTCGATGCATGGAGCGGAATGCAACGGCCGCAATGCTGTGTATGTTAGCGCTCCTGAACTGTCGCAACTCGCGGCGCTGTGAGTTGCGCCGATGAACTCGATGAGTCTGACTCCGACGATGTGTTGACGCTCTTCAAACTCATCGCAAGTCGTCGATAGCACGAATGGCGACGGCGTACAGGCTAGTTCTGATGTTATCGTACATCGCCACCGATGCTACGCGCGTGTCGCCGGCCGCACCAGCGCCAGGTATGTCGTCACCAACTCGTCGCTCGGCAACGGATGGACGGTCGGATCCACGGCGACGAGGAGGGAGCCGATCCAGAGGGCGCAGGCGACGGCGTCGGGGTTCATGCCGGAAGTTGTCGGCCGGCCGCCGCGACGGTTGCGTGATCGGCTGCTGTATCGGCGGCCACGGCGCCGGCGCGCTCGGAACCCGCGCGGTTCCGCGATGATCCGAGCTGTACGCATCCGGAGTGAGCTCCGTGCGCCGTGGCATGTCGTGAAACCGCCAGTCCCGTCGCCTCATCCGGACCAGCCGTCCGGCTGTGCTCAGCCCCCCCGAGGTCGCCGTTGCTCAAGCACACCATCCTGTTCCTGGCCGCCAACCCGCTCGGCACCGAGCGGGTTGCGCTCGATGAGGAAGCGCGGGCGATCCATGAGGAGCTCGAGCGCACCGGCCACCGCGACAGTTTCGAACTCGTGACGCGGTGGGCGGTGCGGCCGCTCGACCTGCTTCGTGAGCTCCGCAAGCTCAAGCCGACGATCGTGCACTTCAGCGGTCACGGCGGACGTGGCGACTCGCGACCGGGTGCAGGCCCGCACCGAGATGTCGTCGGCGAACCGGACGCCGTCGACGAGCGTCAACAGGGCGGGCTGTTCTTCCAGGGAACTAACGGTCAGCCTCAACTCGTCTCGACCGCTGCGCTCAAGGAGACGTTCGGTGCAGCAGGGTCTTCGGTGAGGCTGGTCGTTCTCAATGCATGCTACAGCGAGGTCCAGGCCGAAGCGCTGTTGGCACACGTCGAGTGCGTCATTGGAATGAGCGGCTCGATCGGAGACGACGCAGCCAGGAGCTTCGCTATCGGTTTTTATGGCACTCCTGCAGGTTTAGTGGGTGGATCGGATCCAATGAAAACCGAGTCGAGACCGATGCCTACAAAGT
>VBLP01000421.1:1707-3985 GCA_005887925.1 Deltaproteobacteria bacterium | reverse complement strand
GCCTCCGCGACATGAACCGCCATGACATCCAGAACGCGATCGGCGACCGAATGCCCAAGCGCGTCGAGTTTCCGGACATCGACCTCTCGAAGGTCGAGATCCCGAAGGCGGTCGAGGACCGCCTGACGAAGGTCGAGAAGGCCATCAGCAAGATGGACCTGCCGAAGTCGGTCGAGAGCCGGATGCCCGGCCGCAAGCGGACGAACCCGATCCTGCCGATCGCCGCGATCCTCGCCGTCGGCTCGATGTGCGCCGCCGCGTGGTGGCTGATCACGTCGCCGACAGCAACGCTGAAGGTGCGCGAGACGGCGGACCGGATCAAGGCCCGCGTCACCGGCCAGGAGAACGGTCTCCAACGCTATGACAACGACGAGAATCTCGGCAGTCTCCTGCCGCCCGAGCAGACGCGGCCGTCCGTTGAGAACGAGACATGGCCGGATACCTTCGCCGATCTCGGCGAGACGGTGAGCGAGCGGAACGGCTCGGTCGTGCAGCCGGCCGATGTCTGAAGCCCGTCTCGCCCGGGCGGGGCTCACCCGGCACGGACTCTGGCGAGGCCGCGCCGCCGGGGCGGATCGCTCGCCCGATCGCGATCCCGCGTTCCCGATCCCGCGCAGTGTCGCGTGGCGGCGCTCAGGAATCGCGGACGGTCGCTCAGGCCTGCGGCGTATGCCCGCCCTGGTTGAGCGCCGCAAGGATCGACGACTCCAGATCGAGGATCCGCTTCTCTAGACCCTCGACCCGTTTGAGGATCTCGCGGTTGCCCTTGAGCAGCTCGCGGTTCTGGTCGTCCTCGATGTCGGCCTCGGCTGCGGCGTGCTCGAGGGTCATCCGGTCGCGGAGCGACGCCCGATTTCCCGCCAGCAGGATGAGTGGCGCCGAGTACGCCGCCTGGGTCGAGAACGCGAGGTTCAACAGGATGAACGGGTAGGGGTCGAACGGCTTGGAGAGCAGGTAGAGGTTGCCGGCGAGCCAGAGGCCGACGATCACCGTCTGGATGATGATGAAGCGCCAGCTCCCGAGGTAACCCGTCACTCGATCGGCGATCCGCGCGCCGAGGGGCGCCTCATCGATCAGCTTCACGTTTACCGGATGCCTGCTGCGACGGGCCACGACGTCCTCCTCCGGTTTCGACCGGGACAAAGCGATCGGCTGGTTTTGGCTTCCATTGTCCGCCGATCCAGCCGCCCGTCGGCATCCCGTGCCGCGCCCGGTCGAATCAATAGACATTAGCGATGGTTCTGGCGATACTTCCTCGGTATGCCAGCCGGTGACCGCAGCATTCTCATGGGCGTCGTCGGAGCACCGCGGCATCGCAGATTCCGTGCCGCCGTCCTGTGGAGTGTGATCCTTGCATTCGCCGGAGCGCTCGTCGCATGCGCATCGAGCGGATCCGTCGCGCCGATCTCCAGCCCGTCGACGGCAGGAACCGCGGGGGATTCCATCCCCGGACCGGAATCGCCGAGCGCCGGCCTGACGATCCTCGGCGCGGCATCGCTCAGGGGCGCTCTCGACCAGGTGCGGATCGATTGGGAGGTGGCCAATCCCCGATCGAACCTCACGATTTCGACGGATTCGTCGTCCGCCCTGGAGACTCAGATCGAGCAGGGCGCACCCGCCGACGTCTTCCTCTCGGCCGACACGACGAACCCGGCGAAGCTGGTGACGAAGGGCCTGACCACGGGGGATCCCGTGGTGTTCGCGCGCAACGAGCTGACCGTGATCGTCCCGACGTCGAACCCGGCGCGGATCACGACGCCCGCGGACCTCGCCAAACCGGGCCTGAAGATCATCGCCGCGGGAGACGGTGTGCCGATCACGGCGTATGCGCTGAAGCTCATCGCCAATCTGGCGCGGCAGCCGGGCTATCCAGCCGGTCTCCTCGACGCCTACGTCTCGAACATCGCCTCCAAGGAGGACAACGTCAAGGCGGTCGTCGCGAAGATCGAGCTCGGCGAAGGCGATGCGGCGATCGTCTATGCCACCGACGCGAAGGCGTCGAGGAAGGTCGCCACGATCGCCGTTCCACCCGGGGTCAATGTACCGGCGACCTACGCCGGAGTCGCCGTGAAGGGCACCGCGAATCCCACGTCGGCGCAGGCGTTCCTCGACTGGCTGGTCGGTCCCGGCGGCCAGGCGATCCTGGCCGGATTCGGGTTCCTGCCCCCGACGTGAGCCTGGATATCTCCGCCCGTCACGGCGGCGGCCGATCGCCCTGGGGGGAGCGGTCGGTTGCTGCCGTCGGCGGGCTCCTCGCGATCTTCCTCGGCCTGCCGGT
>VBLP01000421.1:0-1654 GCA_005887925.1 Deltaproteobacteria bacterium | reverse complement strand
TTCGGATTGCCGCTCGCATTTGCTCTCGCCCGCCGGTCGTTCACCGGCAAGGGCTGGCTGGAGGCCCTGATCGACCTCCCGATCGTCCTTCCGCCGTCGGTCGCGGGCATTGCGCTGCTGATCGTGTTCGGCCGGCGCGGCCTGTTCGCGGCGCCGTTCGAGCTGCTCGGCATCGCGATCCCGTTCACGACGATCGCGGTGATCCTCGCCCAGACGTTCGTGTCCGCGCCGTTTTTCATCCGGTCCGCGCGAGCGGGGATCGCTTCCGTCGATCGGGACCTCGAGGACGCCGCTCGGGTCGACGGCGCCTCGGAGCGACAGCTCTTCCGATCGATCACCGTGCCGCTCGCGAGCGCCGCGCTGGCCGCCGGCATGGTCATGACCTGGGCTCGCTCGCTCGGCGAGTTCGGCGCGACGATCATGTTCGCAGGCAACACCGAGGGCCGGACGCAGACCCTCCCGCTCGTCGTCTACAGCGAGTTCCAGAACGGGAACCTCGACTCCTCGATCGCGGCGGCGGCCATCCTCGTCCTGGCGGCGTTCGGCGTCCTCGTCGCGGTTCGGATCTTCCACTGGAGCCGTGTCCTCGACGTTCGCGGGTTCGGGTAGTCGCCCCATTCCGCGCTTGATCGCGGGCCGTCGTTGACGCTTCGCCGGTTAATTCCGATAATGTGACTCGGGATTACCAAACGATCCGTGTTCGCGCCCGACGGGCGCCGCTTCCGGAGACCGAATGACCGCGACGCGCGACCTCGTCGCCGACCAACGCGAACAATTCGCGTTCCACGACGACATCGACTACCTCGCCCAGACGAAGCGCGGCCTGACGCGCTCGACCGTCGAGGAGATCAGCGCGTTCAAGAACGAGCCGGACTGGATGCTCCAGTACCGGCTCCGGGCGTACGACCACTTCATGAAGCGCCCGCTCCCGACGTGGACCGACGGTCTCGACCGGATCAACTTCGACAACATCGTCTACTACCGGAAGCCGTCCGAGCGCGAGGAGAAGTCGTGGGACGACGTCCCCGACAAGATCAAGGCGACGTTCGAGCGGCTCGGTATCCCGGAGGCGGAGCGGAAGTTCCTCGCCGGCGTCGGCGCCCAGTACGACTCGGAGGTCGTCTACCACTCGGTCAAGGAGGAGCTCTCGAAGCTCGGCGTCGTGTTCATGGGCACCGACCAGGCACTCGTCGAGTACCCGGAGATCTTCAAGAAGCATTTCGGGACCGTGGTCCCGGCCGAGGACAACAAGTTCAGTGCGCTGAACAGCGCGGTCTGGTCGGGCGGCTCGTTCGTCTATGTCCCGAAGGGCGTCGAGGTCCCGCTCCCGCTCCAGGCCTACTTCCGGATCAACGGCGAGAACACCGGCCAGTTCGAGCGGACGCTGATCGTCGTCGACGAGGGCGCCAAGGTCCTCTACATCGAGGGCTGCACGGCGCCGATCTACGCGACCGAGTCGCTCCACGTCGCGGTCGTCGAAGTTGTCGCGTTGCCCGGGTCGAAGGTCCGCTACACGACGATCCAGAACTGGTCGAACGATGTCTATAACCTCGTCACGAAGCGTGCCCACGCGTACGAGAACTCGACCGTCGAGTGGATTGATGCGAACACCGGCTCGCGCAAGACGGTGAAGTACCCGTCGATCTATCTCCGT
>VBLP01000420.1:2019-5469 GCA_005887925.1 Deltaproteobacteria bacterium | reverse complement strand
CCGCGTCCTACCAGGGACGCTTCCGGGCGATCGACGACCAGATGCGCGCGGCAGGCCTCCCGCTCGGTTCGATCGGGCCGGTCATCACCGACTTCCCGATCTGGCTGGCGGCGGCGACCGACGCCCAGGCGCTCGCGTTGCCGGCCGAAAGCCCGGCCAGCGTGGCGAATCTCGCCGCGACGTTCCACGCCCGAACGATGGTCCTGAGCGGCGGGGATCGCGGCGGCTGGCCCACAATCCTGGACGCCCCTGGACCGGGCACCGAATGCTTCCAGCCGGTCGACATCGGCACGCCCGCCGATCCGGAGGAGGCCGAGGCGCTGAAGGGCACGCGGGTCTACCGCATCGTGTGCCCGTGAGCGGCCCGTATACTCCGGTGCGAATGGACGCGGCCCGGTCCAGTGACGACATCCGAACCGTCCGCGACGCGCGGATCGACGGTCTCCGCGCGGAAGCGTCGGAGGCGGTCGGTTACAGCGCGAACACGCTGCGGACCGTCAGTCAGCGCTATCGCGCCGCGTACGGCGACGAGTTCGCCCGCTGGCAGTCCCTTCGGGACGAGCTCGACGCGATCGAGCGCGCACAGCTCGGCGCCCTGCGCCACGTGGCCCTGAACGACGGTCACGATCCGGACCGGGCAGAGGCCGAGGCGGCCGAGGCCGGCGCGGAAGATGCCCGTGTCCGCGGCATCCGCGGCGACGTCGACTCCGTCGGACGGGAGCTCGGTCGCCAGCAGACCGAGCTCGCCAAGCTCGAGATCGCCCTGCGCAATCTCGAATCGACGTGGCTGTTCCTCGAGCGCGGCGATGCCAGCCTCGTCGACGACGGTGTGGGTCTGCCGTCCGAGCTCCAGATGCGAATCGTCGAGGCCCAGGAGTCGGAGCGCTCGCGGCTCGCCCAGGAGGTTCATGACGGCCCGGCCCAGACCCTCTCGAACGCGATCTTCCAGGTCGAGTACATCGACCGCGTCCTCGATACCGACCTGACCGCGGCACGGACGGAGCTGCGCTTCCTGCGCGATCTCCTGCGCCGCGAGCTCGACGCCGTCCGGACGTTCATCAGCCAGCTCCGTCCGCCGGTCCTCGACGAGCTCGGCCTCGACGGCGCGATCTCGGATGCCATGGGCCGGACGACGGCGCTGACGGGCCTCGCGATCAGCTCCGACCTGGGCGCCCCGTCGGATCGGCTGACGAGCGCGCAGCAGACGGTTGTCCTGCGCGTGGTGCAGGAAGCACTGCAGAATGTACGCAAGCACGGTGCGGCCTCGGCGGTCACGGTCGCCACTGCGATCGAGAAGGACGATTGGGTCCTGACCGTCCGCGACGACGGGCGAGGGTTCGACGTCGGAGCGGTCGCCGCACGAGGGCGGCGCAACTTCGGCCTTCAATTCATGCGAGAGCGCGCGGAACTGATCGGTGCCTCCCTGGAGGTGCATTCACGGCCGGACGGCGGCACCCTTGTCAGGCTGGCGATCCCCATGGGAGAAGAGGAGACGCATCCATGAGCTACGGCGGACAGGAACGCCGGCGCGGCGGGCCCGATCGACGCGGAGACGGTGAGCCCACCCGGATCCTCATCGTCGACAACCACGCCCTGTTCCGGGTCGGGATCGGGAACATCCTCGAGCGCGAGCCGGACTTCGAGGTCGTCGGCGAGGCGGACGACAGCCGGAGCGCGATCGATCGAGCCCTCGAAACGTCGCCGAACATCATCCTGATGGACCTCTCACTGCCCGCTCCGGGCGGAATCGAGACCACCCAGCGGATCAAGCGCGAGCTGCCCTCGACCGGGATCATCGTCCTGGCCGCGTCCGAGGACGAGGACGCCCTGTTCGATGCGATCAAGGCAGGCGCGGCCGCGTTCATCCTCAAGGACGTCGGCCCGGACGACCTCGTCACGATCATCCGCCGTGTCGTCAGCGGCGAGTACCTGATCAATGACAAGGTCTTCTCGAAGCCGGCCGTCGCGTCGCGCGTGCTCAAGGAGTTCCGTGAGCTCGCCGTCTACGGCCAGGAGGCCGCTCCGATCTTTGCGCCGCTCTCGCCGCGCGAGGTCGAGATCCTCGACAACATCGCCCAGGGCATGACGAACAAGCAGGTCGCCTATGCCCTCTCGATCAGCGAGCAGTCCGTCAAGAACCACATGAGCTCGATCCTGCGCAAGCTGTCCGTGAACGACCGGACCCAGGCGGTCGTGTACGCGATGCGCCAGGGCTGGATCCGGATGCCCGAGGACTGATCGGCGACCGTGCCTTCATCCCAGCGCGATTCCTCGGCCGCCGCAGAGCCTGCCGCCGAGGCGACGACCGGTGAGACGGCTGATCTCGCCACGCGCATCGTCAAGGAGGTCGCGGCACTCGAGAGCGAGCTGACGGAGATCGCGATGCTCGTCGCCCAAGCGCAGAGCGAGGCGACCCGCCACGAGCAGCGCCGGGTCCAGACGACCGAGAAGCTCGCCTCGGGTGTGAACCTGCCACCGGCCGACGTTGCCGCCCTGAATGCCCAGCTCGTGTCGCTGACCAGGCGGGCGGCCGTCATGGAATCCCAGGTCGACGTCCTGGAGGGCAAGCGCCGGACGCTGGTTCGGTTCCGTGACAGCCTCCTGGGGCTCGCAGAGACCTTCGGCGGCCTCGAGCCGGGTGCCGGCGCAGGATCGGCCTCCGGGGCGAAGGCGCGCGGGACCGGGCGGGCGACCGGACAGGGCGGGTCCGGTGCGTCGGGCCCGTCCGGCGCCGCGCAGCTCACGGCCGGCGATGCCGATTCGCCAATGTCGCGGATCGTGCTCAACGCCCAGGAGGACCTGCGCCGCGAGATCGCTCGCGCGATGCACGACGGCCCGGCCCAGAGCCTCACGAACATCGTCCTCCAGGCCCAGATCGTGGAGCGCCTGTTCGGGCGCGATCCGGACGGGACCCGCGGCGAGCTGCACCTGCTCACGTCGATGGTCCAGCAGACCCTGGAGGCGACCAAGTCGTTCATCTTCGACGTCCGGCCCATGGTCCTCGACGATCTCGGGCTCGTCCCCACGCTGCGTCGTGCGGCGCGCGAGCGAGGCCGCCGGGCTGGGATCCCGGTCGAGTTCGACTCGGTCGGGGCGGATCGGCGGATCGACGTGGATCTCGAGAGCAGCCTGTTCCGGATCATCGACGAGGCCATGACGGGATACCTCTCGGGTCGACCGGATCGGATGGCCGTCCGCCTCGACTGGTCGGAGGACGCGGTCGATGCCGAGATCAATGCCGAGCGCGACCCGACCAAGCGGATGGCCGACGCCGATCGAGAGGTCGCGGATGTCGCCAAGGCGGTGGCGGGCACGGACAAGGACCTGCCGCCCGCCCTCGAGTCGATGATGGCCGAGCGCCAGGAGCGGGCGGCCTCGAAGTCCGCGGCCGCGCGCGAGGCAGCGATCGTCTCTCTGCCGGCCTCCACCTGGCGGGAGATCCAGCAACGG
>VBLP01000420.1:894-1761 GCA_005887925.1 Deltaproteobacteria bacterium | reverse complement strand
CTAGTGCGGTCGAACGAGACCCTCTGCGATCATGGCCCAGCCCTCGATCGAGGGTTGAGTACTCATCCAGGAGGCAGCCGCATGGCTCTCATTCACCAGTTCCTCGCCTCGCTTCGCCGCGACGAGGAAGGCCAGGGACTCGCGGAGTACGCGTTGATCCTCGCCCTCATCGCGATCGTCGCGATCATCGCCCTCATCTTCCTGGGCGGCCAGGTCAGCAAGATCCTCAGCACGGTCGGCGGCTCGGTCTAACCCCGCGCAAGCCAATCGTTGGTGAGGCCGCCGGACTCTCGTCCGGCGGCCTTACGCATACCCTCTGGACGATCAGCTCGGCGCTGGCCACGGTCATGTCGAGCGCATCGCGTTACGCTTGGGGTCGATCCACGACCGGGGGCCGGGTCGCCGATCGGAACGAGCGCCGCCTCGCCGGCGCTCCAAGCATGGAGGGCGAGAGCCCGATGTCCATCTTCCACACGTTCCTCGCGTCGCTTCACCGCGACGAGGACGGCCAGGGTCTCGCGGAATATGCGTTGATCCTCGCCCTCATCGCCATCGTCGCGATCATCGCCCTCATCTTCCTGGGCGGCCAGGTCAGTCAGATCCTCAGCACGGTCGGCGGCTCGGTCTAGCCGACCTCCGCGATCAGACAACGACCGCCGGTCGCCGGCGGTCGTTTCGATTCTCGGGCGTCTCGCGCAGGCACCACCGGTACATCCGCCGTATTGACACCGTCTGGCTCGAACCGTAAGGTGGCGACCGCCTCCGGGGCTGAAAACAACCGGGGAGATCGAACGGAAAGGAGGTACCAATCCACATGCTTCAAGCTCTTATCGCTTTCTTCCGTCGAGACGAGGAAGGCCAGGGTCT
>VBLP01000420.1:0-844 GCA_005887925.1 Deltaproteobacteria bacterium | reverse complement strand
GTCGCGATCATCGCCCTCATCTTCCTGGGCGGCCAGGTCAGCAAGATCCTCAGCACGGTCGGCGGCTCGGTCTAATCCACCGAACTTGACTGAACGAGAGCCGTCGGGTCTCGCGACCCGGCGGCTCTTTCCACGTCAGGGTGTCGACGTCCACGCACCGCCCGTCGCCGTTCGGACTATTGACACGTTCTGCTCAGGACCTACCGTGTCGAGAGGTCAAGAGCACCGCGGGGCATCAGCTCCGGTCGGCAGCAGATCCGTACCGGTCCGGGCGAAAGGAGGTGACTTCATGACATTCCGGTCCACGTTGACTCGCCTTCTCGCCACTCTCCGTCGAGCCGAGGAGGGACAGGGTCTCGCCGAATACGCACTCATTCTCGCCCTCATCGCGATCATCGCAATCGTTGGATTGCTCTTCCTGGGTGGTCAGATCAGTGACAAGCTCAGCACCATCGGGAGCCAGTTGAAGTCCGTCAGCGGCTGATCGAAACGGTCGATCGTTCTTCGCGGCCCGTCCGGCCTCCGGACGGGCCGTTCGTCGTCCGGGAGGCCCCGCTCAGGCTGCCTCGCAACGGCCGTGGAGGGTGCGGTGCGGTGTGGTGCGATCTCCCTCGGTCCGGTTGCGGGGACCTTGCGAATCACCTTGCGCCGTGCGGCGTTTCCTGCTGAATCCTCCCAATGGTCCTAGCCCATTGGTATAGTCGCGCGGCCTTTCGCCGGTGCTACAGTGTTGCCACCTGTCACACGACTCGGGGAGACCTAACTTGAAGCGTTCAAATCGACTCGTCCTGCTCGTCGGGGTGTTCCTGGCGGTCATCGCGTTCGTCGGAATCGCCTTGCTGCT
>VBLP01000419.1:27861-35481 GCA_005887925.1 Deltaproteobacteria bacterium | reverse complement strand
GAAGGCGTACTCGGTGCGCGACGGCATGGGCGTCGAGCGGCTGCGCGAGCGCGGCATCGCGACCGGCGTGATCACCCGCGAGCAGCCCGACCTAATCGCGCCGCGCGCCGCCAAGCTCGCGCTGCGCCACCTGTGGGCCGGCGTGCGCGACAAGCACGCCCAGCTCGGCCGCATCCTCGAGGAGGCCGCGATCGGGCTCGACCAGATCGTCTACATCGGCGACGACGTCAACGACCTCGGCATCCTCGAGGCGGTCGGCGAGGTCGGCTTGACCGCCGCACCCGCCGACGCCATGCCCCAGGTCCGCGACGCGGTTCATTACATCTGCGATGCACCCGGCGGGCGCGGCGCATTTCGCGAGGTCGCGGAATGGCTGCTGCGCCTGCGCACCCAAGGAGGTCCCTCATGAGGAGCGATGTCAGGATCGGTAACAAGCTGGTCGGCGACGGCCGCCCGGTCTACGTGATCGCGGAGATCGGCATCAACCACAACGGCTCGATCGACATCGCCAAGCGGATGATCGACGGCGCGGTGCTCGCCGGCTGCGACGCCGTCAAGTTCCAGAAGCGCACCCCCGAGCTGTGCGTGCCGCGCGACCAGTGGCTGATCGAGCGCGACACGCCGTGGGGCCGGATGACCTACATCGACTATCGCCACCGGATCGAGCTCGGCGCCGCCGAGTTCAGCGCGATCGACGCCTACTGCCGCGACCGCGGCATCCAGTGGTTCGCGTCGGCGTGGGACGAGGGCGCCGTCGAGTTCCTCGAGCAGTTCGATCCGCCGTGCTACAAGGCCGCGTCGGCCTCGCTCACCGATCACGCGCTGCTCGGCGCGATGAAGGCGACCGGCCGCCCGCTGATCATCTCGACCGGGATGTCGACCATGGAGGAGATCGAGGCCGCGGTGGCCGCGGTCGGCACCGACGGCCTCCTGATCGCGCACTCGACGTCGTCGTACCCGTGCCCCGTCGAGGCGATCAACCTCAACATGATCGCCACGCTGCGCCGGCGCTACCCCGATCGCCCGATCGGCTACTCCGGCCACGAGGTCGGCCTGTCGCCGACCTGGGCCGCGGTCGCGATGGGCGCGTGCTTCGTCGAGCGCCACCTCACCCTCGACCGCGCGATGTGGGGCACCGACCAGGCCGCGTCCGTCGAGGTCGGCGGCTTCATGCGGCTGGTCGCCAACATCCGCGACATCGAGCGCGCGTTCGGCGACGGCATCAAGCGCGTCCACGCCAGCGAGCTGGCCAGCCGCACGAAGCTGCGCCGCGTGATGACCGCGGCGTCGTGATGCGCGCGGCCGTCCTCGCGCCGGCGCTCACCGTCGCTGGCGCGCTCGCCATCATCGCGCTCGAGCGCCTCCGGCCCTACGACCGCCAGCGCTTCCTGCGCGCCGGCCTCGGCGTCGACCTCGTCGGCTACGCCGTCATCCAGAGCGCCGTGCTCTCCGTCGTCATCCACGCCCTCGTCGGCGCGCTCGACGCCGCGACCGGCGCATCGCGCTACCGCCTCGTCGCCGGCTGGCCGTTCGCCGCCCAGCTCGCCCTGTTCCTCGTCAGCCACGACCTCTACATCTACTGGTTCCACCGCGCCCAGCACCGCGTGCCGCTCCTGTGGCGGCTGCACGAGGCCCATCACTCGGCGCGCGAGGTCGACTGGATCGCCGGCTCGCGCTCCCACGCCCTCGAGATCCTCATCAACCAGACCATCGAGGTCGGCGCCATGGTCCTCCTCGGCGCCTCCACCGACGTCATGCTGATCAAGGGCGCGATCAGCATCGTCTCCGGCATGTGGATCCACGCCAACGTCGACCTCCGGCTCGGCTGGCTGTCGTACGTCCTCAACGGCCCCGAGCTCCACCGCTGGCACCACGCGATCGACTACGCCCCGCCCGGCAAGAACTACGCGACCAAGTTCTCGTTCTGGGACTACCTGTTCGGCACCGCCGACCGCCGACCCGGCAAGCCCGCCGGCTACGGCCTCACCGACCCCTTCCCCGCCGGCTTCCTCGCCCAGCAAGCCCACGCGTTCCGCCGCCGGTAGCCACGCTCAGAGGAAGCACCGGGCGACGCGGCCGAACCAGCGATGCGCACGGTACCGCGGGCTGGCAAGCAAGGCCGCGATGTTGTCGCGCGCCCGCTGCTCGTAGTGCTCGCGGAAGTGGTCGGTGCGGAAGATCGCCGGTGAGGCAAGGACCGCCGCGAGGAAGCGACCGCGTGCCAGGAAGTACCATGCCCCGCGCTTGCCACCGTACTCCTCCTCGATGGCGTACTCGAATTCCATGAAACGCAGCACATCGCGGCCGAGGATGGCGAGATCGATGTCGACGACCAGCTCGCTCGCCGGCCCGCTCGGCGCTGCGCCGGCCAGGTGGGCCGTGGCGCGGACGCAGGCCGCGGCAGCGAGCGCGCGGTCGTGGGGGATGGCCTGGAGCGTTGCGTCCCGCAGGAGCCAGTCCGCGCTGCGCGCCTCGCAGTCCGGGGAGCCCGGCTCGTAGATCGCATCGTGGTACCACAGCGCCAGCTCGGCGATGTCTGCGATGCCGGGCTCGGCACGCGCGCCATCGAGCTCGTGCAGACACTCCGCCAGGTGTTCGCGATCATGATACCTGCGGCCGCCGGCGCTCCAGGCGGCGAGCAGGGGAGGGACGACATCGTCCGCCCGCGGCGCGAGACCGCCGAGGCGCCCGACCAGCGCGGCAAAGCGAGTGCCCAGGGCTGCATCGTCCCGCGGCGAGCTCGCCGCCGCGGCATGCCACACCCGGAAGATCCGCTCCTCGGTCGAGCCCATCGCCACGATGATCTAGCGCGAGTCGATGCCCGGCAGCGAGCGCTGCATGACCCCGAGCATCGTACTGGTGACCAGCGAGCCGGGTAGCTCGAGCGCGCCGCGAGGCAGCAAGAACTGCCAGAACACGTCCTCGAGAAATGGCCCGTCCGCCGTGGTGCGGATGCCGACCGCCAGGAGCTCGTCCCAGCGGATCCGGTGGCTGTTCGTCTCGAAGCCTTGCTCGTCGCATCGAATGGCCATGCATTCATGGTGCGCACGATAGATTGGCTGTACAACCAATCTATGGGACGACCCAGCGTACGCCAGCAGCGGCGGGCCCAGATCCTCCAGGCCTTCGCGCAGGTCCTCGCGGAGCACGGCTACGCCGGTGCGACGATCGCTGCCGTCGCCCAGGCCGCCGGCGTGGCGCCCGGGCTCGTGCACCACCACTTCGCCGGCAAGGCCGATCTGCTCGAGAGCCTGCTCGCGGACCTGATTGATCGCTTCCGGCGCCGGACCCGCACGATCGAAGCGACCACCGATCCGCTGACCGCCTACGCCGCCGCGGCGCTTCAGCTCGACGCGACCGCAGACGTGGTCGCGGCGCGCTGCTGGGTGGGCGTCCTGGCCGAGGCGGTGCGCGATCCGGCGCTGTTCGCGCAGGTGCGGCGCCTGGTCGACTCGGAGATCGAGGTCATCTGCCGGCGCTCGTCGCATCGGTTCTCGTCGCAGGATGCCGGCGCGGTGCTCGCGTTCGTCATCGGCGCGCTCGTGCTCGGCGCGTTCGCCCCGCGCAAGACCGCCGGCTTCGCGGCCCCCGCGCTGCACAAGCTCATTGCAGCCCTCGCTGCCGCAGCTTCGACCGTTGGGATGGCCCGCATGTAGTGGCTCGCGGGCCTTGCCAGGTCATAACCTTGAGTGCATATTCATCGGAGGTTATGGCCAAGCATGAGCGGAAGAATCACACGAAGGATGCTCGCTATCTGGCTGCCCAGCTGCTGGAACGGATCCCGGGCGTCACCGTGAAGGTCACGGCGCCCAGCGGGCGTGGCTCGGTCTGGTGGATCGATGCCAGCGTGCATGGCCACAAGGTCGTCGTCGAATGGTCGCCGAAGGACGGCTTCGGGCTGTCATCGACCGATGGTAACGACTTCAACACGGCTGCGAGCGAGACGATCGTAGACGCGGATGTGGCGCTGGAGCGCATCGTCGATGTCTTGAAGTCGAGCAAGTGGGTTCCTCCGCGCAGGGAGATGCACCTGCGAAGACTTCGAGCGCATCGCGAGGTCTCGCAGGAGGCGCTGGCGGACCTGATGCAGGTCTCGCAGGTGGCCGTTTCGAAAATGGAGCGCAGGGAAGACATGCTGCTCAGCACGCTGAGGGCTTTCGTTAAAGCGCTGGGCGGGCGTCTGCACGTGGTGGCGAAGTTCCCATCCGAGACGATCGAGCTGAGCTTCCAGGACCAGAAGAAGAAGCCCGCATGAGTCGCGGGATGCCGCAATTGACGAGCGTCTCTGGCGGCACCGAAATGTCGCATCGTGACGGGATCAGCCCGGCGAGCGGCGCACCAGCTCGGCCATGGCGGCGGCGTCGGGTCCGCCGGCTGCCTGGAGACCGTCGGCGACGCCGGTGCGATCCGGCGCCGACTTGTTCTGGCTCGCCTTCCACTTGCCGACGAGGCGGCGGATGGGCAGCTCGATCCCGACGATCGCCCGGACCATCGCCGCGATGTAGTCAGCGGGCGCGTCGGTCACCTGCCATGGCTCGGGGCGCTCGGCCTCGTGGCGGTTGGTGAGCCGCTCGACCAGCGCGCGCAGCCACGCCGGATCATCGACGACGCGGAGCGGTCCGTGGGCGTGGACCACGGCGTAGTTCCAGGTCGGCACGACCTTGCCGGTCGCACGCTTGGTGGCGTACCAGGCGGGCGTGATGTAGTGATCCGGTCCCTGGAAGATCGCCAGCGCGTCGAGGGCGCCGGAGGCGGTCTGCCACATCGCGTTGGCGCGCGACACGTGTCCGCGCAGCGTGCCGAACGGCGCCGGCTCCGGATCGATCTCCATCGGCACATGATTGGCCTCGAGCCCGGCCGAGGTATGCGTGACCAGCACGGCAAGCGGATGGTCGCGCACGAGCTGGTGCAGCACGTCGACCCGCGTCTCCTCGAAGTGCGACGGTACGTACATGGTCGTGCTCCGGGTCGCTAGCCTACCCGTAGAGCCTGCGCTGCGGCGGAGCAATCGGCGCCGTCGTGGCGGGTCGGCTCGCGCCGTGCGTGCGAGCCGGTCACGGCACGAGGCGGCCGCCGGGGACGTCGTCGATCACGGCGAGGGCGCGGAGCGCGGCGTTGGGCGGGGTCGCGGGCCGGGCGCGCGTGGGCTCGCCGCTGCGGGCCAGCGAGCCGACGGGGTGGAGGGCCACGGCCCAGCTGCCGTCGCGGCGCAGGCCGGCGACCGCGTAGCGCAGCACGCCGTCGAGCATGCCGGTCAGGGACTTGTCGCCGAGCGTGGTCGACGGCAGGCCGACGACGGCGAGCTCGGCGCCGGGCTCGCCGATCACGCCGGCGCTCAGCGCGTGGCGGTGGCCGTGGCAGATCAGCACGTGGTTGCCGGCCGTGCGCCGGCGGTAGTCGCCGAGGATGGCGGCGAGCCGATCGGCGTCGACGACGGTGTTGTACCAGGCGTCGGGCTGGAGGAACTGCGCGTCTCGCCACACGTGGTGGTGGGTGATGCACAGGACCGGACCGGCGACGAGGTCGAGGACGTGCTCGAGCTCGTCGAGCTGATCGTCGAGCAGCACGAGGGTCACCGCGCCGGCGCCGGTGATCAGCGTGTCGACCACGGGGAAGTCGGCGAGCCGGCCGGCGTGGGTCTGATAGGCAGTCTCGCGGGCGGCCCGGCGCGCCAGGGTGTAGTCGGCATCGAACGGGCGGTTGAAGCAGATATCGTGGTTGCCGGGGACCAGCCGGTGCATCAGGCGGGGCACGCTGTCGACGACCTGCCGCCACATCTGCCACTCGGCGGGATCGCCGGTGTCGACCTCGTCGCCGCACCAGATCACGGTGTGCGGCGCGTGGCGGCGGGCGTGGTCGAGCACGCGGCTCAGGCCGGCCGCGACGGCCTCGGCCGTCGGCATCTCGCGCCACGGCCACTGGCCGGGATCGACGTCGAGCTCGCACGGCGTGTGCCCGGGTGCTGTCACGTGGGTGTCCGAGATCAGCGTGCAGACCGGCACGAGCTCGTCGGGCCGCGCCAGCAGCGACGGCCGCGACCGCAGGATCGGCGCGTTGCGGACCTGGCGGCCGATCCGGATCGCGGCGGCGGCGCCGATCGCCGCGCGCTCGAGGCTGGCACCGAGCTTGCGCAGCCGCGAGCAGCGAGGCCGGGCCGCGGAGATGGTCGTGGAGCGCCACGCGGCCAGCTCACCACGCGCAGGCAACGCGACCGCGACGCCGCACCGACGGCGAGGTGTCATCGCGCTCGGTCGCGCGCTTGTCGACGCGGCGGCACCGGCTCGCAACCGGACCGACATCCGAGCTCGCGCTGCATGACATGGGGCGGCCCGAGATCCGCGGCAAAAATCACGAGTGCGATCGAGAGACATCTGTATCGCGTGTCACATTGGCATTCATCAGAGGCCAGGTGGTGTGATCGACACTCATCGCGCGTTCAAAATTGGCTTGCTGCAGCGCGCGCCATGGATCACACGACGATGTGCAGTATTAAGCTGCATTCGACATGACCTGCAACGCGGCAGGCGCCGTGTCATCTGCATGGCCTTGTCGACTTCCGCGTTGCTCTCCGTTCCACAACAGCTCGCTGACATCGCCGCCGCGCAGCCGGAGGCGGTCGCGATCGCCGAGGCGAATGGCCGCTGTGTGCGCTACGGCGCGCTGTGGGCGCACGCCTGCGGCGTCGCCGAGTGGCTTGTCGCGCGCGGCGCCGGGCCCGAGGTCACCGTCGGCGTGTGTCTGCCGCGCGGCGCGGACCTGGTCGCCGCCGAGCTCGGCATCTGGCTCGCCGGCGCCGGCTTCGTGCCGCTCGATCCCGAGGCCCCGCCCGACCGGCTGCGCGCGATCGCCCGCGATGCGGCGCTGCGCGCCGTCGTGGTCGATGCCACCACCGCCGGCCGCGTGCCGGACGGCGCCGCCCACGTTCGCATCGATCGCGTGGCGGCGGCGGGGCATGTGTCCCGGGCGCCGCGCACGTGGCCGGCGCTGCATCACATGGCGTACGTGATGTACACGTCGGGGTCGACGGGTGCGCCGCGCGGGGTGGTGGTGGAGCACGCGGCGCTGGCCAGCTTCGTGGCGTGGCACCGGCACAGCTTCGGGCTGACGCCGGACAGCCGGACCACGATGGTGTACTCGCCGGCGTTCGACTCGTCGCTGGCCGAGCTGTGGCCGGCGCTGACCGCGGGGGCGCGGATCGCGGTGCCCGACGGTGACACGCGGCTGATCGCGGCGCGGCTGCAGCGCTGGCTGATCGCGGAGCGGATCACGATGACCGACCTGCCGGCGGCGCTGGTCGAGCAGCTCCTGGGGCTGGTGTGGCCGGCGGACGCGGCGCTGCAGGTGATGCTGTCGGGGGGCGATCGGCTGGTGGGTCGGCCGGCGGAGGGGATGCGGTGGCAGCTGTACAACCAGTACGGGCCGACCGAGGCGACGGTGACGGCGACGTCGGGGCGGGTCGCGCCGGGCGGCGAGGGGCCGCCTGGGATCGGGCGGCCGATCGCGGGGATGGCGTGCTACGTGCTCGACGAGGCGGAGCAGCCGGTGCCGGTGGGGGTGGAAGGCGAGCTGTACCTGGCGGGCGCGGGGCTGGCGCGCGGCTACCTGAACCAGCCGGAGGCG
>VBLP01000419.1:0-27645 GCA_005887925.1 Deltaproteobacteria bacterium | reverse complement strand
CGGGGCTACCGGATCGAGCCGGGGGAGATCGTGGCGGCGCTGCGCGGGCACGCGGGGGTGGCCGACGCGCACGTCCGGCTGGTCGGCGGCGCGCTGGTCGCGTACGTCGTGCCGCGCGACGATCGCGCGATTCCCGCGAACGCGGCGCTGCGCGCGCACCTCGCGGCGCGGCTGCCGGAGCCGCTGATCCCGGCGGCGTTCGTGATCCTGCATCAGCTGCCGGTGACCGAGCGCGGCAAGGTGGACGTCCGCGCGCTGCCGGCGCCGCTGCCGCACGAGCCCGCGGGCGCGCCGCCGCGCAGCGCGGTCGAGCGCGCGCTGGCCGCGATCTGGCAGGCGGTGCTCCGCGTCCCCGCGGTCGGGCTCGACGACGACTTCTTCGCGCTCGGCGGGCACTCGCTCCTGGCGGCGCAGATCAAGATCCGGATCGAGGATCAGCTCGGCGTGGCGCTGTCGCTGCGCGAGCTGTTCGGCCACCGCGAGCTCGGCCGGCTCGCACAGCTGGTCGAGGCCCGGCACCGCGAGCCCGCCGCCGCCACCGCGCGGCCGATCACGCGCGAGGCGCGCGAGTGCGAGCGGCTCAGCGTGCAGCAGGAGCAGGTCTGGTTCTTCGAGAAGCTCGCTCCCGGCAGCATCGCCTACCGGGCGCAGACCACGATCCGCGTGCTCGGCCGGCTCGACCTCGCGGTGCTCGAGCGCGCGCTCACCGAGATCACGCGGCGCCACGAGATCCTGCGCACGACCTACGAGGAGCGCGGCGGCGAGCCGTGGCAGCTGGTCCGCCCGGTCGCGCCGGTCCGCGTGCCGGTCGTCGACCTCGCGGCGCTGCCGCCCGAGGCGCGCGCGGCGGCGCGCGACGAGCTGGTGCACCGCGAGCTGCGCCGGCCGCTCACGATGTTCGAGCTGCCGCTGATGCGCTGGCTCGCCCTGCGGATCGCCGAGCGCGAGCACGAGCTCGTGCTGGTCGAGCATCACATCGTCCACGACGGCGAGTCGTTCGCGGTGCTGATGCACGAGCTCGAGGCGCTGTACAACGCGTTCGCCGCGGGCGCGCCGTCGCCGCTCCCCGAGCTGGCCGTGCAGTACGCGGACTTCGCGCGCTGGCAGCGCGAGGCGCTCGACGGGCCCGAGATGCAGGCCGACCTCGCGTTCTGGCGCGATCGGCTCGCCGGCGCGCCGCCGGCGCTCGCGCTGCCGACCGATCACGCGCGCCCGCCCGCGCAGTCGTTCCGCGGCGACATCGTGCGCTTCGATCTGCCGCCCGCGCTGCCCGGGGCGATCCGCGCGCTGTCCGAGGCCCGCGGCGTCACGCCGTTCGCGATCCTGATGGCGGCGTTCCAGGCCGTCGTGTACCGCTACACGCGCGAATCCGATCTCTGCATCGGCACCGCGGTCGCCAACCGCGGCGTGCGGCGGACCGAGTCGCTGATCGGGATGTTCGTCAACACGATCGTGATCCGCTGCGAGGTCACGGGTGAGCTCGCGTTCGCGGCGCTGGTCGACCGGGTCGCCGAGACCGTCGCCGATGCCAGCGCGCACGAGGCCTATCCGTTCCCCAGGCTCGTCGAGGAGCTCCGGCTGCCGCGCGATGCGAGCCGCAACCCGCTGGTCCAGGTGATGTTCAGCTTCCACGACTCGGTGGTGCCGGAGCCGCAGCTCGGGGAGGCCTCGTGCACCGTGTACGAGCAGGGCAACGGCTCGTCGAAGGTCGACCTCGACGTCGTGGCGATCCCGCACGCGCAGCGCCACCTCGGCAGCGCCGAGCGCGCCGACGATCGGATCACGCTGCTGTGGGAGTACAACGCCGACCTGTTCGAGCGCGCGACGATGGAGCGGATGGCGGCGCAGTTCGTCCGCCTGGCCGAGGCCGCGATCGCCGCACCGGCGACGCCGATCGGGCGGCTGCCGCTGCTCGGCGACGCCGAGCTGCGAGAGGCGATCGCGCCGGCAGCTCCGGGCGGCGGCGCGAGCGTCGTCGCCGAGCTCGCGGCGGTCGTCGCCGCGCAGCCGGAGGCGGTCGCGATCGCCGAGGCGAATGGCCGCTGTGTGCGCTACGGCGCGCTGTGGGCGCACGCCTGCGGCGTTGCAGAGTCGCTGGGTGCGCAGGGCGCCGGGCCTGAGGTCACCGTCGGCGTGTGCCTGCCGCGCGGCGCGGATCTGGTCGCCGCCGAGCTCGGCATCTGGCTCGCCGGCGCCGGCTTCGTGCCGCTCGATCCCGAGGCCCCGCCCGACCGGCTGCGCGCGATCGCCCGCGATGCGGCGCTGCGCGCCGTCGTGGTCGATGCCGCCACCGCCGGGCGCGTCGCCGCGTGGGCGGACGATCCGGCCGGCGCGATCGCGTGCGTCCGCATCGATCGCGTGGCGGCGGCGGGGCATGCGTCCCGGGCGCCGCGCACGTGGCCGGCGGCCCACGACATGGCGTACGTGATGTACACGTCGGGGTCGACGGGTGCGCCGCGCGGGGTGGTGGTGGAGCATGCGGCGCTGGCCAGCTTCGTGGCGTGGCACCGGCACAGCTTCGGGCTGACGCCGGACAGCCGGACCACGATGGTGTACTCGCCGGCGTTCGACTCGTCGCTCGCCGAGCTGTGGCCGGCGCTGACCGCGGGGGCGCGGATCGCGGTGCCCGACGGCGACACGCGGCTGATCGCGGCGCGGCTGCAGCGCTGGCTGATCGCGGAGCGGATCACGATGACCGACCTGCCGGCGGCGCTGGTCGAGCAGCTCCTGGGGCTGGCGTGGCCGGCGGATGCGGCGCTGCAGGTGATGCTGTCGGGGGGCGATCGGCTGGTGGGTCGGCCGGCGGAGGACATCCGGTGGCAGCTGCACAACCAGTACGGGCCGACCGAGGCGACGGTGACGGCGACGTCGGGGCGGGTCGCGCCGGGCGGGGAAGGGCCACCGGGGATCGGGCGACCGATCGCGGGGGTGGCGTGCTACGTGCTCGACGAGGCGGAGCAGCCGGTGCCGGTGGGGGTGGAAGGCGAGCTGTACCTGGCGGGCGCGGGGCTGGCGCGGGGCTACCTGAACCAGCCGGAGGCGACGGCGGCGCGGTTCGTGCGCGATCCGTTCGCCGGCGGACGGATGTACCGCACGGGGGATCGGGTTCGGCGGGCGGCGGACGGCAGCCTGGCGTTCTGCGGCCGCAGCGACGATCAGATCAAGCTACGGGGCTACCGGATCGAGCCGGGGGAGATCGTGGCGGCGCTGCGCGGGCACGCGGGGGTGGCCGACGCGCACGTCCGGCTGGTCGGCGGCGCGCTGGTCGCGTATGTCGTGCCGCGCGACGACGTCGACGCAGGGCGTGACGGGCTCGACGCGCAGCTGCGCGAGCACCTCGCGCGCCGGCTGCCCGGGTACATGGTGCCGTCGGCGTACGTCGCGCTCCGCGCGCTGCCGGTGACCGCGAACGGCAAGCTCGACGCCGCGGCGCTGCCGCTCGCCGAGCGCCGGCCGGTCTCGCCGCGGCAGCGCCCGGCGACGGAGCTCGAGCGCCAGCTCGCCCGGGTGTGGCAGCGCGTGCTCGGCACCGCCGAGATCGGCGTCGACGACAGCTTCTTCGACCTCGGCGGCAACTCGCTGCTGCTCGCGCAGGTCCAGCACGCGATCGCCCGCGAGCTCGGCCGCGAGCTGACGATGGTCGCGCTGTTCGAGCACCCGACGATCCGCGCGCTCGCACGCTGCCTCGCCGGCGAGCCGACCGCGGACCCGGATGCGCGGCGCCCGGAGGCACGCACGGCCGCACGCGCGCGGCTGTCCGGCCGGCGCGGCCGCCTCGGCGCGGGCAGGACCGGCGACGGGGAGACCGAGTGACGCCCGGTGACACGGCGATCGCGGTGATCGGGCTGGCGTGCCGGCTGCCCGGAGCCGACACACCCGAGGCGCTGTGGGCCAACCTGATCGCCGGCCGCGAGTCGATCGCGTTCTTCGACGCGGCGGGCGCGCCGGTCGGGGCGCCGGTGGTCGCGGACGAGGGCGAGGTGATCCGCGCCGCCGGCCTGGTCGACGGAGCCGAGCAGTTCGATGCGGCGCTGTTCGGGTTCTCGCGGCTCGAGGCCACCATGCTCGATCCGCAGCACCGGCTGTTCCTCGAGACCGCGTACGCGGCGCTCGACGCCGCCGGCTGCGATCCGCGGCGCTGCCCCGGCCTGATCGGCGTGTACGCCGGTGGCAGCGAGACGCCGTACCTCGCGCTGCTCCGCGCGCACCGCGATCAGCTCGCCGGCGCGACCGACTGGCAGCTCCGCCTCGCGACCGGCGTCGACTTCTTGACCAGCCGGGCGGCGTACGAGCTCGGTCTGCGCGGCCCGGCGGTCACGGTGCAGACCGGCTGCTCGACGTCGCTGGTCGCGATCCACGTCGCCGCCCAGGCGCTGCTCGCCGGCGACTGCGACGTCGCGCTCGCCGGCGGCGCCACGATCAATATCCCGGTGCAGCTCGGCCGCTACACCGAGGGCGGCATCCTGTCTCCCGACGGGCGATGCCGCGCGTTCGACGCCCGCGCCCAGGGCACGGTCGGCGCGGACGGCGTCGTGATCGCGGTGCTCAAGCGGCTCGCCGACGCGCTCGCCGACCGCGACCACGTCCACGCGGTGCTGCTCGGCTCCGCCGTCAACAACGATGCCGACGGCAAGATCGGCTTCACTGCGCCCGGCATCGAGGGCCAGGCCCGGGCGATCCGCGCCGCGCACGACGCCGCGGGGATCGAGCCCCACACGATCGGGCTGATCGAGGCCCACGGCACCGGGACCGCGCTGGGCGACCCGATCGAGGTCGCCGCGCTGCACCGCGCATTCGCCGGCCATCCCGGGCCGTGCTGGCTCGGCTCGATCAAGACCAACCTCGGTCACACCGACGCCGCGGCCGGCGCGGCGGGCTTCGTCAAGGCGGTGCTCGCGCTCGAGCGTCGCCAGATCCCGCCGATCCTGCACTTCACCACCGCGAACCCCCAGCTCGGGCTCGAGCGCGGGCCGTTCGCGATCAACGCGGCGCCGTGCGCATGGCCCGACGGTCCGACGCCGCGCCGCGCCGGCGTGAGCTCGTTCGGGATCGGCGGCACCAACGCGCACGCCGTGCTCGAGGAGGCGCCGCCGCGGCCGGCGAGCCCGGCCTCCGGGCCGCAGCTCGTCGTGCTGTCCGCCGCGTCGCGCGCGTCGCTCGATCGCATGGCCGCGCAGCTCGCCGCGCACCTGTACGCCGCCGTCGAGCGCGGCGCGCCGCCGGACCTCGGCGACGTCGCGTGGACCCTGCAGGTCGGCCGCCAGCAGCACGCGCTGCGCCGGTTCGCGGTGTGCGACCGCGTCGTGGACGCGATCGCCGCGCTGTCCGGCCCGCTGCCGCCCGCGATCGCACGCGACGGCGCGCCGCGCCTGGTGCTGATGTTCCCCGGACAGGGCGGCCAGCGCGTCGGCATGGCGCGCGCGCTGTATCGCACGCACCACGCGTTCCGCGATGTGGTCGATCGCTGTGCGCACCTCGCCGAGCCGGCGCTCGCGCTCGATCTCCGCGCCGTGCTGTATCCCGACGCTGCCGGCGCCACCGAGGCGGCGGAGCGGCTCGCCGACATGGACGTGGCGCAGGTCGCCGTGTTCGCGATCGAGGTCGCGCTCGCCGAGCTGTGGCGCGCGTGGGGCGTGACGCCGGACGCGGTGGTCGGTCACAGCCTCGGCGCGTTCGCGGCAGCGACCGTCGCCGGCGTGATGTCGCTCGAGGATGCGCTCGCGCTCGTGCTCGCGCGGTCCCGGCTGCTCGCCCGGCTGCCGCCCGGCGCGATGCTCGCCGTCGCGCTGCCCGAGGCCGCGCTCGCCGGCCGCCTCGGTCCCGCGCTGTCGATCGCGGCGGTCAACGCGGCGTCGCAGTGCACCGTGGCCGGCCCAGTCGAGGCGATCGAGGCGCTGCGCCGCGAGCTGGCGGCCGGCGGCGTCGAGGCGCGCACGCTCCACATCCCGCGGCCCGCGCACTCGCCCGCGCTCGAGCCGATGCTCGACGAGTTCGAGGCGGCGGTCCGCGCGATCGAGCTCCGGCCGCCGCGGCTGCCGTGGGCCTCGGACATGACCGGCGACTGGATCTCGCCGCGCGACGCCACCGATCCGCGATACTACGCGCACCACCTCCGCCGCACGGTGCGATTCGCCGACGCGCTCTCGACGGTGCTCGACGGCGAGCGCGCGGCGGTGATCGAGGCGGGGCCCGGGCGCACGCTGACCCAGCTCGCGCGCCAGCATCCGCGCGCGGCGGCCCACGTCATCCTCGCGACGCTGCCGCACCCCGCCGATCCCACGCCCGATGACCGCACCGCGCTCGAGGCGGTCGGCCGGCTGTGGGCGGCAGGAGCCGCGATCGACTGGCCGGCGATCCACGACGGGCCGCGCAGCAAGGTCCCGCTGCCGACCTACGCGTTCGACCGGCAGACCTACGCGCTCGCGCGGCCGGACGGCGTCTTGCAGGAGCCGGAGACGATTCCTGCGAGCGGCCGAACCAACGGCCGGATCGCCGGCACGACCGGTCCGATGACCGGACAGACAATCGATCGCACGACCAGCCGGATCATGGGCCCAGCGGCCGGCAACGCGTCCGACCCGATCGATCGAGCGACCAGCCGGATGATCGGCCCGGCAGCCGGCAACGCGTCCGACCCGATCGATCGGGCGAACGGCCCGGCGACTGGCCGGGTGATCGAATCGGTCGCGCAGGAGCGCGATGCCGCAGGAAACCCGGTACTCGTACCCAGGAGCGGCGAGACCGGCGGCGGCGCCGCGTCCGACCCGATCGATCGGGCGAACGGCCGGGTAATCGGATCGATCGCGCACGAGCGCGATGCCGCAGGAAACCCGGTGCACGCACCTGGGAGCGCCGCCACGGCTTCGCCTTGCGCTCCAGATCCGGATCATTCAATCGCGCTCGACGGCGCCGTCCTGCTCCGCGTCGCCGAGATCTTCGGCGAGGTCCTGGGCCTCGCCGAGGTGGCGGCGCACGATGACTTCTTCGAGCGCGGCGGTGACTCGCTGATGGCGGCGCAGCTGGCGACCCGGCTGCGCGCCGCGTTCCCCGGCGTCGCGGTGCGGCCGCGCACCGTGTTCCAGGCGCGCACGGTCGCCGGCCTGGCGAGCTGGATCGCCGGCGAGACGGCGCATGTCGATCCCACCGGGGAGGCGCCCCGCTCCGCCGGCGCAGCCGTCGAGGTCCCCACCCCCCACGCCCGGCGCTCGCCGGGCGCCCAGCGGGAGCCCTCATGACCGGTCGCAGCCTGTGGCGGCACGCCGACTTCCTCCGGCTGTGGATCGCGCACAGCGTGAGCCTGCTCGGCTCGCAGGTCACCGTGTTCGCCGTGCCGCTGATGGCGATCCTGCTGCTGCATGCCTCGCCCGTCGAGGTCGGCGCGATCACGGCGTGCGGCTACCTGCCGTTCCTGCTGATCGGCCTGCCCGTCGGCGCGCTGGTCGATCGCTGGCCGCTGCGCCGCCTGCTGGTCGCCGTCGACGTCGGCCGCGCCCTGGTGCTGGGCTGTGTCCCGGTCGCGCACCTCGCCGGCGCGCTGTCGATCGGCCTGCTCGGCGCGGTGATGTTCGTCCACGGTGCGCTCACCACGTTCGCCGACACCGCGCACCCGTCGTACCTGCCCGCGCTGGTCGACAACGACCAGCTGATCGAGGGCAACACCAAGCTGCAGACGTCGTACTCGATGGCCGAGCTCGCCGGGCCCGGCCTGGGCGGCGTGCTGGTCAAGCTGGTCGGCGCGCCGTTCGCGCTGCTGGCCGACGCCGCGAGCTTCGTCGCCTCGGCCGCGATCCTCGTCGGGATCCGGCGCCGCGAACCCGCGCGGACCGCCGCCGCCACCGACCGCATCGGCCCGCAGATCCGCGAGGGCCTGTCGTACGTCACCCGCCACGCCACGCTGCGCGCGCTCGTGCCGGTCTATGCGCTCGGCGAGCTCGGGCTGTCGCCGGCGGTCTACGGCGCGGCGCTCAGCGTGGCCAACCTCGGCGCGCTGATCGGCATCGCCAGCAACGCGCGGCTGGTCCGGCGCCACGGCGTGGGTCCGGCGATCATCGGCGCGTCGATCTTGCCGGGCAGCGGCGTGCTGCTCCTGACCCTGGCGACGCCGCATACCGCGCCGGTCCTGATCATGCTGAGCCTCGGGGTCGCCGGGTTCGGCGTCGTGGTGTTCAACGTCAACCAGCTCAGCCTCCGCCAGCATGTCACGCCGCTCGCGCTGCAGGGCCGGATGAACGCGACGGTGCGGTTCCTGATCTGGGGGATGATCCCGGCGGGAGCGTTCGCGGGCGGCCTCCTGTCGCAGGCGATCGGCGTGCGCGCGGCGCTCGTCATCGCCGGCGCCGGCAGCTTGCTGTCGTCGCTGCCGCTCGTGCGCTCGCCCCTGGGCCGCGTGCGCACGATGGCCGATGCCTGCGAGCCGGGCGTGTGATGTCGCGCTGGCTGGTCTGCCGGGCGCCTCGCCCCGCCGCCGCGGCGCGGCTGTACTGCTTCCCGCACGCCGGCGGCGCCCCGGGCGAGTACGCGTTCTGGGGCGACGAGCTGGCCTCCGTCGAGGTCGCGGCGATCCAGCTGCCCGGCCGCGGCGGCCGCTGGGACGAGCCCGCGCTGCCCACGATCGCCGCGGTGCGCGACGCGGTGACCGCCGCCGTCGCGTTCCAGCCACCGTTCGTGCTGTTCGGCCACAGCCTGGGCGCGATCGTCGCGTTCGAGGTCGCGCGCTGGCTCGACGAGCGCGGCGCGGGGCCGGCGTGCCTGGTCGTATCGGCGGCGCGCGCGCCGCACGCGCTATCGACCCTCGCGCCGATCGCGCACCTCGACGACGCCGCGCTGATCGCGCGGTTCGCCCACGGTGACGACGCCGCGCTGCGCGATCTGCTCGCCGACCCCGACCTCCACGAGCTCGTGCTGCCGCCGCTGCGCGCCGACCTGGCGCTCGCCGAGACCTACCGCTTCGTCGACGGCGCCGCCCTGGCCTGCCCGATCGTCGCGCTCGGCGGCCGCGCCGACGACATCGCCCGCGACGAGCTCGCCGCGTGGCAGCGCCACACGCGCGCGGCGTTCGCGCTCCACCTGCTCGACGGTGGGCACTTCTACACCCGCACCGCGCGCGCCCAGGTCCTGCCGCTGATCGATGCGATCGCACGAGGAGCTTTGCCATGCACGTGACCGAGACCGCCGCGGCGCGCAGCCGCCATGGCTTCGTCGGCCAGCTGTTCACCGGCCGGTTGCGCTGGGACCTCCTGGCCGCGTTCCCGACCCAGGATGCCGACGACCTCGGTCGCGGCGACGCCGTGATCGCCGAGCTCCGCGCGTTCCTGCGCGGCCACGTCGATCCCGAGCAGGTCGAGGCCGGCGGCGCACTGCCCGGCGGGTACGTCGACGGCCTGCGCGCGCACCGGCTGCTGAACCTGCAGCCGGGCCCCGAGCTCGGCGGCCGCGGCCTGTCGTTCATCAACGTGATGCGCGCGATCGAGGCGGCGATGGCGTGGTGTCTGCCGGCCGGCTACGTGCTCGCGCTGCACAACGGGTTCGGCGCCGGCGCCGTCGCGCCGATCATCCCGCCCGGTCCGACGCTCGACTACGTGCGGGACCGGATCGCCGCCGGCGCGGTCTCGGGCTGGGCCGACAGCGAGCCGACCGGCGCCGGCAACACCCACATGGCCACGGTGGCGGTGCCCGTCCCCGGCGGCTATCGCCTGACCGGCGAGAAGATCTTCATCGTCAACGGCTCGATCGCCGATCTGCTCGTGGTCACCGCCACGCTGGGCGGCGACGCCGCGCGCGAGACGCGGGTGTTCTTCGTCGACACCCGCGCCTCCGGGTTCCGCGTCCGCCTGGTCCAGCAGCTGATGGGGCTGCGCGGGCTGCCGATCGCCGCGCTCGCGCTCGACGGTGTCCACGTCCCGGCCGAGGCGATGCTCTCGACCGTCGAGCCGCACTGGCGCGACACGCCGCTGCTCGAGCCGATCAGCGCGCTCGCCCGGATGTACGTGATCGTCGCCGCGAGCCTGGCCGTGGCCAGGCGCTGCGTCGGCTGGGCGTCGGAGTTCATCGCGCGCCGCCGCGTCGACGGTCAGCCGCTCGCCGGCTACGAGGCGATCCGCCGGCTCGTCGCCGACAACGCCGCCGAGGCGTTCGCGATCGAGAGCGTCGCGCACGCCGCGCTGATCGGGCTCGACCACGGCAACCTCGCGACGCGCTGGTTCGAGCAGGTCGCCGCCAAGAACCTCGCGTCGCGCAGCTGCGATCGCATCGTCGATCGCACGATGTCGCTGATGAGCGCAGAGGGCTACGAGACCGCCGCGAGCAAGGCGCGGCGCGGTGCGCCGGCGGTGCCGCTCGAGCGCGCGGTGCGCGACGCGCGCGCGTTCCGGATCGCCGGCGGCGTCGACTTCCTGATCGACTACTACGCGGTGCGCGATGGCCTGCTGCCTTTGTGCGAGGCCGCGCCCGCGCCGCCCGCCGGCCCGGTCGCCGACCCGCGGCTGTCGCGCCGCAACGCCGCGCACCTCGAGGCGGTCGCCGGCGAGGTCGATCGGCTCGGTGGCCACGGCCGCGCGCTGCGCAGCCGCCACGACCTCGACGAGCTTCATCGCCGGCAGCGCACGCTGATCCTGACCGGGCAGATCGCCCACGAGCTGTTCGCGATGGCCGCCACGCTCGCGCGCGCCGCTGCGCTCGGCGATGCGGGCCAGGCGCTCGCCGATGTCTACTGCACCGCCGCGCGCCACCGGGTCGCCGCCGCGTGGCTCGAGCTCGCCGCCGACGCCGACCGCGACCTCGATCCGAGCATCGCGGCGTGTCTGCGAAGCACCACGATGTGATGCGATGATCGATCCGTGATCTGTTCCAGCGGATCGCGATCCGCTGTTCAACCGGCGCTTCGCATGATCTATCGAGCTTCGATGACCAGAAGCGCTCGATGCTCACAGCAACGTCTCCGATGACACCGCGAAGCGTCTTCGGTTCGAAGGAGTTTTCCGGACGCTGCGCTATATTGTGCCGATGCGGCGAGGGGATCGATTCGAAGACGATCAGGCGAAGCTCGAGGCCATCGTCCGCTCGCTGGTCGACGACGGCATTCTCGACCTCTCGCAGATCGCGATGACGACGCGTTGCTCTGGATGGAATGCGAGCTGTGCTCCTTCGTGGAGAACCGGACGTGATCGCGCGAGAGCTGGCGGACGAGCGCGGCTAGGACGGTCGACGGCAACGCGGCGCTGATCGCCGCGCAATCCGCGTCGAATTATCACGCTGCCGTCCTCGCGACCTGGCAGACCGCCACCCGGGCGGTCGACGCGGTCTCCGTACCGTACGGGTGGTCGCGGTCGACCTGAAGGGAACCGTGCGCGTCGGGTGCCTCGAGCGCGCCAGGATCCGCACCGTCGCCGAGGTCAGCTCCGGATCGGCCGGCCTGCTCCATCCAGCTCGTCGGCGATCGCATCGTCGTCGTCGGTGGCGGAGCCAACCCGGTCCGCTGTGCGACGTTCGCGAACCCGTGTCACTGACTACAGATCGCCCATGGCCCCTCACGAAGGTGGCAGCTTGATACGGGACGCGATCGCGGCCCGTGCCGATTCGCGGACTCGCTGGTCTCGCTCGGCGTCGGCTGCGGCTGGAGTGAGGCGGCCGAGGAACGGAGCAGCCGCAGCGTCGAGTGCAGCGATCATGCGGTCGACTGCCGCGCCAGCGGTAGGAGTTCTCTTCTCGAGCCAGTCAGCGATGGTGCGGAGGGCGCCGGCGATCCGGTTGGGATCAACGCCGAGCGCTTGCATCGCGGCCTCGAGATCCTCGGTCCGACGCGCTGCAGTCGCCGTGGCGTACTCGCCGGTTGTCGCGAGTAGTGCACGCAGCTCGGCCTCGGCCGAGTCGCGAGCGGCAGCGTCGCTGTTCGGATCGGAGATGACCTCGCGCCATCGGGCCGCGGCGGCACGCACGCGCTCGACCTGGGCGCGATAGGCCGTGGGATCACCGGCCAGCCGATCCGGCGTGGTGCCGAGCAGCCCGGCGAGCAGACCGAGCAGATCGGGCGACTCGGCGCCACCGGCGCGGGTGTTCGGCGGCGTGCCAGTGGGTGTACCACCACTGGTTGGTCGACCGTCGGCTGGGCTCGCCGCACCGGCCCGTCCGGCGAGACGCTCCAGTTCGCCGATCATCTCCGGCGCCGAGCACGCTCGCTGGTCGTCGAGGATCGCGACAAGCAGGCGATCGGATCCGGGGGGCTCCACCTCGATCGTGAGCTCGTCGAGCGTCATGCCGTTGCCGGCGCGGAGATGACCGATGAGCTCGCCGAGGTTGCCGGTGCCGATGAAGAGCATCTGGATGCCGACGCGGACCAGCTCCCAGCAGTGCGCGACCTCGCCGTCGGCGATGATCTGCGTCGCGGCCAGTAGATCGAGTCGTTGTGCTTCGGGGGTCATCGAGGTTTGCCGACGATGTGCATCACCGCCGCTCTCCGTCGTCGTTCGACGCGGGCGGGTGGATATAGATCGGGGGCGCCACGTTGCGAGACCCGCCCAGCCCGGTGCCGCCGGGCACCGGAATCGTTCCGGCGCCGAGGTCCGTGCTGGGGAATACGCTCGGGATGTCGAAGCCCCCGGCGCCGTTCGGGCGATAGAATCCTTGGACGACGATAGGATGTCCGTTGGGGCCGATCACGGTCGCTAGAGGCAGGCGCCGACGGTGTACTGGGTGTACGACCTGCCGGTGGCTGCATCGACCGCGCTGCTGCTCGTCACGCACTGGCCGGCGCTCGCGGAGAAGCCGTGGCCCGCGGGATTGGTCGTGAAGCCGAACGAGCCGGTCACGACCTCGATCTGGTTGCTCGCGTCGCTGGTCCGCACGCTGCCCTCGAGCTGCACCCGCGTGATGTCGTAGACCGGCGGGGTATCGCCGAGCACGGCGTGATCGACCGACACCTGCAGGTCGAGCCGCGGGGTGACGGCGATCGTCTCCTTGCTGGTCGCGGCGTCCACGCTGACCGTCGCGTCGAACGCGCGGCCGTCCTGCGGGTTGAGATCGATCGTCTCGGCGCGGACGCCGCTGAGCGAGACCGTCGTGGTCCGGCTGCCGAGGCCGATGTGGCTCAGCGCGAGCGGCTGGCCCTGGGCGAACGTCGCCGTGGCGGTGGCGCCGGGCAGATCGAGCTCGAAGCGCTTGCTGTTGGTGAACTCGGGGAGCTTGAGCGTGGTCTCGCCCAGGCCCAACGCGAGCGTGCCGGACTTGGCGTGGCCATCGAGCGTGATCGAGAACGCGTTGGCCTTCGCCGAGGTCAGCACCAGCGCGTCGGGGCCGTCGAGCGTCGCGCCGGTCTTGGCGGCCTTGATCGAGAGGTCGCGGTCGATCGTGATCGACGCCCGGGCCTTCGCCGTTCCGAGGATCTCGAGCTTGGCCGTGGCCTGGCCGGCGAGGTCGATGTTGGGCACGTCCTGGCCGAACACCGCCGCGAGCGCGACGATCGCGCGCTGCATGCCGTCGAGATCGACCGTGACGGCGACCGAGGTGTGGGTCAGCGTGAAGCGCAGCGGCTCGTCGTGATCGGCGTCGACCTGGATCGCGAAGATCAGCGCGCCGTCGTCGCGGGCGACGCGGATGCGGAGGTCGGCCTTGGCGAGCTGGTCGGCGCACTTCGGATCGATGGTCTTGACCGGGTTGCCGCTGGCGTCGACGGTGGTCTGGCTGCAGACCAGCGAGGCCGGGACCTGGTACACGCCGTTGCCGACGTGATTGGCGTCGGTGAACAGCTGATCGTTGAGATACGAGATCTCGGCGTCGGCGTCGATCAGGTCGTTGGCCGGGGGATCGGCCTTCGGGTCTCCGCCGACGAACGGCGCGGCGAGCTCGTGGACCCGCAGGCTCAGCGTCGTGTCGCTGCCGAGCACGCGGTCGACCATCGCGAGCGCGGTCGTGCCGGGCACCGACGCGGTGCCGCCGGCGAACGCGGCGTTGGTCTCGTGGAGGACGTTGCCGAGGTCGCTCGAGATCTGCGAGCGGAGCTCGGGCGGCGTCGGCGGGTCGTCGGTGCAGCCGAGCCCTGCGAAGGACGAGAGGGCCGCAACGGCCAGAAGCGAAGTGATAGGTCTGCGCATGGAGTCCGTTGACACTCCAACTGCCGTGCCAGCGACCTCCGACATGGTATTGCCAGACCTTGCCGCGACAGGTCTGTCGGTGCGCCGCGCAAGCCCGCGCGGCTACTGGAGAATGCAGCGCTGTGATCGCCGCGTCGGTGTGAACGCGAGCTACGCCCGGCGTCGAAAACACGCCATTGCTGTCCAGGGTTCATCCGCGGGCTCGCAGCGGCGAGGTGGTCGCTTCACGCGCATGTCGGTCTCATCACGCGGCGGCTCGTGGCCCAGCTCACGCCGGCCGAACGCCGGTGGTCGCCTCGCCGAGAACGCCTCCGACACATTCGGTAGCGACGACGCGTTCGCGTGTGACGCAGGCAGCGCGCGCCCGGTCAGTCGCCGCGGTGGTTCTTGCCGCGACCATGCCCCTCTCTGTGCGGCCGATCGGGACCGCGCGGAACGTCGGGACCGAGCGCGTCGAGCTGGGGCCCCAGCGCCCGCGTCTCGTCGGTCTGGCCGTACCTGTCCTCGAACTCGCGCAGCTTGTGGCGCGCGCCGTCGTAGTGGCCGCGCTCGAGCTCGTCGACGATCTTGTTCCAGTCGTGCGTCTGCTTGCCGTTCATCCCGGCCGGCGGCGCGATCACGATGTCCTCGGCCTCAGGCGGCCGCGGGTCGGCCAACGCGCCTGGCGGCGCCGCCAGCGGGATCACCGCCGTCGACGAGCCACGGCTCGCCAGCACCGCGATCAACACGGCCATCGCGCCGCCCAGCGCCCATGGCATCCAGCGCCGGAGTCCGCGCGGCGGGGTCGGCAGCGCGACCGGCGCGATGCCAGCCTGCGAAGCCACGACGACCGCGACCGCGCCGGCATCGGACGCATCAGCACGCGCGGCGAGACCGGGCGCTGCCGGCGCACCGGCGATCACGGCCACCCCCGATGTTGCGGCACCGGCCGGCGTACCGGCATCTGCGCCTGCGGACGCATGGGCGATCCCGGTCGCGCCGACGTCCGCCGCGCTGGCGATCACAGCGGCGCCGGCATCGGCGGCTCTGGCGTTCCCAGCCACACCTGTACGGGGCGCGCCTGTGGTCGCACCGGCGATCACGGCCGCGCGGACGTCCGCCGCACGGACCGGCGCACCGGCGATCACCGCCCCGGCATGTGCGGCACCCGCGATCATGGCAGCACCGTCCTCTGCTGCGCCTGCGGACGCGCCAGCGAGCCCAGCCGCGCTGGCATCTGCTGCGCCGGCCGGTGCACCAGCGCTTGCAGCCATGCCGGCATCCATGGCGCCGACCGGCGCACCGGCGAGCGCGTCCGCGAGCTCTCCCGCCGACGGCCGCTGCTCCGGCTCGAGCGCCACGGCCCGATCGATCGCAGCCCCGACGCCGGCCGGCATGCCCGGTACCAGATCGGCGAGCGGCGGCAGCGGCGCGAGCAGCGCGCCGGTCAGGGCATCGCGGCGCGGCCAGCGTCCCGCGGCGGCCTCGTACAGCGTCGCGCCCAGCCCGTAGATGTCGCCCGCGGGGCCCGACTGGCCACGGACCAGCGCCTCGGGCGGCGCGTAGGCCGGCGAGCCGACGAACTGCCCGGTCAACGTCAGCGATGAGTCCGGAACATGCGCCACGCCGAAGTCGGCGAGCTTCCAGATCCCCGCGCCGGCCGCGAGGATGTTGGCCGGCTTGACGTCGCGGTGGACCACTCCCGCCGCGTGCGCGGCCGCCAGGGCGCGGGCGATCTGGATGCCCAGCGTGCGCAGCTCGTCGAGCGGCAGCGTCCCGGCCGCGAGCCGGTCCTTGAGCGAGGGGCCCGCGACCCGCTCCATCACCAGGTACGGCGGCTCCGCCGTCAGGTCGAGGTCGAACAGCTGGACCACCCCCGGATGGTGCAGCCGCGCGATCGCGCGCGCCTCGAGCCGGAACCGCTCGTCGAGGATGCGCGCGGCCAGCGCCGAGCCGTGCCCACGCAGCGTCTTGACCGCGACCTCGCGGCCGAGCACGTCGTCGACCGCAGCGAACACCTCGCCCATCGCGCCGGTCCCGAGCGTACCGGTCACGCGGTAGCGACCGAAGCTGCGCGCGTCCACCACGCCGCAAGGATAACGCGGATCCCCTCCGCGCTGTGCGGCGTCCGCGACGTGCCGCGTGCCGCGCCTGATCGTCGGGCGCCGACACCGCGCATGAGGGTTCTCCCGGGTCGCCGCGTGTCCTACATCTCGCGGATCGCGTCGCGAAGCGCCTTGCCGCTCCAACCACCTGGGCGAGCGATCTGACGTCGAGCACGATCGGCTCCGCTCCATCGACACGAGCCAGCCAGGCGCAGCTCGGCCCACGTCACGAGCTCTCCCCGGACCCCGTGCCGGCAGCGAGCGACTCGTCAAGCACGATGCACTGCGCTCGAACGGGCGCGCCGAGCGCCGGCGCGCGCTGTGCTCGGTGCGCACCAGACGTCGTATGCAATCGCTGTCAACCGAGATGGCAGTCAGCATATGAATGGCACACAGAAGCGAGCCGGTCGCGCGCGTGATGTGCGATCTCGCCCGGTGATCGCCGAGCTGCACGCGCTCGATGAGCTGACGGTGATTTGTCGGCGCGCCGTCGATCACGAATGCGCGTGATACGTCAAACCTACTGCAAGATCATTCCAACGCAGGAGTATGTCGATGAGCCCATGGGCGCGAGCCGCAGGTTTGACATCGCGGTCGATTTGCTATCTGGCCGGCGGTCTGACGTGTCTGTTCACCGGCTGTGCGGCGACCGATCCGGCGGTCGATCTTGCGACGCAGATCGAGCCGACCGACATCGCGCGCAGCGGTGTTCACAAGGTGAAGCACGTCATCCTGGTGATGCAGGAGAACCGGTCGTTCGACCACTACTTCGGCGCGCTGGCCTATGCGCCGGGCACTCCGTATCACCAGCCGGCGGGCACCGACGATGCCGGCTGCAGCAAGGACGACCACGGCTGCGTCGACGGCCTCAGCTGCACGGTCGGTGCGGCCGGCGGCCTGCAGTGCAGCAACGCCAACCTCGACGACGACGGCAGCACGGTGTTCGCATTCCATGACCGGAATCGCTGCATCCAGCCGGATCTCGACCACGAGTGGATCGGCACGCACCGCGAGGTCAACTTCGACCAGCCCAACGACACCCGGCGCCACGCGCTGATGAACGGCTTCGTCCGGGTCAACGACGAGAACGAGCAGGTCGACAGCGGCGTCGAATCGCCGACCGACGACGAGACGATGGGGTTCTACAACCAGGACGAGATCCCGTTCTATTACGACCTGGCGCAGCACTTCGCGATCAGCGATCGGTTCTTCTCGTCGGTGCTCGGTCCGACGTTTCCCAACCGCGCGTACTTCGCGGCGGCGACGTCATTCGGCCACCTGACCACCAGCGACCAGATCCCGCCGCTCGACGGCTACCAGCCGATCAACGGGACGATCTTCGATCTGCTCGAGCGCAACAACGTGTCGTGGGCCGATTACTTCCAGGACGTGCCGCAGGGCGCGAGCTTCCGGCCGTTCGGCACGACGCTGATCGATCCGCACTTCCTGCCGCTGCCGGTGTTCCTGGCCCAGGCGGCCGGGGTCGGCGATCTGCCGCAGGTGTCATTCGTCGATCCGAACTTCGGCCTGTTCGGCAAGGCGCTCGAGAACGACGAGCACCCGCCGACCGATATCCAGCGCGGCCAGGCGTTCGTCGCGCAGGTGGTCAATGCGGTGCGCAACGGGCCGCACTGGGCCGACTCGGTGATCTTCATCGTCTACGACGAGCACGGCGGCGCGTACGACCACGTGCGGCCGCCGCACGCGGTCCCACCGGACGCGATCCAGCCCGGGCAGTGCGAGGACCTGTCGAACCCGCCGGCGAGCCTTCAGCCGGGCGGCGGCGCCGAGTGCAGCGATAACCTCGAGGGCGATCCGCAGACCAGCGTCGCGATCGCGATCCAGCTGTGCCCCGCGCTGGCGGCGGATCCGACCGGACCGTACCCGGCCGAGTGTGCGAAGTTCGACCAGCTCGGCGTGCGCGTGCCGTTCATCGCGGTGTCGCCGTTCGCGAAGCCGCAGTACGTCTCGCACACGGTCGCCGACCACACGTCGATGCTCGCGTTCGTCGAGACCGTGTTCATGCCGCGCGACCAGCACCTGACCGAGCGCGACCGCCGCGCCCACAACCTGCTCGATCTGTTCGACTTCGCGAGCTCGCCGTCGCTCGACACGCCGGTCGGCACGGCGCTGCCGCCGGTGAACGACTGCACGCCGCTGCCGTGAGGCCGAGGTCACCGGCGTAGAGGGTCGGACGAGCACGGGCGCGGCGACCGCTGCGGGCGGATGGTATGGTGCTCGGGTGCGCGCCCGGGCCACGGCCATCGCCGTCGCGGTGTCGCTGGCGATCATCGCGGTCGCGCTGTGGCGGTTCGCGCTCGACCACTGGGGCGGGGTGTATGACGACGCGTTCATCTACCTGCGCTACGTCAAGAACCTCGAGGCCGGGTGCGGGCTGCGCTTCAACTGCGGCGACGCGCCGGTCGAGGGCTTCACGGGCCCCCTGTACCTGGCGCTGCTCTGGCTCGGCGGCCTCGTCACGCACCAGCTGATCGACCTCAGCCAGGTGATCTGCACGGCGAGCCTGGCGGCGGCGCTCGCGCTCGCGGTGTGGGCCGCGGTGGTCGCCGGGCGCGGTCGCGAGCCCGGGTGGCTGCCGGCGGCGCTGGCGGTGTCGGTCGCCGCGGCGCTCGCGCTCGATCACTTCGTGCTGCTCAACGCGATCACCGGGATGGAGACCGCGCTCGCGGCGGCCGCGGTCACCGCGATCGGCGTGGCCGCGCTCACCGGGCGCCGCTGGCTCCTGATCGCCGCGATCGGCGCCGCGCTGCTGGTCCGGCCCGAGTGCCTGGTGTTCGCCGCCGCGCTGCCGCTCCTGCCGGCGCTGCGCAGGCCGCGGTACCTGGCCGCCGCCGCCGGCATCGTCGTCGCGATCTGCGTCGCGCGCTACGCGGTGTTCGGCGCGCTCGCCCCCAACACCTACTACGCCAAGGCCGGCGGAACCTGGCGCCACGGCGAGCTCGGGCTGGCTTACATCGCCGATGCGGTCGCGGACTTCCCGCTCGCCTTCGCCGCGCCGCTCGCGCTGCTCCTGCCGGCCGGCCCGACGCGCCGCGCCTGCGCGTTCGTCCTCGCCGCGAGCGCGGCCTGGGTCGCGTTCTTCCTGCGCACCGGCGGCGATCTGTTCGAGTACAGCCGGCTGATGTTTCCGCTGGTGCCGGTCCTCTACGTGCTCGCGCTCGCCGGCATCGCCGAGCTCGCCCGGCGGATCGCCCGGCGCGATGCAGCGGCCGCGATCGCCGCCGTGGTGGTCGCGATCGCGGCCGGCGGCCGGGCCGCGGCGGCGCACGCGCTCGCTCCGCAGCACGCCAGCCCGCGCGTCGTCGAGTGGGCGGCGATCGGCAGCTACCTGCGCGCGCACTTCCCGAAGGCCACGGTGGCGACGGTGCCGATCGGCGCGATCGGCTACTACTCGCGGCTGCCGATCGTCGATCTGGTCGGCTTGACCCAGCCCGACATCGCGCGCGCCGGGCGCTCGGTGCCGCCCGAGCTCCTGACCAAGCAGTGGATCGGCCACGAGCGCCACTGCACCGAGTGCGTGCTCGCGCGCGCGCCGGCGCTGATCGTGACCACGATGCACCGCGACCGGCCGTGGCGCGACCTGGCCGAGGCGCGCGCCGGGTTCTACGCCGACTGGCTGCTGCTCCAGGAGATCAAGGCGGGCCGCGCGCCGTACCGGGTGTTCGACGCCGAGGTCATGCCCGGCGATCACATCCTGATGTTCGAGCGCAGCGAGGCGACGTCGCCGAGCTCGCCCGCCGCGCCGTCGGCTCCCGCGCCCGGCAGGCCCGCTGATTGAGCCACGGCAGCGCGGCGCGCGCTCTCAGCCGGTCTGGCGCAGCACGGTCGCGCCGTTGTCGCGGTGGTGATCGATCATCCCGGTGACGTCGGCGGCGCGCGGCATCGGCACGGCGTGCGCGGCGGCGAGATCGCGCGCGGCGAGCAGGCGATCGACGTAGTCGAGATCGGCGCGGGCGACCGCGAGCGCCTCGTCGGCGGTGAGCCGCGGGCCGTGGCCGGGGATGACGCGGCGAACGCCGGGCAGGAGCTCGATCAGGCGCGCCAGCGTGCCGCGGTAGGCGCGCGCGTCGTCGATGAACGGGATCTCGCACGGCGAGAGGTAGTCGCCGACCAGCAAGGTGTCGTCGGCGACCAGGCCCAGGCCGTCCGGGCTGTGGCCGGGGAGCTCGAGGCTGCGCAGCGCGAGCCCGGCGACGTCGGCGCGCTCGGCCTCGGCCAGCCCGCGCAGCGCGTCCGGCCAGCGATAGCCCGACGGCCGCGGCACGTACCAGCGCGAGTCGAAGCTGCGCGCGTCGTCGAGGTACTTCGCGGCGCGCGGATCGCCCCGCGCGATCGACGTGGCGAGCACGCGGCTGACATAGACCGGCGCCTCGGGCAGCGCGGCGTGCCCCATCACGTGGTCCCAGTGGCCGTGGGTGAACACGACCGCCGCGGCGCGGCCGAGCGCGCGGACCCGCTCGTCAGGACGTCGATCTGCACGCCGCGAGCATACGGTGACGGCCGCGCCGGCGGTACCGCGGGGCGAGGGGAGCATGCTATGCCGCGTACGGAGAGGTTCGAATGAACGGCAGCGATCGAATCAGCGGCCATCCCCGAAGCAGCCGCCGCTGCGCGCATGTCATCGTGCGCCGCGCAGGAGGCCGGTCGTGACCCGTCGCCTCGGCTGGCTGATCGTGCCGGTCCTGGCCGTGCTGGTGTGGTGGCTCGTTCGCGGCGGCGATCCGACGACGCAGGCCACCCACGCCAGCGCACCGCCGAGCGCGGCGGCGCCGGCCGAGCCCGCCGGTGTCACCGGCCACCCATCGACGGTGCCGTCCCCGGATCCGGCGCGCACCGACCCCGCGCCCCCACCGGCGCCGGCCGCCCCCGATGGCACCGCCGATCCCACGCCGCGACCCGGCGCTCCGAGCACGCGCCCGGCACAGCCCGCCCCGGCGGTGGATCCCGTGGCGCCGGTGCGACCGGCCGCGCCCGCGATCAAGCAGCTCAACAAGGAGCTCACGCCGCTGATGTCGGAGTGCATCGACCAGGCGAAGGCGCGCAACCCGCGGCTCCACGGCACCCTGGCGCTGTCGATGACCGTCGCGCCGACCGAGAACCACAAGATCATCGTGTCGGTGACGCCCGCACGCGGCAACCAGATCGACGACCCCGAGCTCCTCGAGTGTATCCGCGAGAGCTCGTTCTCGGTCGAGGGCCTCAAGGCGCCCCACGACTTCCAGGTCAGCATGCTGATCGACTGAACCGCTCGACGCGAGGCGCGGAGCAGCGAACGCCGGTGATGCCGACGCAGCGCGGCGAGCCCACTCCGCCGATCGCGCGTCAGATCGGTGCCATCGATAGCTTGATGTGCAGGATGCCGCTGCCGCTGGTCAGCGTGATCGTCACGTCCTTGCGCCAGCCGGTCTCGAACAGGTTGCTCGAGATCTCGTCGCCGAGGTCGTCGTCGGAGAACGTGTCCTGATCGAACAGGTGGGCGTGGAGGCGGACCGACTGCCCCGGCCGCGGCGACACGTCGATCACCGCCTGCGCGATCGGCGTGTCACCGCCGCCGAACAGCTGGCCCTGGCCGATCGATACGTGATGGCTACCGTCCTTGTTGAACAGCATCTGCGCGTCGGTGCCCTGCGCGGTGATCTGGCCGTAGACCTCGAGCGTGTGATCGCCGACGCCGTCGCTGGCCTGCTCGACCTGGATGCTCTGCAAGGTCACCTGCACGCGCTGCGACACCCGCACGCAGTCCTTGACCGTGTAGTCGGTGGTGAACGACATCCGCGCCGGCGAGTTGTCTCGCAGATAGGACAGCTTGTAGGCGATCGGCGCGCCCGGCGACTGCCGCGAGTAGTTGCCGCCCGACTTGATGAACGTGATCAGCGCGTCGTAGCTGTCGATGGTCTGGACCGCGGAGCCGGCATCGCCGCCCAGGATGTACGCCGTGATCTTGCTCTGCGAGAGGATGTCCTTGTAGGTGACCGACACGTCGCCCTTGACGTCGACGCCGCCCGAGTACGCGAAGTCGAGCGCCGCCGACATCTCCTCGGCCGAGTACTGCGATTCGAACGTGAACAGCACCATGCGGCCGTACGTCACCGACGACACGTAGACCGGCGGATGCTGCGCGTCCATCTTGCTCGCCACGTCGTCGAACGTGACCACCGGCGCGAGCAGCGCGCTGGGCGAAGACGGCGCGTCGAGATCGACCGTGTAGTACGCCTGCGTGTAGCGCACCACGTAGCGCGACCGGATCTCCTGATCGGACCACTTGAAGCTCGACCGCAGGCTCTCGACCCCCAGCCCCCAGCTCGCCTGGATCCCCAGCGCCATGTTGAGCTGGTTCTCCGAGTGGACCTGCTCGATCTCCGAGTACAGGTTCGCCGACGTCGAGCCGGTGATCGCGGCGTCGAGGATGCCCGACAGCGCCTCGCGGTACGCCGACAGGCTCGGATCCTTGATCACCGCCTGCTTGGTCCCGGCGAGGTTCTCCAGGCTGACCGAGATCGTCGCCGGTGCGCGCGGCAGCACGACCTGGGTGAACAGCCCGCTGTTGACCGAATCGGCGCTGATCAGCGCGCCCAGATACATCGAGTCCGAGTTCGCCGCGTACGCGACGATGCGATCGTACTGCCGGGTCTCCTTGAGGTTCTGCGTCGTGCACGAGTAGTCGCCGTCGCGCTGCTCGGGCGACGTCGGGCCCATCACGACCGACGCCTGCTCGACCGCCATGTACGGCAGCGAGGCAATGTAGTCGTCGATCTTGTTTCCCTTCGCTTCGGGATCGGCGGCGAAGCCACAGGCGGTCAGGATGCTGGCGAATGAGATCCAGAGGGCGCGCTGCATGGCCCGACCACCGAGCAATCCGCTGGCCAGCGATTAGCCACCGGATTCAGCCAACTTGCGCAACTCGTGCAACTGGCCTGACCGGGCCTACCGACTCCACCGACCGCGATCTGGCAAGTCGATCAGCCACCGAGCCGCGGTTGCCATGCCGCGCTCCCAGCGCCTTCGCGTGTTACCCCGGCCGTTCTTCCACGGCTGGGTCCGGAACCCGCCAGGCGCGATGATGCGCGGCACGATATCCCGCTCAGTTCGTCGGGGCAGGCGGCCCATCCTTGTTTGCCGGTGAGGCGAGCTGGGGGTCATCTGCGCTTGTGCGGGCTCGCTCGGCCTTGACGGTGTACGCGACCCGCCGCTTGGCGTCGGTTTCTCGGTCGGCTGCGCGCTCCCACAGCCGGCCGGCCTCGCGCCACGCATGCGCCGCCGCCGTCGTATCTTTCGCGCCGAGCGCCTTCTGCTCGGCGGCTTCCGCCTTCGCCACGTGGGGATTTCGTCCAAAGCTCATCGCGAGACATATAGCCCGGCGCTCTGACACGCCGCGCGGCGGCGGCACGCGCTGGTGCGCCTACGGGCGCTGCCGCAGCGGGCCGGGGGCGTCGCACAGCGGGCAGCTCTGCGCGAGGACTGCCGCATCGCACGATTCGCAGGCATACGCGACGATGTGATAGCCGGAGTCGCCGATCTCGCCGAGCGGCTTCGGTGCCGCGGCGCGGCCGCCGCTATAGCGCACCGTCGCGGCGGCCAGCGCCACGGCGAGAAGCTCGGTCTCGTTGCACGCGGCGCAGCGTCGCGGGACGACGAGCCGGCTGGCATCGCCGAGCGCGCGGGCCAGGCCGCCGGGGGCGTGGCAGCGCGGACAGGCGTCGTCGGCGAACACCACATGGCCGCAGCTCGCGCATGCGATCCGGTAGGTGCCGTCGATGAACTTCTCGCCGTCGTGGACCCAGCGACCCTCGTCGTTGGGTTCGCCGAGCATGAGGTTCAGCCGGCGGTCGAGGAAGCTGCGGATGTCCAGTGCTGCGGCACCGCAGGTCGGGCAGCCGGTCCGCACCGCGACATCGAACCGGGTCTCGTCGAGCTGGCCCATGTCGCGGTCATAGCGCATGCGGCACGATCGGCCAGGATCGGTCCGACCTCATCGAGGCCGTCGCAGACGAGCACGATCCGCTTCTGCTCGAAGGCTCGCCGGGCGAGGCGGCTGCCGAGACGCTCTCCGAGATGACGCTGCAGCGCCCACGCCACGGCGGTGCGGACATCGAGCGCCGTCAGGCTGTGAGCGACGACGAGGACGGGGACCAGATCCGGTGACGACCGGCAGATGTGAAGTACCGCGTGCTTTGCGTGCGTGGTCTTTCCCGCACCACTGGGCCCGAGAAGAATGACGCGCGCATCACGACGACACAGCAGATCGGACAGAGAGCCCGACAGGACGCCGTCCTTGGCGGTGGGATCACGGATGGCCGGTTGCTGCTGTAGATCTCTTCGGACGTGGAGCTGTGTCGAGACGAAGATGGCATCGATCGCCGCACGAAACGATCGACCGGGGATGTCCAGCTGGAGCTCCGACGAGCGTGCGAGCTGCTTGCGATAGACGTGGAGCAACGCGCGGTCCAGACCACTCGTCAACGATCGCCCTCGGTGTCGCCACATCGCCACTCGGGACAGTATGCTGATCGATGAGATCAGGAAGAACCAGATGCGATAGAGGGCCCATCCTCGTGGGGAGGATGGAAACGATGGTTTTCTCGAGGAGGGCCATACGCCCCCTTCGATGAAGGATTCGTCGAGGGTCGAGAACACGAAGTCTCCACCGCGGTGGCCAGATAGCGGGAAGCCATCGGGCGTCTGCCCCGTCGCATGGGCCTCCCCGAGGACGCGGTGCTTGACGTCCGCGATGAGTCGCGTCCCGGTGAGCCGACCGGGGGTGCGCAACACCTGGATGAGATGTCCGGTGAAGACCGAGTGTCCATCCGGGCCACGGTCGGCCACGTATTGATCGCTCGTACCCGCAGTCAGGCACTGGCGCGCCCTGCGTCGCAACAGCTCGTCCAGCCCGGCCGAGCTCTCGGAACCACGCAGTCCGGCCAGCCCGGCACAGCACGCGTCGAGGATATAGAAGACGTGCTTGGCCTGGACGTATCGAGCTTGCGCGAGCAGGCCATTCAGGTCGATGTATTCGTGCCAGTGGTCTGCTTCGGCACCGACCGGAACCAGATGCGGTTGAGGCGTACCGTCGGGGACGGAGCGTGGACGACCGTGGCCGGCGAAGTACACGATCACGCGATCGTCGGGCTTGGTGAGCTCGGCGAGCCTGGTGACGAGCAGCTTCTCGATCTCGAGCTTGGTGGCGGATTTCGAGGCCGCGCCGAGCCGGCGCTCGTTCGCTGCGAACCACCCTTTCAGATCCGCTCGAAGCTCGTCGGTGGACCCGTCGACGACCAGGAACACGTGCTCCGGCGGAAACTTGCGGTCTTCGACCAGGACGCGGGCGACCCCGATGGCGTCCTGCACCGCGCACGTCAGGGGAGGGTGATGGACGTACGCGTCGATGCCGATGACGACGGCCCAGCTGTTCATGTAGCTCGGCTGGTACGCCTCCTCGCCTCGAGCTCGGTCCGCCTGGACATCCCGCCTCCCGGACATCGACCCACGCTAACACGCGTGAATCGCGGCGTCGACGCGAATGCGATCCAGCGACCGCTCGACCGCCTCGCGCGTTCGGAGTCGATGCGCCCACTCAGCTCAGAGCGCGCCGCCGGCGCCGTAGCCAGGCGAGGGCGAGCAGCGACAGTGCGGGGCCGCCGAGCGTACCGGGCCCCGCCGAGCAGCCGGCGACCGCGGTGGCTCTGCCATGGTCGCCGTCGTCGCCGCCGCCGTCGGGGCCGCCGTTCGCGCCGCTGCCGGCGCCGCTGCCGGTGCTGCCCGGCGGGCCGAAGGTCGGTGGCGCATCCCAGGCGCTGACGGTCTCGATGATCCAGTCCTTGATCGTGTCGACCCGGTCGTCGGAGCCGTCGTCGAGGAAGTCGCAGTCGGGGCCCCACGACACGACGCTGACAACGGTCTCGGTGGCCTGGGCGCCGAGCGTCAGCGTGGTGTCGATGCGATCGAGCGCGTTGCGCACCGAGTGCTTGATGCCGCTGTCGTTGGTCGGGGCGTTGCTGGTGGCGCCGAAGCGGACGTGGCGGATCGGGTGGCCGAGGTCGGCGTCGGTGAGCGGCGCGGCGTTGAGCGGCAGCGGCGCGATGCCGACCGGATCGGAGGCGAGCTGCATCACGGCGACGTCGATCGGCTTGCCATCGTGTGCGGGCATCGCGTAGACGGCGACGGTGGTGATCGGGATGCTCTGGTCGGGCTGGTCGACGTTCGTCCCAAACGCGGCCTCCATGTCGCCGAGGCCACAGTGCCCGGTGGTCAGCACGGTGTGATGCGAGATCAGCGTCGCGGTGCACCACGAATACATGCCGAGGACGCGGATCGCGGCGACGGCGGGATCGCTGTGATCGTCCAGCTTGCTCCGGATCGCGGACTCGTGCGCCGGCGGTGCGGGCGTGCATCCGGACAGCGCCGCCGCGACCAGGCCGACCAGGAGTCCGGACACCGGACGCGGATCGCGGGCCGCTCCATCGCCGCCGATCGGGGAGCCCATGTGTAACTAAATTGCAATGAGCGTGCCGCAGTGCACGTGGACCCACGGCGCCGGCGGTGGTACGCACAACGCGAGTTGTCCCGCGGATCTCGGCGACGATCGTGCGCCGGTCGGATCGTGGTGCGCTGGGGGCGGAGGTAGCACCTCGCCGCCGAGATCACCAGCTGGGCCTCTCGACCGTGATCTCGCACGCCCTCCCGGTGCAGTGGCACGGTGGGCGCGAGCGCGAGCTGACCGGCCGCGGGGGCTGCGATTGCGCGGGGCCGCCAGAGGCGCCGAGACCGCGTGCGGGTGACCCACAGGACCGCGGTGCACGCACGGTCGGTCGGTCGGTTGGCCGCGGAATCGATCGAGAGGCGCTGCCACCCGGGCGCGAGTGGTGGAAGATGCCGGCGATGCCGCCCCTTGCCCGCGCCGCCCTGTCTCTCGCGATCGTCACCGCCTGCGCGCCGACGCCGCCTCCGGCGCAACCGGCGGCATCGTCGCCCGCGGCCGCGACCGCGATGGCATCGCCCGCGCCGCCGAGTGCACCGGCCGCCGCGCCGGCTCCCGCTGCGCCCGCTCCCGCGCCGGCGGCTCCGGCCACGCCGCCCGCGCGCCCCGAGCCAAAGACGGTGCAGACCTACGTCAAGGTGTCGACGCCGCGCGTGGTGCTCGCCCACGTCCGCGTGATCGACGGCGCCGGTCATCCTCCGGCCGAGGACCGCAACGTCGTCGTCGAGCACGGCAAGATCACGGCGATCCAGCCGGGGGCGGACGTCGCGCCGAGCGACGGCACCACCGTGCTCGACCTGCACGGCGCGTCGGTCATGCCCGGCATCGTCGGCATGCACGATCACCTGTTCTACATCGCGCGGCCCAACTACGACGAGGAGTGGTCGTGGGAGCCGCCCCTCGTGGTGCCCGAGATGATGTTCTCGTCGCCGCGGCTGTACCTGGCGGCCGGGGTCACGACCCTGCGTACGACCGGCAGCAT
>VBLP01000423.1:7151-13019 GCA_005887925.1 Deltaproteobacteria bacterium | reverse complement strand
TGATCGCACTCCACCGGCTGACGGTGGGTGCCTCGCTCCTCAGGTAGAGCTCCGAGCCGGCGAACACCGCGTCGCTGACCTGCGTGCCGTCATGCAGCACCGCGATCAGCCGGCCGGTGGCCGCGTCCCACAGCCGGGCGGTGCCGTCGAGACTGGCGGTGACGACCCGCGCTCCGTCGGGGCTGAACCGCGCGACCCAGATCCACCGGGTATGGCCGGCGAGCACGGCGAGCGCGCGGCCGGTGCGGGCGTCCCAGATCCGCGCCGTGCGGTCCTCGCCGGCGGTCACCAGCCACGCGCCGTCGGGGCTGAAGCCGCCGTCGCGCACCGCGCCGGCGTGGCCGACCAGCGCGAGCTCCTGCTTGTCGAGGATCGCGAGCGCGCGGGCGAACAGGTAGGTCAGCGCGGCGCCGCGCCCGCCGGCCCGCACCGCGGCATCGAGGTAGATCGCGGCGCGGATCGGCTCGCCGGCGAGCAGGCGCTGGCGGCCGTGCTCCTGATCGAGCGCGATCACCACGTCGCGCGACACCCGCTCGCTGTGCTCGGCGCGGCGCACCGCGGCCTCCTTCGAGGCGTTGATCGCGAGCAGCACGACGATGGCCGAGGTGAGCACGGTGAATGCGGTCGCCAGCAGGCCGCGGCGGATCCGGCGGCCGCGCGCGGCGGCCTCGATGCTGGCGCGGCCGAACGCCTCCTCGAGCTCGGTCGCAGGGGCGTCGCCGCGCCACAGCATGCCCGACGGCCGGCCGCGCTCGTCCCACTGGCGCGCCGCGGTGCGCAGCAGCTCGCGCAGCCGCGCGCCGTCCGTGTCCTCGCGGCGCCACTGGGCCAGCCGCGGCCACGCCGCGAGCAGCGCCTCGTGGACGATCTCGATCGCCTCCCCGGCCTGATCGTCCGAGGCGACCAGCAGGCGCGCCGCGATCAGCTTCTCGATCACCGCGTCGGAGCGGGCGTCGCCGCCGAGCAGCTGGCGGAGCTCGGCGCGCGCCAGCACCTCCCGGGTGTTCTGCGTGGTGACCAGGTGGCGGAACGCCTCGCGGGTCAGCCGGCGCTGCTCGGCGGTCATCGCCGACAGCGTGGCCTCGGCGTGGCGGGCGAACGCGCCGGCGACGCCGCCGAGCGCGCGGTACACGCCGCGGGTCAGCTGCTTGAAGTGGCGGTCGCGCTGCTCCCACAGCGCGGCGGCGGTGAACGACAGCAGCGCCAGCGCGCCGGGCTGGTGCGCGACCTCGGCGACCATGTCGGCTGCGAGCGCGCCGTCCTCGAGCTCGTAGCCGGCGCGATGCGCGGGCTCGACGATGATGCGCACGAGGTCCGCCGCGGCCGGCACGGTCAACAGCTGCATCGACTCGCTGATCCGGTCGTGCAGCGCGGGGACCTGCTCGGCCCGCACGAGGAAGTCGTCGCGCAAGGTGACCACGACGCGCACCGGGTCGTCGGTCGAGCGCGCGGCCGCGGCGACCGCCTCGGCGTACCGCGTGCGCTCCGCGGCGTCGTGGCACAGCGTGAACAGCTCCTCGAGCTGGTCGACCACGAGCACCAGCGGCCCGCGCGCGCGGGCATCGCCGAGCAGCGCGGCGGCCAGCGCGCGGGGATCGGCGGCGATCCGCGCCGCGAGGTCGTCGCCGGCGATCCCACGGGGGAGGCCCCCCGCCCCGCCGGCACCCCCGTCGGGGTCCCCCCATCGATCCCACGGGGGAGGACCCCCGCCCCGCCGGCACAGCCGTCGGGGTCCCCACCCCCCGCGCTCGGCGTTCGCCGATCGATCCCGGCGGCGGCCAGGCGCGCGGCGAGCGCGGCCAGCGGCGCGGGGCCCGGCCGCGTGGTGATCGCGCGCCAGCCCTCGGGCAGCGCCGGGATCACGCCGGCCTGGACGAACGAGCTCTTGCCGGCGCCCGACGGCCCGACCACCGCGGCGATCGGATGGCCGCGCAACCGGTTGAGGAACGTCGCCGTCTCCTGCTCGCGGCCGAAGAACACGCCGGCGTCGTCGCGCGAGAACGCCGACAGCCCGCGGTACGGCGCGCGCTCGTCGTCGAGGTGGGCGTGCGCCGTGTCGTCGAGCTCCGGCACGTGGCCGCGCAGCCAGTCCCACACCCGGTCGTCGTGGCGCTCGAAGCCGCCGGGCGGCGCGACGAACCGCGCACCGAGCCGGTCCTGGCCGTCGAACAGGAACAGGTCGGGCGGCGCGCCGGGCGTCGGCGGCGCGACGGCGAACAGCGGCGACAGCCGCAGCACCGGCCGGTGGTCGCGCCCGAACAGCATCAGCTCGCCATCGTCGAGCGGCGCGGCGTGCTCGACGGTCGGGCGCAGCGGCCGCCGCAGCCCCATCCACTGCTCGGCGGCGCCGCCGCGTCCGGCGACCAGCGGATAGCTCCACACCGCCTCGAAGCGGCGCAGCCACGCCTCGAGCGCCGGCAGCGCCTCGCCGAGCAGCGCGCGGGCCGTCGTCTCCGACGCGCCGGCGGCATAGCGGAACCGCGAGCGCAGCGCCAGCAGCGCATCTATGGAAGCGGCGGAAGCGGCCGGCTCGGCGCGGGCGGCGACCAGCTCCGGCACCGGGTGCGCCTCGGGATCGTCGCCCGCGATCAGCGCGTCGAGCAGCTCGCGCCAGTCGTCCTCCGACGGCGTGCGCCGGCGCAGCGCGCGCAGCCGCTCGAGCGTCTCCGGCGGCGTCGGGCCGCGCGGCGTCCGGGTCCGGGCCGCGAGCGCGATCAGCGCGAGGTAGCGCAGCGCGGTGGCGACGATCTGCCACAGCGCATCGAGCGCCTGGTGCGCGCTGCGCGCGCCATCGAGGATGCTCACCGCCTCGGCGATCGGCTGCGGCGCCGCCGCGATCAGCGCATCGCGCAGCCGATCGTCGAGCCGCGGCAGCGGGGCCTCCGCGCCGGCCACACCCGACGCCGCCCGCACCGCCGCGGAGAACTCGAGCAGCGACGCGAAGCGATCCGCCGGTCGCTTGGCGAGCGCGTGCGCCATCGCGGCGTCGAGCGCCGCCGGGAACCCCGCGCCGAGCGACGGCACCTGGTGGGCGTGGGCGATCGCGAGCTCGCGCAGCGAGTCGCCGCGGAATACCGGCTGCCCGGTGAGCACCTCGCAGGCCAGCGCGGCCACCGCATACAGATCGCTGCGCGCGTCGGCTTGCTGCGGATCGAGCCACAGCTCCGGCGCCATGTACGCCGGCGTGCCCAGCCGGTGCGCCTCACCCGCGGCCGGTGGATCGCCGATCGCCTTGGCCACGCCGAAGTCGAGCAGCTTGGGCAACAGCCGCCCCGCGCGCGCCAGCACCATCACGTTGGCCGGCTTGATGTCGCGGTGGATAATGCCCTGCTCGTGCGCGGTGTGGACCACCTCGCACAGCCGCTCGAGGAACGGCACGAAGCGCTCCAGCGGCATCGCGCCGTGGCGCGCGATCCAGCGATCGAGCGGCTGGCCGCGCACGTGCTCCATCGCGATCCACAAGAGCCCGTCCGGCTCGGCGCCGAACCCGTAGATGTGCGCCGCGTACGGATGATCGAGCCGCGACGCCAGCCGCGCCTCGCGCAGGAAGCGCTCCACCGTCTCGGGCCGGTCGCGGTGCCGCTCGTGCAGCACCTTGATCACCGCCTCGCGCCCCAGCGCGCGCTGCTCGGCGCGATACACCACGCCGTGTCCGCCGTCGCCGAGGCGCTCGACCACGACGAAGTCTCCCAGCGCGCTGCCCTCCAGCGTCGCCCACGCCTCCCGCGCCTCGGCCTCCCGCGGTTCCGGCGTCTCCGCCTCCCGCGGCGCCGGCGTTGTCCGCACGGGAAGATCGCTCGCACCGGCCACGGTCGACGAGTGTACTCCGCCGCGCGGACGGATCGCGATCGTTGGCCACGCTGTTCCGCCAAGGAGTGCCGCGCATGAGCGAGACCCGCGTTCCGGCGTGGCAGCCGGTGCTGTCCGGCGACGAAGCCGGGGTCGCGCGCCGCGCCGTCGCCGAGTGCCCCGCCGAGCCAGCGGAGCGCGATCCTCGGCGAGGTTGTTCCACCAGGGATGGCCGCGCATGACGGAGACCCGCGTTCCGGCGTGGCAGCCGGTGCTGTCCGGCGACGAAGCCGGGGTCGCGCGCCGCGCGGTCGGCGATATCGCCGCTGCGCTGGCATCCGGCGGCGCATCGCTGGATCACGACCTCGCCGACGGTGCCGCGGGCGTGGCGCTGCTGTTCGGCTACCGCGCGCGGATCACCGGCGAGACCGGCCACGCAGCCATGGCCGCCGCGCTGCTCGATCGCGCCGCCGATCGCGTCGCGCGTGCGCCGACCTCGCCGTCGCTGTTCCACGGCTTCACCGGGGTGGCGTGGGCCGCCGATCACCTGCGAGGGCTCGCCGGCGATGCCGACCCTGCGTGCAACGACGAGATCGACGCCGCGGTCGACGCCGCGCTGCGCTGCCCGGCCGGTGTGCCCGGCTTCGATCTGGTCACCGGCCTGGTCGGCCTCGGGGTCTACGCGCTCGAGCGCGCCGATCGGCCGCTCGCCCGCCGCTGCGTCGATCGCGTCGTCGCACGGCTCGCCGCGACGGCGCGCCGCATGCCGGGCGGCCCGGCGGGGAGCGAGGGTGGCCCGCAGCACCGACCCGCTGCCCAGGCGGTGTGGACCGCGCCGGACCGTCCCGACCGCCTCGATCTCGGCCTCGCGCACGGCATCCCCGGCGTGATCGCGCTGCTGGCGCGCTGCGCCTCGGGCAGCGCAGAGGCCGCTGCATGCAGCCGTGCCACCGCCGCGACCGCGCGCGATCTACTCGACGGCGCGGTGGGCTGGCTGCTCGCGCAGTGGCGCCCCGGTGCCGGGTTCCCGCCCCGCATCGTCGGCGGACGGCCGGCGCCGCGCCGCCGCGCCGGCTGGTGCTACGGCGACGCCGCGGTCGCGCTCGCGCTGATCCAGGCGTCGCGGGTCGGCGAGCCGGCATGGCGGAGCGCCGGCCTGGGGATCGCCCGCGCCTCGGCCGCGCGCCCTGCGTGCGAGGCGGGCGTACGCGACGCCAGCCTGTGTCACGGCGCCGCCGCGCTCGGCCTGATCTATCAGCGGCTGTATCACGCCACCGGAGACCCGCTGCTGCGCGATGCCGCGCGCCGCTGGGTCCTGCGTATGCTCGCGTATCGCAGCGATCGGCACGAGCTGGCGCCGAGCGCCGGGTTCTATCTGGCCACCCGCGAGGCACCTCGCGCCGTGCCCGGCCTGATGAACGGCGCGGCCGGCATCGGCTTGGTCCTGCTCGCGGCCACCACCGAGATCGCCCCCGACTGGGACCGCGCGCTGCTGCTATCCGGCGGGTAGTGGCGCGCTCGGTGATTCCCGGGCCGAGTGGTCCTTCCATGGCCGCAAGGCGCCGCCGCGGCTCGTGGTGTCCACCGCGGCGATACCTGCGCGGCACGGCGAGCGCGCGGGCGCGGTGAGCGCAATGGCGCCGTGAGCGCGGCGAGCGCACGGCACGGAGTTTCACAGCGATGACCGCGTTCCGTCCGGTGCGCCTCGGCGGTGATGTCGTCGTGCGAGGCACGGTCGCTGCAGGAGCCACGACCATGACTTCTACCGGAACAAAAGGTGGTTTTGCCCTCGCCTGGCTCCTCGGGATCCCGCTGCCGATCCTGCTCGTGATCTATCTGATCAGCCGCTGCTGAGCACGCCGCCGTCCGCGGCGATGATCTTCGGCGGTTGACCGATCGGCGCTGGATCGTCGATCCGCGGCGGCGTGTCGCCGGGCCTCGGCGGTGGTTCGGCGGGCGGGTCGCGACGCACCGGCTCGCGCGACGGCGGATCGCGGTCCGGCGGATCGCGGTCCGGCGCCTCATCGGGATCGTGCGGATCTCTCCTGGGCGGCGCCTTGGGATCGGGTTCGCGGGGCA
>VBLP01000423.1:0-7066 GCA_005887925.1 Deltaproteobacteria bacterium | reverse complement strand
TTGTCAGATTGGCATTGTCTGCAGGGCGTCGACGACGCCAGCGGCGACGTTCCAGATACGGGAGGCTCGTTGCGTTTGCCGGTGCAGACACGGTCGCCTGCCGGATGCGCGACGGGATCGCGGACGGAGCTCTTGGTGCGCGATGAGTCGCGCGGCGAAGTGGTTCGTGCGCGACCGAGATCGTGCGGCGGATCCGCGGCTCGATCGCGCGGTTCGCGTGACGGTGGCGGACGGGGCGCGACGAGTATCACGGAATCCGATCCACAGGCCTGCTCTTTCCGCTGGAGTCCCCGCTTCCGCTGCCCGGTGATGGTCCGCGCGATGCGGTGCCCGACGGTGACGTGACCGCGGTTACCGGGCGGCCGGGCACTTGCATCACATCTGAGCGCTTCGGTTCTGTATGCTGCAATGCAAACTAATTTGGCCGTGACACCCCATGAGGTGACCATGAGATCTTCGGCAACGATGGCTGGAACCAGGGGGTGCTCGCATACCTCTCTGTCCGCGGGTGATTCGGTCTGACCAGTGGCGGGCCGCGTTTTCGTCCGGGTTTCGCCCGCTCATCGCCCGCGCGCAGTGCGTCGTTACCGTCGAGGAACGCACCGGTTTTTTGAAGAATCGCGGGTGATCGCCCTCGGAGTTTCGGGCGCAATGACCAGTTCCCACTGTCGCACACTCCGTCCTGTTCGTGACAATGGCGGGTCGGCTGCGAGACGTGCAATAACAGTCGCGCACGCGGTCATGGCGCACCTGTTGCTCATCGACGATGACGCCGTCTTCGTGCCCCAGCAGGTACGTCAGGCATTTCCTGCGCCTACGTATCGCGTCGTCGTCGCCCAGAACGGGAACCACGGCGTCGAGCTGGTCCGCCGGGCGCCGCCCGACGTGGTGCTGCTCGACCTCCATCTCCCGGATCGACCTGGGCTGGAGGTCTACCGGAGCATCCGCGCGATCGATGCTCGGATTCCCGTGATCTTCATCGCCACCGCCAAGACGGCAGACGCGGCGATCGAGACGGTCAAGCACGGCGCGTTCGACTACCTGCACAAGCCGCTCGACCTCGAGCAGCTGCAGCGCGTGGTCACCGACGCGCTCGAGGTCGCCCGGATGCGGCTGCCCGTGCGGATCGCCGAGGCGGCGCCGGAGGCCGACGGGGCGATGCTCGGCGCCTCGCCCCGCATGCTCGACATCTACAAGGCGATCGGCCGGGTCGCGGCCCAGGACGTGACCGTGCTGATCACCGGCGAGAGCGGCACCGGCAAGGAGCTCGTCGCGCGCGCGATCTACCAGCACAGCTCGCGCTCGACCGCGCCGTTCCTGGCGCTCAACTGCGCCGCGATCCCCGAGAACCTGCTCGAGAGCGAACTGTTCGGCCACGAGCGCGGCGCGTTCACCAGCGCCGACCGCCGCCGCATCGGCAAGTTCGAGCAGTGCAACGGCGGTACCGTGCTGCTCGACGAGATCGGCGACATGCCGCTCGCCCTGCAGGCCAAGATCCTGCGCCTGCTCCAGGACCAGACCTTCGAGCGGCTCGGCGGCAACGAGACGATCCGCACCGATGTCCGCCTGATCGCCTCGACCCACCGCGACCTGCGGGTCCGCGCCGCCGAGGACAAGTTCCGCCCCGATCTGTACTACCGGCTCGGCGTGTTCACGATCCACCTGCCGCCGCTGCGCGATCGCCTCGAAGATCTGCCGATCCTGGTGCAGCATTACCTCAGGCGGTTCAGCACCGAGCTCGGCCGCGAGGTCCGCGAGATCTCGCCGGAGGCGATGGCGCGGCTCCGTGCCTACAGCTGGCCCGGGAACATCCGGGAGCTCCAGAGCGTGCTGCGCCAGGCCTTGCTGCGCGCCAGCGGGACAGTCCTGCTCCCGGCCTTTCTCCCCGAGCTGTCGGGGATCGTGCTGCCCGGGCGCCCGAACAACAACGCCGACCCGGCGTTCGACCTCGAGCGCTTCATCCGGCATCGGCTGGGCCCGACGACGAGTGACCTCTCGGCCGAGACTCACCGCGAGGTCGATCGGCTGCTGATGACGCTGGCGCTCGAGTACACGCACGGCAACCATCGCGATGCGTCGAGGCTCCTCGGAATTTCGAGGCAGACCATGCGCGTAAAGCTGCGAGCACTCGGCCTACACGTCGCGCATTCGGTCGAGCCCGACGACGAGGACTCACCCTAGGACAATCGCGATTGAGCACGATGGCCAATTTGTGGCCACAGCCGAGCGAGAGATTGGCCATCGTCGACCTGAAATTGCGCTAGTAGCGGTGGCACACCACCTGCCTGCCCGTCGGGCATGCCCGCAGCACAGCCGCACTTCGCACCCGTCCGCGACGAACACAGCCTGGGGCCGACGGAGGATCTCGATCGCGAGCCAGATGGTGTCCCCCATGACGTAGTTGGTCTATCGGCATTGTTTTCGTTCCTGCTTGCCGCGCTCGTGCTCGGCCTGTGGCTGACCGGAAGCACGACGGGCCGGGTCTCTGCGATCGCGCTGCTGGTATTTGGCGTTCCGATGCTGGTCTCGGGGCTGCGCGAGCGGTCCGAGCGTGAGCGCGACCGCGATCATCCGTCGAGGTGAGCTGCCCGGCCCGGGTACGTTCGATCCGGATTCTCGAATTTCCGTCGGTGAGCGCCCGCTGATCACGCCGATCGGTTTCCGTGGCATGGCTTGCGTTGCCTCAAGCCGCTGCTGGGCTGTTCCCGCGATTCCATCGCCCCGTGCAACGCTCCGTTGCTGTGGAGGCGCGGTGTTTCGTATCTGTTTCTGACCGGTGACCATTTCAGCCTGACCAGAATCGCAAACTCGGTCGGCCGCGCTGCAACGTTGATTGTCAGTCGAGCGTCATCGACAAGGGACATCGCTGGTGGACCAGCTCACGAGTGCGCGGTCCTGGGGCTGGGCACCGGCGCCTGGATCGGCAGGACGTCGTGCGGCGTGGCGCGCGGACCGAGCAGCTCCTCGAGCCGGTCGCGCTCGAGGGTCTCCTCCTCGAGGAGCGCCGCCGACAGCCGATCGAGTTCGGCGCGATGAGCCGTGATCTTCGCGGTCGCCGCGGCCAGCACGCCGGCGAGCAGCGCGCGCGCCTCGGTCTCGATCGCGTGCACGGTCGCGTCGCTCGTGCCGCTCTCGGTCGCGATGCGCTGGCCGAGGAACGCGTGGTCCTCGCGGATGTCGTAGTGCACCGGCCCGAGCGCCTCGCTCATCCCGTAATGCGCGACCATCTTCGATGCCAGGCGGGTCGCCTCGCCGAGGTCGTTCTCCGCGCCGGTCGAGATCTCGCCGAGCACGACGCGCTCGGCCGCGTAGCCGCCGAGCAGGACCCGCAGGCGGGCATCGAGCTCGGCGCGGGTGTGGAGGTGGCGGTCCTCCGGCGGCACCTGCTGCGTGGCGCCGAGCGCCATCCCGCGCGGCAGGATCGACACCCGGCTCAGCGGCTCGGCCTCCGGCGTGGCCCATGCGATCACCGCGTGCCCCGATTCGTGGATCGCGACGCGCTTCTTCTCGACGGGGCGGAGCTTGCCCTCGCGCGGATCGCCCAGCACCAGCTTGTCGTAGGCCGCCAGGAAGTCGGCGCGCGCCACGACCTCGGCGCGGCGGCGGGTGGCCGCCAGCGCGGCCTCGTTGGCCAGGTTCGCGAGATCGGCGCCCGAGAACCCGGCGGTGAGCGCCGCGATGTGGGCGAGGTCGGCCTCGGCGGCCAGCGGCTTGTCCCTGGTGTGGACGCGGAGGATCGCCTCGCGCGCGGCCGCCTCCGGCAGATCGATCATCACGCGGCGATCGAACCGCCCCGGCCGCAGCAGCGCCGCGTCGAGCACGTCCGGCCGGTTGGTCGCCGCGATCACCACCACGAGGTCGCCGCGCTCGAAGCCATCCATCTCGGACAGGAGCTGGTTGAGGGTCTGCTCGCGCTCGTCGTGGCCGCCACCGAGCCCCGTGCCGCGCGCCCGCCCGACGCCGTCGAGCTCGTCGATGAACACGATCGACGGCGCGTTGCGCTTGGCCTCGGTGAACAGCTCGCGGACCCGCGCCGCGCCCACGCCGACGAACATCTCGACGAACTCCGATGCGGAGATCGAGTAGAACGGCGCGTCGGCCTCGCCGGCGACCGCGCGCGCGAGCAGCGTCTTGCCGGTGCCCGGCGGCCCGACGAGCAGCACGCCGCGCGGCACCCGCGCACCGAGGCTGCGAAACAGCTCGGGGTGCTTCAAGAACTCGACGATCTCGGACAGGTCGCGCTTGGCGGCGGTCAGGCCGGCCACGTCGTCGAACGTCGCGCTCGGCGCCGTCGCCTTCTCGAACTTGCGCCCGCGCTTGAGGAAGCCGCCGAGCGGCCCGCCGGCGACCATCATCTGCTGCGTGCGCCGCGACAGCCACAGCCACACGCCGATGATCAGCACCCAGGGCAGCGCCATCATCAGGATCCGCACGAGCAGCGGCGAGTCCTCGTTCTCGACCTTGATCTTGACGCTCTTGTCGTCGAGCAGCGGCACGAGTCGATCGTCCTTGGGCAGGGGGCTGCGGAAGTCGGTGACGGTGTGACCGTCGAGCTTCTGCGGCTCGCTCAGCGTTCCCGTGATGCTGTCTGGCCGCAGCACGACCTCCTTGACCTTGCCGGCGCGGACCCAGCCGAGCATCGTCGTGTAGTCGACCACCTGATGGGCGTCGCTGCCGACACCGGATTGCACCAGCCACACGAGGGTGACGATCGCGAGCACGATGAACCAGCGCCACGACGGGCGCGGCGGGGTGGGCTTGGCGGTGGGGGACGGCAATGGCGGGGCCATGACCCGCTGTGCAGCAAGGGCCGTACCCGGTGGGCCCGGCGCGCCACGCCAGTTACGGCTGTCTTACCGCCGGATTACGCAAATGTTGCGGCAATCCCGCACGGCGCGCGTCATAGACACGCAGTGCGGTGGAATGCGCGGCCCGTGCGAGTCGTTGCTACGGCGATGCCGGCTGCCACCGTCCGCGTCGCGCCGGGGGCACCGTGATCGACACCCAGCGCGCGCGCAGGGCGATCGCCGGCCTGCTGATGGCGACGGGCGCTCCGGCGCCGGCCGAGCTCGCGCTCGCCAACGAGCGGCTGCGTGCGCTGGGCTGGCCGCCGCTCGGCGCCGGCGACCTGGTCCGCGAGACGCCCGAGACGCTCGCGCCCCAGATCGAGCTCGCCGGCGACGAGCCGATCCGGCGCCGGATCGCGGACGCCTACGCGCAGCTCTGGCACGGCGAACCCGAGCCGCCTGCCCCGCCCCGCCAGGGCTCGGCGGTGGCCCGCTGGTTGATCGGTCAGCTGCCGCACCACCAGGTCGGCGGCACTTCCGAGGAGAATCGCATGGTCGAACGAGGTACGCCGTATCGCGGCGGCGAGGTCGCCGCGCCCCCGCAAGCCGAGCGCACGCCGCTGCGCCGCCGCGTCGAGCGCATCAACGACGAGTACCGCCGCGTGGTCGGCGCCGTTGAGCGCGTGATCGTCGGCAAGCGCGACGTGATCGAGCGCGTGCTGACCGCGATGGCCGCGCGCGGCCACGTGCTGCTCGTCGACGCTCCCGGCGTCGGCAAGACCCAGCTGTGCAAGGCGATCGCGTGCGCGATCGCGACCCGGTTCGGCCGCATCCAGTTCACGCCCGACCTCTTGCCGATGGACATCACCGGCGCGAACGTGTTCGACGTCCGCGACAAGCAGTTCCACTTCCGCCCCGGCGCCCAAGACCCAGTCGGCGCTGCTCGAGGTGATGGAGGAGCGCAGCGTCACGATCGACGGCGTCACCCACGCCGTCGAGGAGCCGTTCCAGGTCCTGGCGACGATGAACCCGCTCGACCACCAGGGCACCTACGCGCTGCCGGCGGCCCAGATCGACCGCTTCATGATGATGCTCGAGATCGGCTATCCGTCGCCCGACGACGAGGTCAAGGTCCTCGACTATCACCTCGGCGCCACCTCGCCGCTGGCCACGCTGCAGCCGGTGATCTCGCGCGCCTCGTTCATCGACTGGCGCGAGACGGTGCCGCTGATCCACGTCGCGCCGGAGATCAAGCGCACCGCGGTCGACTACGTCCACGGGCTGCGCCGCAGCAGCGACGGCCCGTCGATCAGCCCGCGCGCCACGCTGGCGTGGGTCCGCGCCGCGCAGGCGCGTGCGATGCTGTCGGGCCGCGAGTTCGTCACCGTCGAGGACCTGCTGCAGATCGCGCCGGACGTGCTGCGCCACCGGATGTGGAGCGACGGCGCGGCGGTGCGCGAGCGGCTGCGCGCGATCGCGATGTCGGGAGCCCGGTGATGCCGTCGCCGCGCGAGCTCCGCATCGCCACCCTGGTCGCCGCGCCGCTGGTCGCGACGATCGCCGCCGCGTCGCTGCACCAGGCGCGCATCCTGCAGTCCACCGTGCCCGCGCTCGGCATCCTGTGGCTGGTCGCCGCCGCCGCGCTGATCGGCCGCGCGATCCACGAGACGCGCCGGCGCGATCGCCGCCCCGACGACTTCCGGCCGGGCTGGGACCACCTCGACGTCCTGACCGCCACCGGCGGCGCGGTGATGTGGACCAGCGCCGCCGCGATCGTCGCGTCCGGCGTCACCGGCTGGGCCAGCCTCGCCGTGCTCGGCGTGTTCGGCCTGGGCATCGTGTTCCTCGCCGTGGCGTGGACCGCGCTGGCCGCCGCCGGCGACGCACCCTGGTGCCGCGCCCGGATCACGCGCGCCATCGTCCCCGCGTCGTGCATCGAGGGCGACCGCCTGCGCGAGCAGGTCCACATCGCGGACGTCAGGATCCCCGCCGGCATGCGGCTGTTCGCGGCCGGCCGCGTGCACCCCGACAGCCCCGTCACGCGCTACGCCGTCGGCTCGGAGGGCTCGCGCGCCGAGCTGCGGCTCGACAGCGAGCTCGGCCCCGCGCTGCGCGGCGAGCACGTCGCGCCTCCGCTCGCGTTCTGGCTCGGCGATGTCCTCGGGCTCACCCGCAGCCAGAGCGTCGAGTACGGCGAGACGCGGTTCTCGGTGCTGCCGCGGCCCGCGCCGGTCGACGGCGTGCGCGCGCTGCTCGGCGCCGGCGGCGACGACGCCTGC
>VBLP01000069.1:22467-24346 GCA_005887925.1 Deltaproteobacteria bacterium | reverse complement strand
TATCCGCCCGCGCAGCCCGCGACGCAGCGAAACTCGGCCGAGAACGCCATGCGCAGAGCTTACCTTCCATGCACCACAGCGAGTTTCAAGTCACTCGAAATCCGCAGGCGATGAGCAACGCATGCTCGACCTCCGCCCAGCGTGCCGGCGGTAGCTCGGTGATCACGGCACCGAGCTTGCTGCGCTGGGCCATTGCGATGTGGTCGCAGTTCAATGCGCAGCTCTCGGGCATTCCATCGGCATTCGAGAGCAGAACTTCCGTCGCCAATCCTCGAATGGTTCGAGTCGCCGGAACGACGATGATCTCGTTGAGCGCGTCGATGGCGCTAGCGCGAGTCAGCAGCACCGGCCTTCGTTTATCTGGAGGTACGAAGTTGTACCAGCGGATTTCACCGCGACGCACCGACCGTCTCCCACCCCTCACCGTCCCACGCAAGACCACCGTCGTCTTGCGAGAATTCGTCGGGCCGCACCGGCATCCGCCGATATGCGGCGGCATCTTGCGTCGCATCGCGTGCGGCGCGCAAGGCGAGCTGCGCAAGCCTTACCTGCTCCTCGTGCGTCAGCTTCGCGACGAGTGGCAGCAAGTCGTCTGCGGTCAAGGGCTGCGCCATGACCACACTCTACGCTCTGTGCGGCAAATCGCCAACTTGTTCAGGAGACGCCACCCGGAGTCGACCTCTCACTCATTCAGTGTCTCCATCAAACGCGCGCTCGATATCGGGAGGCAGAGGCGCGTCAAAGTCATCTGCGATCTTGATCTTTCCGGCCATCGTGCCGAACCGTCGCACGGGCTTTGATTGGACCACCCCGGGCGCCGCGGCATCCATCGAATCATCGTCGAGGATGATCACCTCGACACGCTTGCCCTCGAACCGCCCCAGATCGGAGATGGTCAAGGTCTTACCCGACACCACCGTACGAAACCGCAATGCTTCCGCCATGACTTACTTTTACCTCCCGAGCGCGTCGGGTCGTGTCCGAGCGTTCTGTCGAGCATCCTTCATCGTCACGGTTTGGGCTTGGCACGGACGATCACCTGGTTATCCTTGACGACGATGGAGAAGTCGACGGCCTTGGCCTTGTACTGCTCCATGATCCTGGGGGCCTGCGCGTGGATCGTCCTGAGCAGCTTGCCGTAGCTGTCGGGCTCGGCCGGCTCGCCGAGGATCTGCCTGGCCTTGACGTACTTGTCGTGGAGCGCGTCGACGTCTGCGTCGGTCATGCCCGGCGGCGGCGGCGGCGGCGCGGGCGGTGATGGTCGAAGCTGAGGGAGACTCGGAATCCGCGGAAACGGACCGGCGAGGGTCTCGACCGGTTCGGCGGCATGTGCGGCTGCGGCTCCGGGTGCCACGCGCAGTGGGGTGGTGGCTTGGGAGGGCGCCGGCGCTGGTCCTGCTGGATGGGTCCTCGCGCGGGCGGGGTTCGATCTTCCAAGCCCGGCGGGTACGGGGATCCGGGGCGGAACGACGGGGCCGATCTTCGGCCCCTGCGGTCCCGGCTTCGAATCGGAGGTCTCTGCTGCTGGCTCCGGGCCGGTGACACCGGTCGACGCAGCTGTCGCCGCCGATGGATCGGTGGCCGTTTGGGTTTGTCCGGTGACGCGGCTGCCGTTCGCTGTGCTCGACGGCTCGGACACTGCTCGCGCCTGGCCAGTTACCCTCGTTGGTGCAGCTGTGAGCGATGGATCCGTCGCTGCGCGGGTTTGCCCGGTGGTTCTGGCGGGTGCGTTGCTCGATGGCTCGGACACTGCTCGCGCCTGGCCGATGACGCGGGTCGGTGCAGCTGCTGCGAGCGATGGATCCGTCGCTGCGCGGATTTGCCCGGTGGTTCTGGCGGGTGCGCTGCTCGAAGGCTCGGACACTGCCTTGGTCTGGCC
>VBLP01000069.1:0-22378 GCA_005887925.1 Deltaproteobacteria bacterium | reverse complement strand
GATCCGGATCGGGGTGGTCGCCGTGAGCGATCCATCGTTCGGCTCGACGGCGAGTTGGGGGCTCGACGATCGGGCGCTGGAGCGAGCCGCGGCGTCGGGCTGGCCGGAGATCGAAGCCGGCCGGGGATGCCCGGTGCGCGTCCGAGCGACGAGCGGCGGCCGCGGATCGGGGGGCGCGGATCGCGCCTCGCCGTGCGGTGGCGGCTCGACGTCGAGGCCGGCGGGTATGGGGCTGTCGAGCGTCGGCTCGTCGTCCTGGATGATCGAGGCGAAGTAGGCGTCGACGTCGAAGTCGGCGTCGGCTTCGTCGATGCGGTGGGCGCCGACCGCGGTGAGCACGTTGCGACGGATGACGCTCGACTCGCGGATGAAGGCGGCCGGGTCGAGGTCGTCGACGTCGATCTCGAGCTCCTCGTCGGCCAGGGTCAGGATCTCCTCGTCCTCGGGGACGGCGTGGTCGCGGCGGCGGGCCAGCGCGAGGGCAGCCTCGCGGTCGCGGATCACCTGATCGCGCATGCGCTTGGGCATCGCCGCGAGGATCTCCTCGGGGACGGCCGCGCCGGTCTTGACCGCGTGGCGGCCGATCTTAGCTGTTGTACGAGCCGAACTTCTGCTGCAGGGTGACGAAGCGGTAGCGCAGCGCGGTGTTGCGGATCTGCAGCTGGGCGAGGTCGCGCAGCTTGCGCTCGACGTCGGTGTGCAGGTAGCTCGGCGGCTGCTTCTGGATGCCGAGGAAGTACTGCTCGTAGAGGACCTTCACGCGGTCGAGCGTGGTGTCGAGGGCGTCGAGCAGCTCCTCGATGACCTCCGCCTTTTCGGGCTCCTGCTGTCCTGACCTGGACGCCACGTACCGGGAGGATAGCAGTTTCTGCTATAGCCTCCCCGGTCAGGGTTTTGCTCATGTCGGTCCTGTACTTCCTGCTGCTCGTCGGTGTGCTCGTGGTGATCCACGAGCTCGGCCACTTCGCGGCGGCCAAGCTCCTCGACGTGAAGGTGCTGCGGTTCTCGATCGGCTACGGCCGCCCGCTGGTCCGCGTGAAGCTGCGCGAGACCGAGTACCAGATCGCGGCGGTGCCGCTCGGCGGCTACGTCCGGATCCTGGGCATCGAGGGCGACGACGGCGACCGGCTCGGCCCACGCACCGACGCCGGGCGCAGCTTCGCGAGCCGCCCGCTGTGGCAGCGGCTGGTGATCGTGTTCGCGGGCCCGGCGGCGAACCTGGTGCTGCCGGTGATCATCTACTTCGTGTTCTTCGCCGGCCACAGCACGCTGCCGGCGGCGGTGATCGGCGACGTGCTCGACGGCGGGGTGGCCGCGCGCGCCGGGCTCGAGCCGGGCGACCGCGTGCTCGAGATCGACGGCCGGCCGGTGCGCTACTGGGAGGAGCTCGAGACGGCGGTGCGGTCGTCGTCGGGGCGCGAGCTCCACCTCCGGGTGTCGCGCAACGGCAAGGTGTTCGAGCGCTACGTCGCGCCGCTCGACGAGACGGTGCGCTACCGCGACGGCACGGTGACGCAGCAGGGCCGGATCGGCATCACGCACGCGCCGTTCGCGCCGCTGATCGGCGTGATCGATGGCGACTCGCCCGCGGCGCGCGCCGGCCTGCACACCGGCGACCTGGTGATCAGCATCGACGGCCAGGCGGTGCGCAACTGGAGCGATGTCCAGCATCACCTGGGGCGGTTCGCCCGGCGGACGAGCCTCGTGTACTTCCGCGGCGCGGAGCTGCCCGGTGTGCCGCAGATCCAGCTGCTCACGGCGGGCTTCGCCGATCTCGTCCCCGAGACCCAGGTCGACGCCGCGCTGCACCGGCAGAGCTACACCGGGCTCGAGCGCGCCGAGATGTTCGTGGCGCACGTCGATGCGGGCTCGCCGGCCGGCGCGGCGGGGCTGCGGCCGGGCGACCTGGTGACGGCGCTCGACGGCACCCCGGTGGCGCACTGGCTCGACCTCGACCAGCGCCTGCAGGCGGCGCCCGACCGGGCGTTCCGGCTGACCTGGAAGCGCGCCGTCGCGGGCAGGACCGAGACGATGTCGGCGGAGCTGAGCCAGGTCCAGCGCAAGCACCTCGACGACTACGGCCACGCGGCGACGCGGCTGGTGTTCGGCGCGCGCAACGATGTCGATCGCGGCACCGGCGCGACGATCCCGATCGAGGGCCGCGTCGGCTTCGCGCTGAGCAAGGCGCTCGAGCGCACCGGCGAGACGATCTCGACGATGGTGTCGGGGGTGTTCCAGATCCTCGGCGGCGACCGGCCGGGCGACGCGCTCGGCGGGCCGCTGATGATGTACCGGGTCGCGTCGGTGTCGGGCAACCAGGGCTGGGACAGCTTCCTCTTGATGCTCGCCCTGATCAGCATCAACCTGGGACTCATCAACCTCTTGCCGATCCCGATGCTCGACGGCGGACACCTGCTGGTGTTCGCGCTCGAGGCGACGCGGCGCCGGCCGCTGTCGACCCGGATGCGCGAGCGGGTCCAGCTCGGCGGCCTGATCGTCGTCGGTCTCATCACCGTGCTCGCGCTGCGCAACGACGTCATGCGCTACCTCCTGCGGTGAGGCTGCTCGGGATCGATACCGCGACGGCGGCGGCCGGGATCGCGATCGTCGACGGCGACGGCCGGGTGCTCGCCGAGGCGCGCCACGCCACGCAGAGCCGCGGCGCCGATCTCCTGGTCGCGATCGACCGGCTGTGCCGCGAGGCCGGCGTGGACCCGGCGGACCTGGACGCGATCGCGATCGGCGCCGGCCCGGGCTCGTTCACCGGCCTGCGCATCGGCATGGCGACGGCCAAGGGCATCGCGTTCGCGGCGAACCGGCCGCTGTGGGCGGTGTCGTCGCTGGCCGCGCTCGCCGACGATGCGGCGCACGAGCTCGCCGGCGATCCGCGGCGCGGCGGCGTGATCTGCGCGGCGCTCGATGCACGGCGCGGCGAGGTGTTCGCGGGCTGCTTCCAGGGCGGCGTCGCGCTCGCGACCGAGCGGGTGCTCGCGCCCGAGGAGCTCGCGCCGTGGATCGCCGAGCTCGCGCGCGGCGGCGATGTGCCGGTCCCGATGAGCTTCGCCGGCGATGCGATCGAAGCGCACGCCGCGCTCGCCGCGCTCGCGCACGTCTGGCTCGCCGCGCGGACCCCGTCGGGCGCCGCGGTGGCCCGGCTCGCGCTCGCCGGCGCGCGGGTCGACATCACGCGCGGCGGTGCACCGACCTACATCCGCCCCTCCGAGGCCGAAGTGAAGTACCCCGATGGCGTTCCGGGTGCGCTCCGCCGTCGCGATCCATGAATGCGATCCACGGAAAACTGGGCGATCTCCGTCGCGCGCCCTCGCACAGTGATTGCCGCGGATCGATCCGCGGACTATCGTTGATCCAGGAGTGTAGCTCCTCGCCCTGGAGGCTCAGTGACGACCACGACCGAGGGTTCGAAGCAGACGGTACTGGAACAGTTGACCGCAGAACATCGCCGCCTCGACGAACAGCTGAAGATGCTCGAGCGACGGCGCGCCCTCACCCCCGCCGAACAGGTCGAAATGGTACGGCTGAAGAAGCAAAAGTTGCTCACCAAGGATCGCATCGCCCGCCTGTCGTGACGTATCGGCCGCGGCGGTGCGCGGCTGTGCGACGATGACCGACGGGCCTACCCGAGGAACACCGAGGCGATCGACGCCATGGCCGAGATAACCGAAGCGATGCTCGAGAAGATACGGGCGATCGGCCTGCGCCTCGACCGCTCCGGCATCTTCTGGCACCAGGGTACGGCGGTGACCCACGACCGGCTGCACCAGGCGCTGCTGCGCTGGCTCGACGTCCGCGAGGATGGCCGCGACATCATCCGGCTCGACGACAAGCGCTACGCCTACGTCGAGGTCGAGGATGCGCACCTGCGGGCGCAGTCGGCGCGCTGGTCGGATGGCAGCTGCGTCGTGCTGTGGGACGACGACACCGAGGCCGAGCTCGACTACGGCTCGCTGCGCCAGGCGGCAGATCACGCGCTGTATGCGCTGGTGCGCGGCAAGCTGCGCGGCCGGATCGCCGGCCCGGCCTACCACGCGGTCGCCGAGCACATCGTCGAGGTCCCCGGCGGCTTCGCGCTCGACGCCGCCGGCCGGCAGTGGCCGATCGCGAACGCCGACTAGCTCGGCGCGCCGCGCGCGGGAGCGATCGGCGAGAGCCGAGCGCGGGGGGTGGGGACCCGACGGCTCAGCCGGCGGGGCGGGGGCCCTCCCCCGTGCGATCGATCAGCGCGACGATCTCGTCGTCGGCGAGCACGTGGTTGCCGGCCTTGGCGGCGCCGAGCACGGCGGCGACCAGCTCGCGGGTCGGTTCGTAGCCGCGCTTCTTGAGCCAGTAGATGACGTTGGACTCGCCGGAGTAATGGCCGATCTCGATCGACTGCTCCTTGCCGAACATGCCGGCGGGCACGCCGGAGTAGATCCGGTCGGCGAGCCAGGCGTCGCCCTTCTTCTCGGCCTTGATGATCGCGGCGGCGTGCACGCCGGTCGCCGTGCGGAACGCGTCGGTGCCGGCGAGCGGGTACTGCGCGTGGATCGGCACGTGGGTGGCGCGCGACGCGATCTGCGTCCACTCGACGAGCTTGGTGAGGTCGTGGTCCGGCAGCTCGCCGAGCAGCTTGAGGTTGAGCAGGATCTGGTCGAGCGCGGCGTTGCCGACCCGCTCGCCGATGCCGAGCGCGGTGCCGTGGATGCGGTCGGCGCCGAACTCGATCGCGAAGATCGAGTTGACCACGCCCAGGCCGCGATCGTTGTGGCCGTGCCAGTCGATCCCGACCTCGGGCCGGCCGGCGCCGTCGAGCACGTTGCGGGTGAACTTGAGGAGGTTGCGGATCCCGTCGGGCGTGGCGTGACCGACGGTGTCGCACACGACGAGCCGCTGCGCGCCGTGCTCGACCGCGTTGGTGAACAGCCGGGTGAGCACCTCGGGCCGCGACCGCGTGGTGTCCTCGGTGACGTACGACACCGGCAGGTTGTAGCGCCGGCCGAGGTCGATCGCGTCGGCGCTGAGCTGGAGCAACCGCGACAGGTCCCAGTCCTCGGCGTACTGCCGGATCGGCGAGCTGCCGATGAAGCACAGGATCTCGATCTCGATCCCGACCTTCTGCGAGATGTCGATCACCGCCTGGACGTCGTGCTGGTGGGTGCGCGCCGCGCAGCCCGGCTTGACGCGCAGCCGGTTCGACTTGATGTGGGCCGCGATCGTCGTGACATCCTCGATCGCGCGCTTGCCGGCGCCGGGCAGGCCGATGTCCATCGTGTCGATGCCGAGGTCGTCGGCGAGCTCGACCAGCCGGAGCTTGTCCTCGATCGTCGGATCGACGACCGAGGGCGACTGGATGCCGTCGCGCAGCGTCTCGTCGAGGAACTGCACGCGGCGCCGCGGCGACAGCGGCGCGACCTTCTCGATCGAGTTCCAGTCGTAGATCAGCTCGTGGTCGGTCATCCTACCTGGACTATAGCCTCGCGCCGTGACACCCGGGACAGCGATTCCGGCGGCCGGCTCCGGCGGCGGTCAGTGCTGGCTCAGGCCGAGCTGGGCGCGCAGCTTGACGTGCGCGGCGCTGTACGCGAACTCCACGAGATCGCGGTCGAGCTCGCCGATCTCGCGAGCGCCGGCGAACGCAGCCGGGACATCGCCGCACAGCAGCATGCCGGCGCGGTCGGCGGTGCGCGACAGCGAGCGCGCCCACAGCGACAGGTTGAGGCCGTCGCCGCGCGACAGCAGGCGCAGCGCCGCCGCCCGGGCCTGGACCCGGTTGGACGCCGGCAGGGTCGACACCGCGTCGGCCGCGCGCCCGGCGAGCGGGTCCTCGAGGCCGATCGCCGAGCCCGAGGCCTCGCGGAACACGGCGAGCACGACGGCGCGCAGCAAGCGGCCGGGCCGCGAGCCACCGACCGCGCGTCCGGGCCACAGGAACGTCATCGCGCGGGCCAGGCGGTACACCAGCTCCGGCCGCTCGGGAGCGGTCAGCGCATCGTCGCCCGCGATCAGCACCGGCGGATCGGCGGCGACGACGTGGATCTGGGTGCCGAGCTCGACCCGCGAGTACACCGGGGCCGCCGGCACGCCGAGCAGCTCGGCGCACAGCTGGCGCATCCGCGCGAACGGCGCCGGCATGTCGGCGTCGTCGACGAGCGTCTCGGCGTCGAGCTCGCTGTCGGCGAGCGTCATCGGCGCGAGCGCGTGGACGGCCGGCGCCACGAGCTCCATCAGCGCGCCGAGCTCGACGCCATCGTCCTTGTGGCGCAGCATCGCCCAGTGGTCGCGGCCGAGCCCGCGCGCCGGCACGGCCGCGCCGCGGACGCGCTGCTGGTCGTAGAGCGCCGCCATGTGCGGATCGGCGGTGCCCAGCGCGACCATCGTCGAGGCCGCGAGGAACGCCGCGTCGATGTGGCCGGACGCCTCGGCGCTCTTGACCAGCACCGCACCGCTCTGCGGATCGCCGATCGCGTTGCGCCACTCGGCGCGGATCGGCTCGAGCGTGTCGCGCCGCGGCCGCCCGGCGACGCGCTGGGCGAGCCGGAGCACGTCGCCGTCCTGCGGGCTGATCCGGCGCGCGCTGGCCACCGCGAGGGCGCCGGCCTTGGCGTCGTCGAGGTGGTCGAAGTACAGCTCGGCGAGCCGGATCCACGCGCGGACCTCCTCGGCCGAGCCGCGGCCGCGCAGCCGGAACAGCAGGCGCTTGAGCACCTTCTCGTAGCGCCGCAGCTCGCCGCGCTCGATCAGGAGCTCGGCGATCGCCGCGACCGCCTCGCCGCGCAGCGGATCGAGATCGATCGCCCGTTCGAGGTGGAACAGCGCCTCGGCGTCGTCGTTGCCCAGCGCGGCGTTGATCCGGCCCTTGTAGTCGTGCGCCGCGGGGTGATCGGGGTTGATCGCCAGGGCCTGGTTGAGGTGCGGGCGCGCCTCGTCGGCGGCCTCGATCGATTCGCCGCCGGCCATCCACGCGGCCCAGCCGAGCGCGGCGTGGTAGTCGGCCTCGCCCGGCGAGCGCGCGATCACGGCCTTGATCTGCCCCGCGGCCTGCTCCCACTGGCCGCGCGCCATCATCTCCTCGGCGATCCGGAAGCTGAACTCGGCGTCGATCCCGGGTGGCGCCGGCACGAGCTCCCCGCCGGCGAGCTCGCGGTCGTAGCCGGCGCGGGCGCGCTCGTCGAGCAGCGTGTCGCGCGCGGCCTGGTACACCCGGCGCAGCTCGTCGAGCTTGGCGCGATCGCGCGGATCGCGGATCACCGCCGAGTCGCGGTCGAGCAGCGCGCTGCGCACCGCGAACGCGACCTCGATCTCGCCGGCGCGCGCCCGGCGGCCGACCATCAGCACCGCGTAGTGATCGATGTTCTGGACCCGGTGATGCTCGGCGGTGAGCAGCTGGCGCGCGGCGGCCGCGTCGTCGCTCCGCAGGCTGGCGGCCTCGACGTCGGCGGTCGACACCACCCCGGAGTCGGCGTCGTCGGCGTCCTCGAGCTGGATCGGCACGGCGCCGCCGTTGCCCGCGGTGACCTCGCCGAACCCGAGGTCGTCGAACAGGATGTCGAACAGCTCGGAGCCCGCCGCGGGTGGCCGGGTCGGCGCGCGGGCCAGCGACGGCCGGTCGGCCGCGGCCGGTTCCTCGGCGCCGAGCCCGACATCGGCCAGCTGCGCCGCGATCGCGTCGCACATCAAGAGGGCGTCGACCGCGATGCGGGCCTGCGCGCGGTCGCCGAAGATCCGCTCGATCTCGCCGATCGGCGCACCGTCGGCGATCGCCGCGATCGCCGCATCGCCGAACACCTGGCGCAGCTCGGCCTCGAGCCGCTGGCCGCGGTCGGTGAGCTCGAACGCCATCCCGTCGAGCCGCGCCAGGCGATCGATGTCCTCGACGGCGGTCTCGCGCAGGCCGTCGAGCACGACCTCGATCATCCGGAGCTGGACCCCGTCCTCGGGCTCGACCCCGGCGTCGAACCGCCACGCGCCCTGCGGCCAGCGCAGCGCCTGGACCAGCTTGTGGCGCGCCTGCATGCCGAGCTGGTCGATCAGCTGCGCGATGGTCAGGCTGCGCAGCGCGACCAGCGCCTCGCCGAGCTTGACCCCGGCGCGCGCGGCGTGCGCGACCGCAGCGCGGTGCTGGTCCTCGCTGATCACGCCGCCCGCGACCAGGAAGTGGCCGAGGGTCTCGTCGCGCGGCGACGACGACATGCTGACCGGGTTGCCGCTGACCAGGTCGACGGTCTTGGACACCCGGCCGCGCTTGAGCACGAGCCGGCCGGTGGCGAGCTGTTCGTGGAGATCGAGCAGCACCGCCGGCAGCGGCCGCATCGCAAGCTCACCCGACCGCGCGACCATGTCGGCGACAGCTTATCACTCGGCGACGTGGCACGCGGCCTGTGTGCCGTTCTGCAGCACCCGCAGGCGCGGGAGCTCGTGGAAGCACGCGGCAGGCTTGTCCTTGACCGGGCAGCGGGGATGGAACGCACAGCCCTTCGGGGGCTCGATCGGGCTCGGCACGTCTCCCGGCAACAGGATGCGCTCGCGCCGCGTCTTCGGATCGATCCGCGGGACCGCCGACAGCAGCGCCTGTGTGTACGGGTGCTTCGGCGTGCGATACAGCGCCCTGGCCTCGGCGAGCTCGACGATGCGGCCGAGGTACATCACGGCGACGCGGTCGCTGATGTGCTGCACGATCTTGAGGTCGTGTGAGATGAACAGATAGGTCAGGTGGTCGGCGTCCTGCAGGTCCTCGAGCAGGTTGACGATCTGCGCCTGGATCGATACGTCGAGCGCGCTGATCGGCTCGTCGCACACCACGAACTCGGGCCGGCACGCGAGCGCGCGGGCGATGCCGATGCGCTGGCGCTGGCCGCCGCTGAACTCGTGGGGATAGCGCCGCGCCGCATCCGGCCGGAGCCCGACCCGCGCGAGCAGCTCGGCGACCCGCTCGGCGCGCTCGGCCGCCGACGCCACGAGCCGGTGGATCACCAGCGCCTCGCCGATCGCCGCGCCGACCGTCATCCGCGGGTTGAGCGAGGCGTACGGGTCCTGGAAGATCATCTGCATGCGGCGGCGCAGCGGGCGCAGCGCGCGCTGCGACATCCGCGTCACGTCGATCGCGTCGAACGCGATCGTCCCCGCGCTCGGCTCGAGCAGGCGCAGGATCGTGCGGCCCAGCGTCGACTTGCCGCAGCCCGACTCGCCGACGAGGCCGAGCGTCTCGCCGCGCCGGATCTCGAGATCGACCGCGGTCACCGCCTGCACGGTCGCCGGCATCCGGCTGACCGCGCGCCACAGCCGGACGTGCGGCGGCAACCCCGGCGGCCGCGGCCACGCGAGCTTGATCGGGAAGTGCTTGGACACTTCGCGCACCGACACCAGCGCATCGGCCGGCGCGGCGCGCGGATCAGCGGCCGGGCGGGCGGTCATGGCGCGGCCTCGCGGCCGGCGGCGCGGTCCGGCTCGCCGGGCTCGATCGGATAGTGGCAGCGCACCCACGACGCGCCGAGCGGGACCAGCGCCGGCTCCTCGGCGCGGCACTTCTCGCCGGCCGCGGGGCAGCGATCGACGAACTTGCAGCCATGCGGCAGCTCGGTCAGCGCCGGCACCATACCTTCGATCTCGACCAGCCGGCGGCGATCGGCGACCGCGCTGCCATCGCCGTAGCTCGGCACCGAGCGCAGAAGGCCCGCTGTGTAGTGGTGGCGGGGCGCGGCGAACAGCGTCTCGGTCCGCGCGCGCTCGACGATCCGGCCGGCGTACATCACGATGACCTCGTCGGCAGTCTCGGCGACCACGCCGAGGTCGTGGGTGATCAGCAGGATGCTCATCCCGAGCTCGCGCTGCAGCGAGCGCAGGAGCTCGAGGATCTGGGCCTGGATCGTGACGTCGAGCGCCGTGGTCGGCTCGTCGGCGATCAACAGGTCCGGCTTGCACGCCAGCGCCATCGCGATCATCACGCGCTGCCGCATGCCGCCCGACAGCTGGTGCGGGTACGCGTCGACGCGGTCCTCGGGCGACGGGATGCCGACCCGCCGGAACATCTCGATCGCGATCGCGCGGGCGCCGCGCCGCGACGTGCGCTGGTGGAGCTGGACCGCCTCGGCGACCTGGTCGCCCACCGTGAACACCGGGTTGAGCGACGTCATCGGCTCCTGGAAGATCATCGCGATCCGGTTGCCGCGGATCGCCCGCATCTCGGCCGGGCGCAGCGCCAGGAGGTCGCGGCCCGCGTACGTGATCGTCCCCGCCGCGATCCGGCCGGGCGGCGACGCGACCAGCCGCATGATCGACAGCGCCGTGACGCTCTTGCCGGAGCCCGACTCGCCGACCACGCCGACCGTGCTGCGCGCCGGGATATCGAACGACACGCCGTCGACCGCGCGCACCGTCCCCTCGTCGGTGCGGAACTCGGTCACCAGATCGCGGATCTCGAGCAGCGTGGTGGGCTCTGGGGCCGGCGCCGCCATTCGCGCCAGCCTAGCAGCGCCGCGCGCCGACCACCAACTCACCGGTCACGCTTCGCCGGCTCGCGCCTATACGGGCATGCGAATCCTCCAAGCTCTCAGCCTCGCCGTCGCCCTCCTCGTTCCCATCGCCGCCACCGCGGCCACCGCGGCAACGTCCGACTGTGGTTGCCCGTGCTGCCCGGACTGCCCGGATTGCCCGTGCTGCTCCCACGCGCGCTGAGGCCGGAATGATCCCGCCGATCGCCCGGGTTGTCCTGCCATGACCGGAAGCCGCGCCGCGTGATCGATCGGCGGGGTGGGGACCCCGACGGCTGTGCCGGCGGGGCGGGGGTTCTCCCCCGTGGGATCGATCGCGCCGCGCTCGATCGCTGGATGGTCGCCGCCGCGGACGGTGACCGCGAGGCGATCGCGCCGCTGTTTCATGCGCTGTGGCCGATCGCGGTGCGCTACGCGATCCGCCTGGTCGGCGACGCCGCCCTCGCCGAGGACTGCGTCCAGGACGCGCTGGTCCGGCTGTTCGGCCAGCTCGAGCGCTACGACCGCGAGCGCGACGCGCTGACCTGGGCGCTGACCCTGGTGACCTGGCAGTGCCGCACCGCGCGCCGCCGCCGCGACCGCCGCGGCGAGCTCGGTGCGCCCCCCGCCCCCGCCCCCGGCGCCGGCCCGGACGGCGCCGCGCTCGACGGGGCGTCGCTGGTCGAGCACCGCGACCTCGTGCGCGCCGCGCTCGCGGCGCTCGAGTCCCTCGGCCCGCGCGACATCGAGACCATCGCCGCCGCCGTCGGCGATGCCGAGCGCGCGGCGATCACCCCCGCCACGTTCCGCAAGCGCCTCGAGCGCGCGCTGGCGCGGTTTCGCACGTCCTGGAGGTCCCGCCATGGCACCCTGTGATCGCGAGGCAGCGGCGCTGCGCCGCGCGCACCTGGCCTACGAGCGCGCCCACATCCTGACTGCGCTGCGCGGCGTCGTGCTCGCCGCCGGCCTCACCGCCGTCGCGTTCGGTCTGCATCGCATGTCGAGCGCGTCGGAGCTGGTCGCGGCCGGCCTCGCCGCGGCGCTCGCCGGGCTCGGCTGGCGCGGCCGCGCGTGGCGGCGCGGCGCGCTCGCCGGCGTGCTCGCCGGGCTACCGCCCCTGATCGCGCCGAGCGTGGCGTTCGCGCTGACCCACGGCGGCCACTGCGCGACCTGCGAGCAGGGCGCGGCGCTGCCCTGCCTCGTCGCCTGCTTCGCCACCAGCGCGCTGGTCGGCATCCTGGTCGCTTACCACGCCGCGACCGAGCCCGCGCCGCGGCGGTTCGCGATCGCCGCGATCGCCACGGCCGCGCTCACCGGCCTCCTCGGCTGCGCGACCACCGGGCTCGGCGGCGCGCTCGGCGTCGTGATCGGCCTCGTCGCCGGCAGCGTCACCGGCTGGATCGTCGCGATGCGCACCGCCCACGCGTGAGCGGTCACATGACCCAGCCGGTGGCGCTGCCGGGTGAGCGTGCCCACGGTTCGCACAATCATGCACAGTCATCATGCGCAATCATGCGCAATGAATCGCCGCGCGCGATCAGAAGCGGTAGGCCGCGGTCGCGGTGGCGGTCAGCGGGATGCCGGGCGTGAAGTGCATCTGCTCGACGACCGGAGCGCCCGGCATCACCGCCGAGTCGCCGGCGAACTGGGCCTCGCGCCAGGCGGTGTTGAACAGGTTGTTGAGGGTGAGGTTGAGGTCGAGCTTGCCGAACGTCCGGCCGGCGATCAGATCGAAGATCAGGTAGCCCTCCGCGGTCAGCGAGCCGGCGTCGTTGCCGGGGCGATCGGCGATGCCGCGCGCGCGCAGCGACACGAACTGGTGGCCATCGACGACGGTGACGCCACCTTGCCCCATCAGCCGGGGCGCGAGCGCGAGGCCGTTGCTGTTGCCGGCGTTCTGCACCAGGGTCGAGCGCGCGAGGCTGAGGTTGGCATCGAGGCGCAGCCACGACAGCGGGCTGTAGGCGGCCTCGACGTCGACTCCGAAGCGCCGGGTCGGTCCCGACGCTTCGGTGCCACCGGCGTCGCCGCTCCACACCAGCTCGGAGTCGAGGTGCAGGTACCAGAGGTCGGCCGCCAGGCGGGTTCGCGGAACCACGGTGGTCCGGAAGCCAACCTCGGCGCCGAGGCCGCGGGCGAGCGCACCCTGGCCGTGGCTGGCGACGCTCGAGCGCGCATCGTTGGAGTGAAATCCGCTTCCGGCGTTGGCGAACACGTCGAGCTTCGGTGTCACCTCGGCCTCGACGGACAGCTTGGGCAGCGCCATCGTGCGGGCGGCGCTGCCGCCGGTCGTCGTCATCGGATCGCTCCGCGTCGCGGGGTTCATGTCGTCGACGTCCCAGCCGACCCGCTCGAGCCGCAGGCCGGGCAGGACGTGGACGTGCGGCAGCACGTGGATGGTCGCCTCGACGTACCCCGCCACGTCGCGGATCCGATCGACGGTGTCGTTGCACGGGCTGGCGCCCTGGCCGAAGCAGTCGCCGAGCCGCATCCGCTTCTCGGCGTGCCACAGCGCATTCTCGGTGTTGTCGTTGCGGACCTGCACCCCGGCGGTCAGGTAGCTGTCGAGGCCGGCGAGCGAGAGGTGGCGCTCGTAGCCGGCGTCGAGCCCCCACACGAAGCGCGCGTCGTCCTGCTCGATCTCGTCGCCGTGCACCGGATCGCGGGCGAACAGCGTGAAGTCGGAGAACAGCCGCAGGCGGTACTCCAGGCCGAACAGCGAGGCGCGCCACAGACCACCTCGATCGTCGCGGATCCGGTAGCCGAGCTGCACGCTGGCTCGCGAGGTGTCGCCGCCCTCGGACGGATCGAGCGAGCCGAACCGGCTGATCAGGTGCTGATCGACCGCCGACTCCGGGACCTGGCCCGACGCGTTCCAGCTCGCAGCATACCAGCTGGTCTCGAGCTTGAGGTCGCCGCGTCCCACCTGGCCCTGCCACTTGACCAGCGCGTTGCCCTGCCGGAAATGCTGTGTGTGCTCGAACGGGCCGTCGGCATCGGCGATCTGCGCCGCGATCAGCGAACGGTCGGTGTCGTTGTTGCGGATCTCGGGGCTCGCCATGCCGACGACCCGCCGGTTGTACTGCCCGAAGCTGCGCGGGCCTGCGAGCGGCCCGCCGCCGGCGATCCACAGCGTGGGTCCGTCGATCTTGTCGAGCGTCGAGAGCTCCATCGCGCCGGCGGTGTAGAAGTCGCCGAACCGCGCCGAGTACGGCCCCTTGTGGACATCGACGGTCGAGACCGTCTCGGGGATGAGGAAGTGCGTGTCGGCGTAGCCCTGGCCGTGGCCGTGGCTCGGCAGGTTGACCGGGATGCCGTCGGCGTAGATCGCGAGGTCGGTGCCGTGATCGGCGTCGAAGCCGCGGATGAAGTACTGGTCCGATTTCCCTCCGCCGGCGTGCTGCGACACCATCAGGCCGGGCACCTGGCGCAGGATGTCGGAGACCTGGGTGCGCGAGCGCATCCCGAGATCGTCACGCGAGAGGTGGACCGAGGACGCCGACTCGGCGGGCGCCTGGTCGTTGATCTCGATGAGCTCGGAGTCGCCCGCCAGCTCGGGAACGCCGTCCTGCGGCACCGCGGCGGCCCCGGCATCGGCGGTGGCGTTGATGCCGGTGACATCCCCGGGTCCTGGGCTGCCGGCGCTGGACGCCGTGCCGGGGGGGCCGTCGACGCCGGCAGCGTCGGTCGGGGGCGCGGGGATCGCCATGGTCGTGCCGTGGTCCGCGGCGGGCCCGGCGCCGTCCGGAGGGTCGGATGGGTTGCCCGTCGGTCGTGCAGAGACGTCGCGGGCAACGCCGGCCAGCACCAGGACGGCGAGGACCGCGACCATGGTCCTTGAATTCGTCATAACCTCGTTCCATTCGCGTAATGATCATCGCGCAAGCGCGGCCTCGGACGCGTGCGGGCGCCGTCGAGCGAGCCGAGCACGGTGTCGAGCACCGAGAGGAACGCGAGCAGCATCGTGGCGTGGTTGATCGTGCACCGGCTTGTGATCGGGGTGCGGCCGGGGGGTGACATGATGGATCGTGCCGTCCGGGTGGACGTGCGCCGGCTGCCCCACGACGGACATACGATCCAGCCTCGGCCGCGGATCGGGCTACAGAAGCCGTGGCGTGACGGCCACATGCGCAGCGGAATGGCCGGCCCGCTCTCGTCACCGGATCGGCCGCGTGGCAAAGTGCCGCCGGAGGCAAACCGATGCCGCTACGCACGTTCCACGTTCAGGTAGGCGATCAGGTGTTCCTCGAGGAGGGCGGCGAGGAGATCGGCGCGGTTCGCCGGGTCGCCAAGGATCACATCGTGATCTACATCGAGGGCGCCGGCGATTTCACGTTGACCGGCCCGGAGATCGCGGCGGCCCACGATGGAAAGCTGCGGCTCGATCCGGAGAAGGTCGATCCCTCGCTCCTGGCGGCCGCGCGCGCGGCCCACGACCACGAGACCGAGTAGCCCGCGCCGTGTCGCTCCGGATCACTTCCTGGGCGCGGCCCGACCGCACGCCGGCAAGCCGGCCGGGACCGCGAGCGTGAACTTGCTGGGGTCGATGGTCGCGTTGACCGTGCGCTCGTGCCACTCGACGGTGAGATCGGCCTTCTGCTGGTTCGGCGCCACGAACCGCGACTTGCCCGGCACGCGGTGGTCCACGCCGGCCGGGTCCTTGGCGGTGTCGAACGCGGCGTTCTTGACGGACCACGCCTGGCGGCCGTCGGGGCCGATCAGCTCGCTCTCGACGACGTCCCACTGCGGCCCGTGCTCGGCGAACCAGATCGTCTGCTTGCCGTCGGCGCCGGTCAGCTCGACGCGGTAGGCGCCCTTGCTGCCGTCCCAGGTCACCTGGCCGGCCGGCTCGCCGATCACCGGCGGCGTGCCGAGCGCGAGGTGGAGGAAGTCGTCGGGCGCCAGCTCGATGCCGAAGAACGTCGCGATCGAGTGCTTGTTGCACGGCCCGGTCAGCGCGCAGTTGTTCTGGTAGTTGATCGAGACGAACTGGTTGCCGTCGCACGCCATCTCGGCGACCGGGCTGCCGCCGGCGGGCGACAGCGCGGCGACCCGGACCTTGGCGCCGGCCTCGCCCATCGCACGCACGTCGCCCTTGAAGCGGTCGCCGTTCAGCCAGTACTCCATCACCGCCTCGCCGGTGAACGAGCGCGCCTCGTCCCTGGCCCGGGTCAGCCGGTCGACGACCTCGGCGGCGGTGGGCGCCGGCCCGCTCGGACGCGGCGTATCGCCGTGCGGACATCCGGATACCAGCAGGAGCGCAGCGAGCGCAGCGAGTCTCATGCCGGTGTGATAGCAGAGCCGGTCAGAGCTCGCTCGCGTCCGCGGCCGGCTCCGGATCGCTCGGCGTGCGATGCAGGTGCTTGCGAACCAGCTTGCGCAGGTGGCTGCGATCGCTGTGCGAGACCCGCGCCGCCTCGGACAGGTTGCCGCGGGTGTGGCGCAACAGCTCGGCCACGTACCAGCGCTCCCAGCGCCCGACCGCGCGCTCCTTGGCGTCGCGGAACGACAGCGTCGGGTCGAACTCGTCGGTGACGACCGCCTGCGGGCTGGCGGCGGGCGCGACCTCGGCGCACGGGGCCGCGGGGTCGGCGAGCAGCGCGTTCCACTGCGGCTCGGCCACAGCCGGCGTCGAGATCACGTCGTCGAGCAGCTCGAACGCCAGCCGGGTGGTGCCGATCGCCAGCTCGCAGCCGTCGCTGACCACCGCGGACTGCACCAGGTGCGGGCCCATCTTGATGCCGTTGGTCGAGCCCAGATCGCGGACCCAGTAGCCGCGCTCGGTGCAGCGCACCGCGAAGTGATGGCGCGACACCGTCGGATCGGTCAGCGCCAGATCGTTATCGGGCGCGGTGCCGACCGACAGCTCGCGGCCGTCGGAGATCGCCTCGCTGCCGGCGTCGGGGCCGTCGGCGACCCGGATCCGGAGCTTCTGCAGCCGGCGGCGCGCCGGCACTGGATGCATCGTGAGAGTTGTCCCGAGCTTCATGCCCACGGCCGTGTGCAGCTGATGGACCAGCCCCGAGGGCCCTCTCAGCCACGCCAATCCCTCGGATCTGCTGGATCGCGCGCGGCGCGCCTGCAGGCTGGCGCCCGCAGTGCAGGCCGCGGCCCGCATCGCTCGGTCACGGCTACCGAAGCAGCGTTTCGAGGAACGCCAGCTGATCGGCCGAGCGCTCGACCTGCTGCTTGACCAGGTCGGCCCCGCCGTGGCCGGCATTGCGCTCGATCCGCAGGAGGATCGGCGCGTCGCCGGTCTGCGCCGCCTGCAGCACCGCCGCCAGCTTGCGCGCGTGCATCGGATCGACCCGGTCGTCGTGGTCGGCCGAGTCGAACAGCACCGCCGGGTAGGCCTTCGGGCCGGTATCGACCGCGACGCGGTACGGCGAGTAGCGATAGAGCGCCTTGAACTGCTCGGCATCCTCGGCCGAGCCGTACTCCGGCACCCAGGTCTTGCCCGAGCCGAACAGGTGATAGCGCAGCATGTCGAGCAGCGGCACGCCGCAGAGCACCGCCCTGAACAGATCGGGCCGCTGGGTCACCGCGGCGCCGACCAGCAGGCCGCCGTTCGAGCCGCCCTGGATCGCGAGGTGATCGCGCGAGGTCCAGCGCTCCGCGATCAGGTACTCGGCGGCGGCGATGAAGTCATCGAACACGTTCTGCTTGACCAGCAGCTTGCCGGCGCGGTGCCAGTCCTCGCCGTACTCGCCGCCGCCGCGCAGGTTCGGGATCGCGACCACGCCGCCGCGCTCGAGCCATACCGCGCGCGAGCTGGCGAACCCCGGCGTCAGGCTGACGTTGAACCCGCCGTAGCCGGTGAGGATCGTCGGGTTCGCGCCGTCGCGCCGCGCACCCTTCTTCGACAGGATGAACATCGGGATCCGCGTGCCGTCCTTCGACGGGAAGAACACCTGCTCGGCGACGAGCTGCGCGGTGTCGATCGGCAGCTGGATCCGCGCCCACTCGGTGGTCTTGCCGCTCCTGATCGACGTCTTGTAGATGATCTGCGGTTCGGTGAACGACGTGTAGCCGATGTAGCCGGTATCCTCGTCGGGGTTGCCCGCGATGCCGCCCGAGCTGCCGAGCGGCGGCAGGTCGACCTTGTGGACCAGCGCGCCGTCGAGGTCGTGGACCTCGAGCTCGTTCGCCGCGTTGCGCAGGTAGGTCAGCACCAGGCGCTCGCCGACGATGCCCGCGTGCTCGAGCGTGGCGTCGCTCTCCTTGACGATCTCCTTCCACGACGCGCGATCGAGGTGCGCGGGGTCGACCTTGAACACGCGGTTTTTCGGCGCGCCGTCGTTGGTGGTGATGTAGAAGCGATCGCGCCACACCGCGATCGCGAACAGCGCGTCGACGCCCTCGACCAGCGGTGTCCAGCCGGTCTGGTGCTTGCGCAGGTCGCGCAGGTAGACGTCCGTCGAGTTCCAGCCGTGCTGGATCTCCGCGACCAGCCAGTGCCCGTCGCGCGAGACGTGCCCGGAGAGGAACGTGCCCGGGTTGCCGGTCGCGGGGTGGATCGCGGCGTCGCCGGCGACCGGCGTTCCCAGCTTGTGGAACCGGACCTCGGCGAAGCCGGGGCGATCGGCGACGGTAACCTTGCCGCCGACCGGCGGCACCCAGGTGTAGTAGAAGCCGCGGCTGTCGGGCGTCCACGACGGCGCGCCGTACTTGGTGCCGTCGATCGTCTCGGGGAGGTCCTTGCCCGCCGTGACATCGAACACGTGGGTCACCGACTCGTCGGAGTTGTGCTCGCGAACGCCGTAGGTGACGTACCTGCCGTCCCAGCTCGGCACCCACGCGCCGAGGCCCTTGCTGCCGTCCGCGCTCCACTGGTTGGGATCGAACAGCACCTTCTCGGCGCCGGTCTCGCCCTGCTTCCAGTAGACGATCATCTTCTCCTTGTCCACGTGCTTGCGGGTGTAGAAGTAGCGGCCGTGGCGGTGGACCGGCGCGCTGATCGCGTCGAAGTAGAACACCTGCTTGAGCCGCGCGACCAGCTCGTCGCGGTGCGGCGACTTGCCGAGCATGCCGCGCGCGAAGTCGTCCTGCGCGGTCATCCAGGCCTGGACCTCGGGCGAGGTCTCGTCCTCGAGCCAGCGATACGGATCGGCGATCTTCTGGCCGTGGAGCGTGTCGCTGTCGGTGCCGACCCGCGTGGTCGGCCAGGAGTGAACGGGCCGGTGAGCCGCTGGCATCGCAACCTCGGAGGGTTTCGCCGGGGCCGCCGGGGGCGCGGGCACCGGGGAGATGGAACGTCCGGACACCGGACGATCCGGATCGACGGGCAGGCGTCCGCTCTGCGATCCTCCGCCACAGGCGACCACCGCGATCAACAAGAACTTCCGCATGGCGCGTGATGTACACCGATCGCCGCGCCGCGGTCGAGGAAATCTCTCGGGAGACACCGCGTTCCGGCAAGTCGCAGCGTGTCGCGGCCTACTTGCCGTACTGCGGCAGATCGATGCGCCAGCGGCCGTCGAGCTTGACGAGATCCGCGCGCGCCCCGCCGGCGACACGACCTCGACGATCGCGCGATCGCCGTGCTCGTCGATCCAGAAGGAGCCTCCCCGCCCCCTCTTTCGCGGCAAGGCCGCGAAATTCACCCCTACGCGCGTCGCGTCGCGTCGCGCGGCAAGATGTGCCATCGCTCTCCTACTTGCCGTACTGCGGCAGATCGATGCGCCAGCGGCCGTCGAGCTTGACGAGATCGATCCGCGCGCGCCCCGCCGGCGACACGACCTCGACGATCGCGCGATCGCCGTGCTCCTCGACCACGGTGATGTCGGTCGGATCCGGAACACCCTCCGAGCTGCCGATCGAGAGCAGGTCCTTCGCGGTGTAGCGCTGCGCGCCGCCGACCAGATCGGTCGCGCGACGCGCCTCGGCGGCGAGCCGGTCGCGGGTCGCGGGCGCGAGCAGCCCGAGCACGGCGTCGCGATCGCCGGTCTTCGCGGCGTGGATCATGTCGCTCACCGCGGCCTCGGGGCCGGCCTGCGTCACGCGGCAGCTGCGGCCGGCGACGGCCGCCGCGAGCGCCATCGCGGCGAGCAGGCTCGCGACCGCCGCCAGCGTCGAGCGCCGCGAGGTCAGCGCGAGTGCCATGACCCTCGGTCGCCGACGACGACGCGGCGGTACTGGTCTTGCAGCATGCACGGGTACCACACCGCGCCGAGATGGAGCTCCCTGGTTGACCCGCTGTCCGAGACGTCCGTTTCCATCGGCGTTCTGTGTACTTGTGGCAAGAAAACCCGTCAACTAGACTGTGACGCTGAAGGCCGTCATCGTCGGCGACCGTCGATCCGCTACCCGTGCTCGGCGCCGCCCGCTGGAGGAATTCAATGCAGATGCGACCCCTTGCTCGGTGGATCGGAAGCGCAGGACTGGTCCTGGGGCTGGGGGCCTGCGTCGTTCGCGACACGCCGCCTGTGAATCCTGGTTACGGGTACTACGGCTACGGTACCCCGGGCTACGGTCCGCAGGGCTACGGTCCGCAGGGCGATCCGTCGGGCAATGCCTCGGTCGGCGAGCCGACGCCCTACAGCGTCTCGAGCATGCCGCCCGAGCCGCTGTACGAGCAGATGTCGGGGTCGCCGGGCGACGGCTATGTCTGGATCGACGGCTACTGGCACTGGAACGGCTACGAATGGGTCTGGGTCAACGGCCGCTGGGAGCGCGATCAGGCGGGCTATGTCTACGTCGAGCCGAACTACGATTACGTCGACTCGGCGTATGTCTACACGCCGGGCTACTGGGCGCAGCCCGATCGCGTGCCGCGCGGCTGGCGGATCCGCGATCACCGCGACGGCCGGCCGACCATCGTCGCGCCGCCCGCCGGCACCGGCGGCTATCGCCCGCCCGTCGTCGGCGGCACCGGCGGTCAGCCGACGCGCCCGCCGATCACCAGTCCGGGAACCGGACCGATCTATCAACCGCCCGGGCAACCCGGTCCCGTCGGGCCGCCGCATCGGCCACCGCGCTACAATCCGAACGGCGGAGGCGCGCTGTACGATCCAGCGCAGGGCTCACCGCCGGTGATCGAGGGCAGCGCCGGCGGCAGCCACCATCCACCGCCGGCCGCGAGCCCCGGAGCTCTGCCGATCGCGCCGCCGCCGATCGCGCAGCCGCCGATCGCGATCCCGCCGCCGCGGCATCGCCCGCCCGGCGCAGCCCCCGGCTCCGCGCCGGTCTGGCAGCCACCGCCGACCCATGTCGCTCCGGGCCGGCCGCCGGCGCCCGGGAGCCCGATCTACGTGCCTCCGAGCGGGCCGAGCGCGCCGGCGCAGCCGCCGCCGGGCCGTGCACCGGGCCATGGCCCGCCGACCGGCGGTCCGATCTGGGTCAACCCGACCCCGCCCGCCGGAGCTCCGCCGCGTCCGTCGGCGCCGCCGCCCGGCGCAGGCCCGCGCCCGTCGGCACCGCCGCCCGTGGCAGCGCCGCACCCCTCGGCGCCGAGCGCCCCACCGCCGAGCGCCCCGCCGCCGAGCGCCCCGCCGAGCCATGCGCCGCCGCCATCGTCGAGCGGCAGCGGCCATGCGCCGCGCAACCAGCGGTAGCCCGCATCATCCGATCTCAGCCACCAGTCTTTCTCGCGAGGATCGCCGCCGCGGCCACGGCGGCAACCTCGGCCGCTGACTTCCCGTCGGTAGCAATGGCAACCTTGGGACACAAAGAGAACGTGCTGTACCAATGCGCGTAGGCGCGGCCGAGCCTCTCCAGGTAGTCCATGGTCATCATGGTCTCGTCGATGTCGGCGCGCCGCCGCATGCGCTCGTAGGCGACCGGCGGTGTGGCTTCGAGGAAGATCAGAAACGCCGGCCGTACGCGGGCTGCGGTCATCCGCTGGATGCGCTCGAGCAGCTCGAAGTCGCGCGGCGTGATGTGTCCCGCTTCGAGCATGGTTCGGGAGAACACGTCATGGGCATCGAAGATGCTGCGCTCCTGGATGATCACCTCCGCCGACGCATCGGTCAGCGCAAGGTCGAGCAGCTGGAGCGTGAAGTCGAGCTGGCTCCGAAACGCGTAGGTGGTGGGGTCGCGATAGAGATCGGCGAGGTAGAGGCCGGGCCGCTCCGGCAGCGCCAGACTTCCAGGGACCGTGCCGGCCAGGTGCTGGACGAGCGTCGTCTTTCCCGTGCCGATGTTCCCGGTCACGATCACGTGTAGCAGCGTGCTCATGAATCGATGCTCTTACAGGCTTGCGTCGTCGATGATCCGCCGCGCGATGTCGTCCCAGTACTTGCCCACGAAGAAGTGCAGACTGCACGCGGTGTACGTGACCTCATCGAGCACGAGCTTGCGGGCAACGTGATCAGACACGGCGTGCTTCACCTTGCTGAGAATATGCTGGCTCAGCCGGACCGAGCCGTAGAGCGTATACGGAAACCCGACCAGGAGCTCCATCGAACGCCAGGTCAGGCCGAAGCGCATCGCCACCCGTCCATCGACCTCGCGAGGGAACACCCGTACGCTCATCAGCTGAGCGGTTGCGAGTGGTTCAGCACCTGGCGCGGTCTCGGCGGTCAAGACCGCGCGCCGCGTGCCGGCGACGCCATCGCTGCGGTCGACCATCTCGACGACGTGTTCGACCAGACGGTCGATGCGTTCGTCGGAGACCAGCCTGCGGTAGAAGACTCCGTTCGCAGTGCGAAACTCGCGCTCGAAGTACTGCTCGAGCGAGTCTCGCTCATCGCTGTAGAACGACGGCACCTGATCGCGCTCGGCTCGATGCAGGCGGACCGTGAAGTCGATGAGCTCCTTGGATTGCCTGCCGAGCTGGTCGCGCGACTGCGGGAGCGACGCACCCATGACGATCGCGACCACAGTCGGAAACGCCTCGGCGATGGTTGCGACCCGGCAACCACCGGTCTGCGTCAGGAGCATGTCGTCGAGCAAAACCTTCCGGGGAAGGAACCGGT
>VBLP01000418.1:22191-34341 GCA_005887925.1 Deltaproteobacteria bacterium | reverse complement strand
AGCCACTTTGGCTTCAACAGCACGATCCTGCAGCCACAATACCTGTGGCAAATGGGCTGGAAAGACCAGATCACGCAGATAAAGAGTCTTGGGTTTAACGCCATACGCGTACCGTTTGTACCCGACACGCTTTACAACACCACGCCGGTCGATGAGCTGAGCTACGTCGTCCCCGATCTGAATCGGGACTTGCTCGGCAAGACGCCGTTGCAGGTCCTCGACCTGTGGATGGCCGAAGCGGATCGCCAGGGCATGTACATCCTGCTCGACTTCCACAGCGTATCAATGCAGACTCAGTATCAAACATGGTTCATCGACAACCCAGCGGACTTTCATCTCATCTACAATAATCAGGCATACACAAAGGATGATTGGATTCGCGACCTCGTGTTCGTAGCCGGCCGATACGCGACGCTGCCTCATTTTCTGGGCATCGACATCTACAACGAGCCCAATGGGGTGGTGCGGTGGAGCGCCGGCGATGCCAACATGCAGGATGCCAAGAACTTCTGGAAGCCGGCCGCTGAAGCTGCTGCAACCGCTGTCCTGGCTGCCAACCCGAATCTATTGATCTTCGTTCAAGGCATCACCGCGAATTGGGACGGTATCGAAAATTCCAGCATCCCGATGAACTGGGGAGAGAACTTCCAGCCCGAGAGATACCAGCCGCTCGACATCCCCTCCAACAAGCTCGTGCTGTCTCCGCATACCTATGGACCGGATGTGTATGTGAAGTCCTCGTTCAGTGCCGCCAACTTTCCGGCCAATCTGGCGGCCGACTGGGACGCGCTATTTGGCCAGTTCTATCCGGAGCACGCGGTTGTCATCGGCGAATGGGGCGGTAGGTACGGACAGGGAACGGGCGGGCATCAGGACTTCGTATGGCAAAACGCCCTGGTAGACTATTTGATCAGCAAAGGCAATCCCAATACTTTCTATTGGGACTACACGCCCAATAGCGGAGATACCGGTGGTATCCTCGATGATAACTTGAACGTGATCCCGGACAAGATGGCCCTGTTGCAGCGGCTGTGGGGCGCCGCGCCACCCACGAATCAGCCGCCATCTTCCGGATCGCTGACCGTGTTTGACGATGCGACGGCGCCGCGCTGGGCGCTTGACCCCTGGAGCGCGACCTCGACGGTGCAGGGTCAAGTTGTGAAGTCCGGCGTCAGCGCGGTCGAGGTCGACGCAACGACCTGGGGTGGGATCAGCTTCGATAGCCGCGATGCTGACTGGGTGTGGACCGATCAACCCGGGAATCTCTACAGCAGCTTGAGCTTCGACGTATCCGCGGGCCCGGTGGTGGGCGCCGCCATGAGCTCGCTCCAGGTGAGTCTTGATCTCGGCTGGGGCCTGTCCGCACAAATATCGAATTACGTGCCGTCGTTTGCTCCGGGCGTCTGGTATCACGTCGTGGTTCCACTCTCCGTCATGAATCCGCAAAGCGTCCCGTTCAAGAAGATAATGTTCCAGAATAACGCCGAATCGGATCTGACCTTCTATGTCGATAATGTCGTGCTCATCCAGTGAGCGACGCCGGCCGAATTGAACCGGCGCGGCCAGCAGCTCGCCGTCGCGGGCGAGCAGAGACCGCACCTGACGCGGGGCAACGAGGTCCCGGCTGGCCGGGGCCGTGGAACCAGGACGGGCGGATGATGACCCAGGGGAAGGCGGCGGCGGCGCGGACGGCCTGTTCGGCGAGCTCGGTGAGACGGGCCACCACAAACGTAGATCACATCCGCGTGATCCAGTCGATCCCTGATCGCCACCTTCCTTGAGCCGCCTGCGATCGACTTTCCCATTCGGGGGCCCGTAGACCGCGGCTGCGAGCTCCCGTCCACCAAGGATTGGGCAACGTCGCGGTGCGCGCGGGCAAGCTCCAGGACGCGCGCCGCTGGTTCGACAAGGACCTCGCGGTGGCACAGTCGCTCGCCGCGGCTGACCCGAGCAATACCGGGTGGCAGCGCGACCTCTCGGAGTCCTACGACTCGCTCGGCGAGATCGCGGTGCGCGCGGGCAAGCTCGAGGACGCGCGCCGATGGTACGACAAGGATCTCGCGGTACGCAAGACGCTCGCCACAGCCGATCCGAGCAATGCGCGGTGGCAACGCGACCTTTGCTATACCCTCGTCAAGACTGCATTCGTGGTGCGAGATCCAACCGTGGTGACGAGGTATCTCGACGAGGCCCGCGCCATCTTTGGCCACCTGCAGCGCAATGGCTTCTTTCGCGGCGACGAAGAATTCGCACGGCTAGGCACCGTCATCGACCGGCTCTCCGCATCCGGGATGCCGAAACCCATGTTCGGGGCATTGCCAGAATGGTGGGACCAGTCAGTGGCCGCCGCCGCCACCCGCGCCGGACTGCTCAACGTGGCGAGCCCGCTCGGCCCGCTCGTTTTGCGCTGGGCGAAGTAGTCCAACAGGACGTACCAAGGAAATGAGCATAGGATCGGCACATGCTCGGGCCCGCGCTTGACGTGGTCGCATCGATGATTCCGCGGATCGAGGCGGAGCGCCGGCTGCCGCGCGAGGTCGTCGATGCGTTCGTCGCAGCCGGCATCTTCAAGCTCATGGTCCCGCGTGCGTATGGTGGTGCCGACGCGTCGGTCCGCGAGGCGATCGAGGTGATCGAGGCGATCTCGCGTGTCGACGGCAGCGCGGGGTGGTGCGCGAATATCAGCATACTGTCCGGCACGATGGCGCACTTCCTCGACGAGGCGACGGCGCGCGAGGTCTACGGACCGGCGGACGCGATCACGTGCGGCGTGTTCGCCCCGACGGGCACGGCGGTCCCCGAGGGCGATGGCTACCGCGTCTCGGGGCGGTGGTCGTTCGCCAGCGGCTGCGAATACTCGGGCTGGCGGATGGCCGGCGTGATCGTGCCCGGCTCGCCCCGGCCGCTGCACTGCCTGCTCCGGGCCGATCAGACGCGCATTGTCGACACCTGGGACGCGTGCGGCCTGCGCGGCACCGGCAGCCACGACTTCGTGGCCGACGACGCGCTGGTGCCGAGGGCGCGGACGTTCTCGCTCGTGATCACCCCGGATCGCGCGGGCTTCGGCCCGCTCGCCGCCGGCATCGCCGCGGTCAGCCTCGGCGTCGCGCGGGCGGCGATCGATAGCTTCGTCGCGACGGCCAAGGTCAAGCCCCTGGCCGGCGGCAACAAGCCGATCGCGTCGCGCGAGCTCGTGCAGGTCGAGGTCGCGAGCGCCGAGGCGCGGCTGGGCGCGGCGCGTGCGTACCTCCTCGAGCAGGCCGGCAATGGCGTCGCGATCGGCGAGCGCGCGCGGCTGCGCCTCGCCGCGACCCACGCCGTCGAGGCCGCCATCGAGGTGTGCAGCGCGATGTTCCGCGCGGCCGGCGGCGGCGCGGTCTATACGCGGAACCCGCTGCAGCGCTACCTCCGCGACGCGCAGGTGGTCGCGCAGCACATCATGGTCGGCTCGCTCGTCACGACGACGATCGGCCGCATCCTCCTCGACATCGAAACGGACACCTCGACCCTGTGATCGCCGTCGTCACCCGGCGCCGGCTGCCGGCGACGTGATGCGAGCGATGGCCGCATTGCAGATCGCGCCGTCTGACCGGGCGACGTCGCCGACGACCGCCGATCGGCCAACGCGCCTAGATGCGTGGCGCCCGCCAGTCATCGGCGAGCCACACGTCGTCGACGGGCCGGCCGCAGCCGGTCCGCATGCTGCCGCGATGGTCTTGCGCGAGCGGTTGCAGCAGACGTTCGGCAACGAAGCTCGAGACGTGGCGCTCCGCGCCGACGATGGCCGCGTCGGCACGGCGGAAGCGGTGACGATCGACGAGACCGTCTTCGTGGCTCGGTGGGACGATGCGGATGCTGTCCTGCGCGTAGGGCATGAGGTCGCGCATGCGATCCAGCAGCGCCGCGGGCGCGCTGCGGGCGAGACGGACGCGGCGGCAGGACGCCGCGAAGCGGGCCGCGCACGAGCAGACGCGCGCGGGCATCGCGCAGACCGAGACCGAGGCGCGCGCGCGGCAGACCGAAGCGCAGACCGCAGCCCGCGGCGAGGTCACCACGGCGCGCGCCGACTGGCAGCACGAGATCGATCACGTCGATCAGGACTTCCGCACGCAGGCGACCTCGGCGCGCGATCAGCACCGCCGCGGCGTCGTCGTCGAGCAGCAGAGCGCCAATCGCCAGGCCGCGGAGCATATCCAGACCGCCGAGAAGGGCGCCGATCAGGAAAAGCGCAAGGCGGAGGCCGAGGCGAACAAGAAGAAGGACGAGGGCAAGAAGGAGTCCGGCGGGTTCTTCGGCTGGCTCAAGAGCAAGACCAAGGCGCTCATCGACGGCATCAAGTCCGCCGTCAACTTCATCTACGACAACCTGCGCAAGGCGGTGAAGGCGATCTTCGAGGCGGCCAAGAAGCTCGCGCTCGCCGTCATCGAGCTCGCGCGCAAGGCGATCGTTGCGCTGATCAAGGCCTACGGCGAGATCCTGAAAGGGCTGGTCAAGATCGCGCTTGCCGCATTCCCGCAGCTCCGCGATCGCATCCTGCGCCGCATCGACCAAGCGGTGCAGAAGGCGACCCAGCTGGTCAATTCGATCGCCGATGGGCTGAAGAAGGCAGTCACCGCGCTGATCGACTTCCTCGCGAAGACGATCGATTCGATCCTCGGCCTGATCCAGGACCTGTACAACGCGGCCCTCACCGTGATCGGCATGCTGGTCAGCGGCGAGTTCGCCGAGCTGATGAAGAAGCTCGGCCAGGTGGTGGCGGCGGCGAAGACGGCACCCGGTCAGTTCGAGACCGCGGCCTACGAGGAGCTGCTCGGCGGCGACCTCGATCAGCCGCTGTCACCCGCCGAGCTGATCGCCGCGGGTCGCACGCCGCCGCCGGAGCTGGTCCAGCAGGGGGCCGGTGCCGCCACCGAGGCGGGTCCGCACAGTGATGCGCCCCATGCCGATGGCGATCATGCCGCCGGCGATCACCCCGCCGGCGATCATGCCGAGGGCGACGCGCCCATGCCGCATCCTCCCTGGACGGAGGCCAACGTCGGCGTCGACCAGGTCGCCAGCGGCGAGGAGCTCGAGCCCGAGCTCGCGGGCGAGGTCCAGGCTCGCACCGGCGGTGGCGACGGCACCGTCGAGTTCGGCGAGTCCAACGACGAGACCCGCTCGCTCGACCACATGCTCGGCCGGACCTCCGGGCAGGACGCAGGGGCACAGCCGACGACGAATGCCAACAACCCGGCCCACTCGCCTGAGGCGCAAGGCCAGGACGCGGCACAGCAGCCCGCTGCCGAGAAGGGTGCCGATGGTCTGTCGCCGCGCGAACGCGCAGCGGTGAAGTGGCAGCTCATGAAGAAGGGGCTGGCGGACTGGTGGTCGAAGAACTGGCCGTACGTCCTCGCGGGCGGTGTCCTCGCCGTCGCCGGCTTCATCATCGCCAACATCCTCACCGGTGGCGCGATCCTCGCGGCGTTACCGCCGATCATGACCGTGGTCGGCGAGATCATGATGGGCGTCGCGATCCTCAAGATCGTGGAGCACGTCCGCGACTTCCTCCAGAAAGGATGGAACGGCGACATTCGTGGCGGCGGGAAGAGCCTCGCCAAGGGCCTGGCGGCCGGGGCGATCGAGCTGATCATGCTGCTCACGTTCAAGGTCGGCGAGGCGGCGGTCCGCGGTGCGCGCGTCGCGGCACGTGGCGTGGTACGGGGTGCGCAAGCAGCAGCCCGTGGAACGGCCCGCGCCGGACGTGCCGCTGTCCGGGGCATCGAACGCGGCGCCGAAGCAATGGCTCGCAGCAGCGTGCGGGTGGGCGCAGCGATCGGGCGCGGCGTGCAGTACGTGATCCGCGCGGGCAAGGTGCTGTTGCGGGGCGTCGGGCAAGCTGTCTCGCGCGGCGTCAAGGCGCTTCGCGAGCTGGGCGCGCGGCTGCTGTCGCGCTCGCGGTTCAAAGGCTTCCGCATTCGCGTCGAGGGTCGCCGCTGGCGGCTCGAGGGCAGGATCAACCCGTGGGTCCTGCTCGCCAGCGGGCGGATCGTAGAGGTCGAGTCAGTGCCCGAGGACGCCAAGGTTGGCAGGATGGTCGACGATATCGTCGACGGCCAACCGGGGCGGGTGGTCGCGACCGGTTCCGAGCCGCCGGATGTGGGTGACGTCAGGCGTGCGCTCGGAGACCCGGTACCCGAACCGATTGGAGTGCAGCGTGCGGTCCGCCGACTCGATGATCTCGCCGAACGCATCGCGGATCTCGAACGCAAGCAAGCGGCCGGGCGCCGCCTCAGCCAGCTGGAGAACCAGGAGCTGCAGGCCCTGCGGCGCGAGCTAGGAACGCCACAATCACTGTCCACGAGCAAGCCGTTTGTCGAAGCGCGAAGCGAGGCGACGCGAGTCATGCCACTCGACGCCAAGGTGTTGCCGCGCGAGGTCCCGCACCTGGAGCAAGCGCAGCGATTGATGAACGAGCTCAACAAGGCGGGAGCGACACTTGGCGATGGCAGCGTCGCGATGAGCATCCTCGGCGGGCAGGTCGCTGGCGGCCAGACCGCCCGAGCGCTGATCGGGGACACCTTGCACTTCGCCAAGGGCGTCGATCATCTGCAACCTCTGTATCGCTTGATCCAATCCGGCAACCTGCCGCGGCCCGCCGTACAGCGTCTGCTGCAAGAGGCTCACAAGATCGAGGAAGCGGTTGCATGGGCAAGCCGATACAGCCGCGCCGCCGCTGCGGGAACGGCGACACTCGACGACTTGCCCTCGTGGGCGCAAGCTTATCGGGAGCTACTGGAAGGTCTTCGTCCCCGTTGACATGCTTCGTCGAGAACCGGCCATGAACCGTCCGTCCCTACTTGCCAATCCCATCATGGGACTCACCAGCGACCGCAGCTGCGTGACCGAGCTCCTCGCTCTCCACCGCCATGTTTACTTCAGCGACCTGCGTGCGGTCACCACGGCAGGGCTGACGCTGACCGGCCGGCTGTTCTACGGCTGCTGGGTCACGCCCGAGACATTCGCCGGAGCGAAGCTGATGGACGCCGCCTTTGTATGCTGCGCTGGCATCGGTGAGCCGCCGTCCGACGCCGGGCTTCGCCACGCGATCGCGGACGGCGGCCGCGGTGACTGGGAGCGCATGCTGGCGATGCTTCGCCAGCCGGAGACGCTCGATCCCGACCTGGCAGAGCACCTCGTTGCGGTAGCGGCGATCGCCACGATGGATTCACAGATGGAGGTCCGGCTGAGCGCGATGACCCTCGTTGCGCGCCTGTTACACACGCACCCGGAACTATTATCTGTGGACACTCGCAAGGTCATGGGAGCCTTCCTGCTCTATCGCGCGGCCGACGAAAGCGACATGGTGTACTACGACGCGGTGGCGCTGGTTGACGAGCTCGAGCTGACTCGCGACGTGCTGGAGCACCTGGTCGGTCGGGCGCGCTCGCCCGATCCGCGTGAGCGCGTCGCGGCGCTCGTCGCGAGGGAGCGACTGAGTCTGGGCGTCCGCAGCATCGAGTTGCCGGATCCGCCGGTCACGAAGCTCCTCGATGATCCCGACCCGGAGGTGCAGCTCGCGCTGCTGGAGTTCCTCGGTCAGAACGTCCGGAATTCGTTCGATGCCAAGGGCATGCTTCCTGGCGTCGACCTGGCCGCAAAGTTGAATCCATTCTTGCGGTCGCGTGACGATCGCGTGCGCCGTGCGGCCATCCACTACGCGCGCAACGTCGGTGGATCTGCCAATCGAGAGGCGCTGATCGAGGCTCTGCTCGATCCCGACGAGACGCTGCGCAACGTGGCCTTCGAGGCGCTCTACCTCCGGTTGCAGGCGGACGAGCTGCAGGACCTGCTGCTCCACCATGAAGCGACGCCGGCGCAGCGCGCAATCGTGCTCGAACACGAGACGCGCTGGCGCGAGAGCGAACCCGGCTTCAGCCGCGTGGCCGATCCAGCCGCCCTGCGCGACCTGCTAGCAAGCGATGATCCGGGTGCCTCACTTGGTGACGCCGATCCTGGTGTGCGAGCCGCGGCGGAAGCGTGGTTCGGCCGCGAATCGCCTGGCATTCGATCGGCTGCACCCAGCGGTCTCCCAGCGGTCGCCGGAGAGCGCTCCGGAGATTCCAGCGGCGGTTCATCGGAGTAGGTCAGGTCGGCGCGTGTGACAGAACACACGCGACAGCGCTCCGATCTGCATGCCGATTCGATTCATGATCGGTATCTCTCTGTGTCTCACTGCATGCAATACCCTGTCTCCTCTCTGTCTCCTCCGGTCGTCGTCGGCGGTGTCGCCGTGCCACCGAGGCTGGAGACACGCGGGCACATGACCGGGCGCGTCGGACAAAACAAACGGGGTTTGGGTGGAGCCGACCGTCGACCGCGGTCGGGGAGTTGGCGGCGCCGGATCGACCGGATAGGCAGCAAGCGTAGGGGGCCTCACGCTTGGGAAGGCCGTGGACAGATCACTCCCTGCCGACGAGTTCTGGTCAGCGTTGGCCAGCGTGTGGGAGGCATCGAGCTACGATTCAGTTGTGCCCGGTGGCCGCTGTGAACGCGACCGTACCGCCGTCGAGAATTCTACGGATCTCACACGAACGGCGCCAGGGCTCGTTGTAGAGGAATTCGATCGGGCTACCCAGCCCATCGAACGTGCTGGCAGGGTCGGTGACAGCGACGCTGTTCGTGGCCTGATGCCCATCGTCGCTTTGCAAGGGAGATAACAACCCGACGAAGCTCGACAAAGTGGACGTTGTTGTCGCGCCTCGTGGTGCGATGTGGAATAGCTGATTTGTATTGTTTGTCTCGATGCCGTGACATCCATTACAGGTGGAGATCGCGAAGTTGTGACGTACCAGAGCTCTGAACCGCAGGGCAGCGTCGTAGTCTGAAGGGGACAGGGCCATCGGGTCAGGCACCGGGAGTGGATTGGGGGCAGCCGCCCAAATCACCGGATCGGTGCTATCGGGAGATGGAGACAATGACGAACCGCCCAACATCGACGTCGGCACGATATGGCGCAATGCCAAGATCTCGACTTGGTGTGCGACGATGAAGTCGGACACGGAATTTATTGGAATGTCAGGCGTCGGATTTGCGCGTGTGGGCGGAGTCTGACTGACCGGAGTTTGAATTAGCTGACAAAGGATACAAGCACACGATAAGCCAAATTGACGAAATTCCCACTGGGCGTCTGGATCAGGGGTCGGATCGAACGCGATTTCGCTCGTTCGAACATGGGCGATCGTGCTTCCATTGCTCGGGTTGCCCGCCTGAGCATTGGGCTCGACCACGAGGTTGGTGATGAGCTGGAGCTGGCTCGCGAACAATGTTGTGTCAGTGCCGGTGGCTGGCGAGGCCGGCAGGTCGACGGCGCTCAGGCCGTGAAGCAAGGTGGCCCATTGCAGGGATGTATAGGTGCTAGGAAACCGGCAAAGCGGAGCTCTCCAGGTGAGGGGCCGCCGGTAGCGGTATCGAGCCCCCCCGCCATGTCGATGCGATTCACGATCGCGAGCAGGCGGAACGGCGCAGCCTTGAGATCCAGAGGGCATATAGCTGGATCGGTGCCTATCGGGCAATGGCTGTCTGCCAGCCAACGATCGAGCAGGGCCGCCCTGATATTGCCACGTGCACGGACTGGAACATTGTCTTCTGGTATAGTTTGATCGTGCAACCAGAAGTTCAGCCAACGACCTACAAACTGTCGCGCCACCACGCTCGTTTCGTCCGTGGCGCCAGACATCACGGTCATGAGTCGGCCAAATGTCCATTTCCCGCGTGTCTCCGCCGGGCAATCGGTGTTCCAGGTGGTCCGGCATGGGTCATCCACGACGGCGCGACTCCGGATGAGCATTTCACGCGATGGATCGATAGGCACGGTCGGCTGGGAAAATGGACAATCCGAGACCACGGACTGTCGAATCGTTCCCTCTTTGAGGTGCTCGGGCTCGGTACAACCGACCAGATGAATCGACAGCACCGCTGCTGCGGTGACGATACGGAGCATCACGACGTCCTCCTCGTCACGAGTTCTTCTTCGGTTGGATGAGACGATCGCTCATCCGTCGAGCTCTTCGCACGCGCTGACTCCAGCGTGGTGGATCATGTTCACTGTGGCCCTGAAGCCGTTAGCGGCACGCCGCTGGGCTGCCATCGCACGTGACAGGATTGTCACATGCGTCGGTTGGAGAACGGCACACCCATCCTGCTGGCTTCCCGACATCCGGGGGACATATCGTCGAGCTACCGTCACAGGTCTCGGCGAGGTCGCAACCGAGCCCGTTGTCGGGGCGGCACACCGTCCCGGCAGGTCTTCCCAGGTTGGGGGGACACGTCGAGCTGCCGTCACAGGTCTCGGCGACGTCGCAGCCGAGCCCGTTGTCGGGGCGGCATACGGTTCCGACCGGCCTGGAGGTATCAGGCGGACAAGTCACATGCGCCCCATCACAGGTCTCCGCGAGGTCGCAGCTGCCGGCGGCCGGGCGGCACACCGTTCCGGCCGCGAGTAACACGTTCGGCGGGCAGGCCGCGGCCGTGCCCGAGCAAGTCTCGGCGACGTCGCAAACGCCCACCGCTGCGCGGCAGATCGTGCCCGCAGGTTTTCCGACATTCGAGGGGCATCTCGCCGAGCTGCCATCGCAGATCTCGGCGACGTCGCAGCCGAGCCCATTGTCCGGGCGGCACACCGTCCCTGCCGATTTTCCCACGTCGGGTGGACAGGCCGCACTACCGTTGCACGTCTCGGCCTTGTCGCAGCCGAGCCCGTTATCGGGGCGGCACACCGTGCCTGTCGGCTTGAGGGTGTCGATTGGGCAGGTCACGCTCGACCCATCACACACCTCTTGGACATCGCAGCTGCCAGCGGCGGCGCGGCACAGCGTCCCTGCCGGCAGCCTGGTATCGGCGGCGCAGGTCACGCTCGACCCATCACACGTCTCTGGGTGGTCACAGATGCCAGCGGCGGCGCGGCACCAACGGCGAGCCGTCGCAGATCTCGGCGACATCACAGATGCCCGCCGCGGCGCGACAGACCGTGCCGGCGGGCTTCCCGCCGTCGGACGGACACGCGGCCGGCGTCCCGTTGCAGGTCTCGGCGACGTCGCAGCCGAAGCCGTTATCGGGGCGGCAGATCGTGCCCGCGGGCTTCCCGGCGTCGGATGGACACGTCGCGCTGCCGTTGCAGGTTTCGGCGACGTCGCAGCCGAGGCCGTTATCGGGGCGGCACACGGTTCCCACCGGCTTGGTCGTGTCGGCGGGGCACGTCGCGCTCGTCCCATTGCAGGTCTCTGCGTCATCACAGCTGCCAGCGGCGGCGCGGCATACCGTCCCCGCGGCTAGCTTTGTGTCGGCCGGGCAGCCCAGCGGCGAGCCGTCGCAGATCTCGGCGACATCACAGATGCCCGCCGCGGCGCGACAGACCGTGCCGGCGGGCTTCCCGCCGGCCGTTATCGGGGCGGCAGATCGTGCCCGCGGGCTTCCCGGCGTCGGATGGACACGTCGCGCTGCCGTTGCAGGTCTCGGCGACGTCGCAGCCGAGGCTGTTATCGGCGCGGCACACGGTTCCCACCGGCTTGGTGGTGTCGGCGGGGCACGTCACGCTCGTCCCATCGCAGGTCTCTGCGTCATCACAGCTGCCAGCGGCGGCGCGACAGACCGTCGCCGCGGCGACCTTTGCGTCGACCGGGCAGGCCAACGGCGAGCCGTCGCAGATCTCGGCGACGTCACAGACGCCCGCCGCGGCGCGACAGACCGTGCCGGCGGGCCTCCCGCCGTCGGACGGACACGCGGCCGATGTCCCGTTGCAGGTCTCGGCGACGTCGCAGCCGAAGCCGTTGTCGGGGCGGCAGACCGTGCCCGTGGGCTTCCCGCCGTCGGATGGACACGTCGCGCTGCCGTTGCAGGTCTCGGCGACGTCGCAGCCGAGGCCGTTATCGGGGCGGCACACGGTTCCCACCGGCCTGGTCATGTCGGCGGGACACGTCGCGCTCGTTCCATTGCAGGTCTCTGCGTCATCACAGCTGCCAGCGGCGGCGCGGCACACCGTCCCCGCGGCGACCTTTGCGTCGACCGGGCAGGCCAACGGCGAGCCGTCGCAGATCTCGGCGGCGTCACAGACGCCCGCCGCAGCGCGACAGACCGTGCCGGCGGGCTTCCCGCCGTCGGACGGACACGCGGCCG
>VBLP01000418.1:0-21981 GCA_005887925.1 Deltaproteobacteria bacterium | reverse complement strand
ACGTGCCGGAGCACGTTTCGGCCGCATCGCAACTATCGGCCGCGGCGCGGCACACCGTCGAGCTCGTCGCGAACGTGCATGACGGCGTGCAACACGAGCCGCCGTCGCACTGCTCACCCGGATCGATGACGCCATCGCCACAGGCCGGGACGCACCGGGCACATCCGCACACAGACACGTCGGTGATCGTGCAGGTCGCGCAGACGGCAACACATCCAGACTTGTCACAGAAAAAGTCCGTGCCGCATCGTACGCAGTCGGTCACCGTGCACGATGCCGGAGTGTCGCACCTGCACGCCGCGGCCATACGCTCGGTCGCGAGTTGCACGGCGAGCACCGCGGCGATCACACAGATGCAGATGATCCACAGCCTCCCACGACGCGTATCGTTCGAGCGCGACCTCATCCCCAGCACCCTGTACCTCGCAACGATGTCGATACGACGAATTTCGGCCTACTTCTGCACGCGCGGTGGAGCCGGCGGCGTATTTCGATGTATTTGCGCATCGGGGCCCGGCACTCGAGCGCTGCTCGCAGCCGCGCGGGGGCCAATCAACTCGATATCATGACGCAACGCAGGGTGACGCTCAGCCAGGGAGCTCGGATCCTGCCTCCGGCTCGATCGAACGCCTTCGATCAGCGTGAACTCTTGCCCGGTACAGGACTGGAGCTCGGCACGGGGGGAAGGATCTTCCCTCGGAGCCGCTCTACCACTTTCGCCAACCCGTCGACCTGCTCCGGAGTGAGGCTGCGCTTGAGAACAGGCAGCGCGTTCGCCAGGTAGTCTGCCGACTCGTAGATGCTGTCGAGCTTGCTTCCGAAGACATCCGTCCCTTCAATCTTGATGCGGCCATCTGCCGATACCCTCGCCTTGAGCCCGGCCACGTCCTCGGAGGCGCCCGCTGCGGGCTGCTCCGGGTTTGCGAGCTTGGGTAACGCGGGCACCGCGCTGGTGGCCTGTGAAATGCTCTCCTTGTCGGAGGTATCGGGCCTTGACGAACACCCGATGCCGATCGCGAACACACACGAGAGAAGATTGATTGGCAGGAGAGATCTGGTCGACATTCGTTGAACCTCCGCTGTAACGTAGCATCGTCGATGTATAGTGGATCACAATGGACTATTCGAGCGGCTCGACGAACACGAAGTTGTGTGTGACGGTGAGCCGGTAACCGTCATCAGCAAACTCGATGTTCAGACCGCTGCCGGCGAGAAATAGCCGTAATCTCCGGATGTTTGCCCAGAGGCGATTGTCGTGAACCATCGGGTCGTATCGCCCATTCCACAGATGCCCGGCGACTCCCTCCTTCGATAGCACGTGACCCGAGCGCGCGGCGAGTGCATAGAGGATCCTCCGTAGCATCGGCTGTCGCCTCAGTGAATGAATGTGTTCGTCGACGCGCAGCTCGTGGCTGCGGCCGTCGAGGACGACCGAGCCGGGGACCGCGATGTCGCTGTAGCTCTCGCGCAGCTGTGCGCGGTCGCCGGTCACGATGCGTAATCTCCCGAGCGCCTCGTCTAGCTCCACGAGGAGATCAGGGTCGGCATCACCAGCCTGTGCCTCGCGCCGGGCATCGGCGAGCGCGGATCTCGCGAGAGTACCATCGCCCAGCGCGCGGGCCAGAACGGACCGCGCGAGGTGACCGAGCGCGCGATCGAGTGCATAGTCGGCGCCGGTCGTGAGCGGCGCATTCTCGTCGAGCAACGCGATGACCTTGAGGCTGTCGCCGTCACGCGCGGCGCGGAGCGCTTCGAGGCACCGGGACCACACGGCGGCGCCGGTCTTCGTGCTCGGCTCGTCGGGGGCGCTCGGCGTGCGCAGCTGCGCGACTGGGTCGAGGAGTCGTGAGCGCTCCACCGCTTGTACCCCGCTCACGACGCCGAACGCGTGCGCTCGGGTCGCGATCTCGTCGAGCTGGGCCAGCGCCTGTCGCCGCCGTCCCATGGTGAGGACCAGCCGGGCGATGTACGTGCGGGCCCACAGCGAGGCCAGGAGATCGCCGCTCCTCTCGGCAGCTTCAGCGATCTCGGTCAGGCCGGCCAGCGCCTTGGCGCGTGCACCCTTGTCATAGTCGATGCTCGCGAGCACCGCCTTGTAGATGATGCGAGATCGCGCATCGCTGCTGCGCGCGAGCAGCTGCTCGATCTGCCGTAGCCACGGTTCGGCTTCGGCGAACCGTCCCAGTCGCCCGAGCACGACGGCGAGCGCGGCCGGTGCGAGCAACCTGCCGTGCATCGTCGGCGAGCTGTCCTGCAGCAACATCGAGGCACGCCGGAGGGGTTCGGCCGCCTCGGCGAGTCGTTCGTCCAGCCAGAAGCAGAATGCCTCGGCCGCGAGCAACACCCCCTGGGCCTCGCGCGATTCTGCGTGCTCGATCGCGCGGCGCAAGGACGCGCGCCCGTCGTCACCGTGTCCCTGATACGTCCGGACCAGGCCGAACGCGAACTGTGCTCGTACGCGCAACCAGGGGGCGAGCTCAGGCTGCCTCGACACCTCCGTGAGGGCGTGCTGGGCAGCGACGAGACGACCCGTGAGCATGGCGATGGGCGCAAACCCGAGGAGCACCTCGAGGCGCGGCTCGGTGCCTTCGTCCAGCAGCTGCGCGAGCGCCTGATGGGCACCGTGGAGATCGAGAAGCCGTCCGAGAGCCCGCGCGTGCATGATCTTCACCATGGGGCTACGCCGCGGCTTCGGGATCGCCTCGAGGGTGCAGAGCAACTCCCGGGTTGCTCCGTGGCGAACAAGCTCCGCACCGTGAACGATGAGGATCTGCCCGACCTCTTCGAAGCGATCGAGCTCTCCGAGGTAACGGGATATCTCGCACACCTTGGTCACCGCGTCGAGCTCGGCATCGGGCAGCAGGTGGACCAGCTCGGCGTGGATGCGCGTGCGCTCCTCGACGGTCATGGTGCGCCGCAGCTCCTCGCGGAACAGCTCGGGAAGCGCGCACGTCCCGTCGGCGTGGACGTCGATCAGGAGGCACCCTCCGAGTCGCCGCACCGCGGCGCGGATCCGGTCTTCGGGCAGGAGCCGTGCGAGGGTCGTCGTGGACAGGCGTACGTTCGCGAGTGCGAGCACGCCCGCGACCTGCCGTTCGTCGGGAGCCATCGTGGCGAGCGCCGCCGCGTACGGGTTGGCCTCCATGGTACCGGCGTGCGCCTGGCGTAAGAGGAGTGGATGTCCCTGCGCTCGCCCCCACGCATGGTCGAAGCCCGGCGCCGGCTCGTAGAGCTTGTCGAGCGCTGCCCACAGCGCCTGCGCGCTCTCGTAGTCGAGCCCGTTGAGCCGGAGCTCGAGTCGATCGACCCCAGGGCCCAGCTCGGGCAACTCTCGAGTCGTCGCGATCAGCCGCCCACGGCGCAGCAGCTGTCCATAGGCGCCGGTCAGCTCCGGAGCCACCTGACGGCGGTGGTGGATCTACGAGAGCCAGCTCACCGCCGAGCGGCGGCGGCGGTGATGGATCCGGAATGGCAGTGGTAGCGACGATGGCGGTAGCGACGACGGTGGTGGTGGTCGGAACGGCGATGGCGTCGGTGCGGTGGTGGTCGTGCGAGACGGTGGCATGCCGAGTAAGGCACGCTGCATCCACTGTCGTTGCTCATTCCAGCCGCGCCGAGCGAAGCAGCGGCTGTGTGGGCGCGTCGAGTGTCGACGAGCGCATCGCAACCGGTTAGCGCGGGCTCGGCGAAAACGCGATGTGGAGGGGTCACGCGCCGATGATCGGAAACGTCAGTCCCGGCATCGGTCCGGTGGTCAAGCGCGAGCGGCAGCGGGACCAGCGACGCGGTCACAAGTCCGGATGTCACGAGCCAGGAGCGATTCGGAGGTGCTGGAAATGGTGGAGGAAATCCAGAAAAAGCTGGCAAGCCTGAGCCGGTGCGTGGCGCAGATGTCACGAGCCAGGTCGACGCCGCAAGCACCGAATCCGACGAGCGAATGTGGTGGTTTTCGTGGTTGACGTCGGTGCGTGTCACGAGCCAGGAGAGATTTTTATGTTCGCGCAGCGACAGGGGAAACAGCGCGAATGGCTGGCAGCGATGTCACGCGCCAGGTCGACTGTTTGCGCGGATTTCGGGAGGGTGGCGCCATGGCCCACGTCGCGCCGACGGTCACCGCGATCGAGATCGGAGAATTGGGAGAGCGGCTGTCTGCCTTGCGGCTGCGCTCGCCGGACGCGCTGCGCGAGATGGAGCAGTCGCTATCGCGACACGGCCAACTCGTTGCGGTGGTGTGCAATCGACAGGCGGGCACCGTCGAGGTGGTAGACGGTTTCAAGCGCCTGATCGGGGCACGCGCGCTCGGTTGGTCGGCACTGCGTGCCGAGATCCACGAGGTCACGGGCCCGGCGGCCAAGCTGCTGTTGTGGCAGAGCAACGCCCGGCAGACGCTGACGGATCTGGAGGAGGCGTGGCTGGTGCGCGCGTTGTATCGCGAGGATCGGCTCAATCAGCCGCAGATCGCGCAGCTGGTCGGACGGCACAAGAGCTGGGTGTGTCGTCGGCTGGTACTGGCGGAGGGGCTCACGAGCGAAGTGGAATCGGACGTCCGACTCGGGCTGCTATCGGCGACCGTGGCGCGGGAGGTTGGACGGTTGCCGCGCGGCAACCAGGAGAAGGCGGCTCAGGTGATCGCGCGCAAAGGCATGACCACGCGGCAAGCGACGCGACTGGTCGACCAGCTGGTCGCCGCCGGCGATGAAGCGGCCCGCGCCGCGGTGATCACCGCGGCCGAGCGGGCGAGCACGCCGGCCGCCGAGCGGGCGCCGCGGCGCGCACCGGTGACCCCGGGCGAGGCGATGATCGCCGACGCCGCGGCGCTGTCGTTTCGGGCCGCGCGGCTCCAGGCCCGTCTGCTAGAGCGGCCCCTCGTGAGCCTGGGCCCCGAGGTCGAACAAGTCGTGATCGGGCGGCTCGGTGAGCTCCGCGCGGTGGTCGAGGCGCTGTGCCGGACGCTGACCCAGGTGGGCGCCATGAGCGCGGCGAGCGCGCCAAACGGGGAGGTGTCGCATGGCGGGTAGCCCCGAAGAGCTGGCCCATGACGTGGTGCTGCTCGCCCAGCAGGGGATGAGCGCTCGCGCGATCGCTCGCGCGCTCCGCATCGGGCGTAACCGAGTCCGCAAGATCCTGCGCGCCCACGAGGCCAGCCGGAACGGCGAGACGCCCCCGAGCGCGTTGCCGGCGCCCCCGGTGTCGCGTCCATCGATGCTCGACCTCCATGAGGTCTTTGTGCGGAATCTGCTCGCGCGGTTTCCTGACATCACGGCGCAGCGGGTCTACGAGGAGCTGTGCGCTCGGCAGGACACCGCTTTCGACGGCGGCTACACGATCGTCAAGGACTACGTCCGCAGCCAACGCCCCAAACCGGTGGTCGAGGTGTCGACGCCGGTCGAGGAGCCCGATCCCGGTAAGGTCGCGGAGTGCGATTGGGCCAGCATTCTGATCGACTTCAAGAATCGCACAAGGCGAAGACTCCAGATCTTTGGATACGCACTCGCATATAGCCATCGACGGTATTATCGATTCTATGACCGCGCCGACTTCCATGCCTTGCTCGACGGTCACGTCGAATCCTTCGACCATCTCGAGGGCATCGCCGAGGAGTGCAAGTACGACGGCCAGAAGACGGTCGTGCTGCGCTGGGAGGGCCAACAGCCCATCTACAATCCACGCTTCATCGCCTTCGCGACGTACTACCTGTTTCGACCACGGGCCTGCCGCCCAGGCCATCCCAACGACAAGCCACACGTCGAGCTGAGCTTTCGGGCACTACGGATCAGCTTCTTCAACGGGCGCGACTTCTACGACCTCGACGACCTCAAGGCCCAGCTCGCGCGTTGGATGACTGGCATCGACGACGAACGGCCTCAGCGCAAGAAGCAGCGCCGGACACCGCTCGAGCTGCATGCCGAAGAACAGCCGCATCTGATCGCCCGGCCTCGGCACCCGTACGACACCGCGCGCGTGGTGTATCGGGTGTGCGATCTCGAGGGCTTCGTCGCGTGGGAGGGAAATCGCTACTCGCTTCCCGTCGAGAACGTCACCGAGCTCTTGCCGGTCCGGATCACGCAGACCGAGATCTTCGTGTACGCCCAGAACCTCAAGCTGGTCGCGCGGCACGAGCTCCACCCGCGCGGCGCCGGCGAAGACGTCGTGGCGCCTGGCCACCGACCCAAGGCGGACCGCGGCCCCGGCCTCGATCAGCTGCGCACCGTCTACCGCGAGCTCGGCGACGGCGCCGACGACTTCCTGGTGTCGCTCGAGCGCGCACAGCCGCGCTCGGCCGCCTACCACGCGCGTCACATCCTGGCCTTCCGCGAACGCTACCAAACCAACGACGTACTCGCGGCGATGGACCACGCCCGCCAGTACGGCGCCTTCGAGTACCGCGCGGTCGAGCGGATCCTCATCGCCCGCGCGGCGCCGCGCCGGCTCGACGAGTACGTCGCCGAGGCGACCGAGAAGAAGCTCGCCGCCATCGTCAGGCAGAGCCGTACCGAACCGCGCGACCTGTCCACCTACGACGCACTGCCCAACTGGTCCCGACCCGCGACCCCAGGAGAGCCCCCATGCCCAAGCCAGCGCGCGCCCGCCGCCGAGCCAAACCCCAGCCGCGAGGAGACAGCGGCGTCCTCGAGCGACTCCGAGACCACCTCGAGCGACTCGGACTGAAAGAGCTCGACAAGAATCTCGATGCGCACCTCGCCTGGGCGCACGATCACAACCCGTCCGCCCTCGTGCTGCTCGAGCGGGTGTTTGGCGACGGTGCCCAGTACCTGCGGCAGCGCCGTGTCGAGCGGCGCATCGAGACCTGCGGCCTGCGGGTACGCAAGACCCTCGAAGCCTTCGACTGGGCATTCCAGAAGAATCTCAATCGTGCCGTCATCGAGGGCCTGGCCACGCTCGGCTTCGTCGACGACCGCGAAGATCTCCTGATCACCGGTAAGAGCGGCACCGGCAAGAGCCATATCCTGCAAGCGCTCGCGCTGCGCGCCTGCGAGCGGGAGATCCAGGTCCGCTACGCGCGCTGCGTCGATCTGATTGACGACCTTTATGCCGGCCTCGCGGATCAGACCTACGAAGCCCGGATGCGCCGCTGGGCGCGCGCCGAATGGCTCGTCATCGACGACGTCGGGCTCGGTCAGCTGCGCCGCCGCGACGACGAGCCCACGGCAGCCCACATCCTCTTCAACCTGCTTGACCGCCGGCACGAACACGCCGCCACCGCGCTCACTTCGAATATCAAGCTCGGCGAATGGGGCAAGTACCTGGGCGACGCGACCTTGGCCGCGGCGATCCTCGATCGCTTCGCCATGACCTCGATCCGCATCGATATCGATGGCCCGAGCTACCGCGACCACCTGGCCAAGCAGCGCGCCAAGGACCACGGCATTGTCGACGACTCGACGTAGCCACCGCGCGGGTCCGTGCTGCTTGCCGCTCCATGGCGCCAAGCGAATCGAGCGCGTGCCTCGCCGCGATACCGAGGGAGGCTGACATGCCCACCGACACCGGCCGAAGGCCGCCGCACCGGACGCCGCCGCGACCGGACCGCGTCCGCCGCATCGAGGGTGGCTTTGCCTTCCTCCCCAACGATTTCTTGCACCGAGGCTTCTTCGCGTCGCTGAGTCACGCCGAGTGCTCGCTCTACCTCTTTCTCGTCCTCGCTGCCGACCGCAACGGCGTCAGCTTCTACGCCTACGACCGGATCTGCACTGCGCTCCAGCTCACCCTGGACGAGTATCTCCTTGTGCGCAACAGCCTCATCGACAAGGATCTCATCGCATTTGATGGCGGCCGGTTTCAGGTCCTGTCGCTTCCACCGGCACCCATCATGCCGACGCCACCCCGGCGCCCCCTGGTCACCCAGGACGACTTCGAGGACCACGACCCCGCGACCATCCACCACCTCATCCGGTCGTCTCTCGATCGCCGCCGCTGATCGCCACCTCGCGCATCGCGCCACCTCGCGCATCGCGCCACCTCGCGCGCCATGCCCCGGCTGATCGATTCACACCACCCAGCTGATCCATAACCAGGATCCAGACGAACGGGTTACACCCGATCAGGGATCCAGACGGATCCGGATCCAAGGTCCACGACAACCGGACTGGATCCGATCCACCGCCGCGATTGGATCCAATCCTGACCGGCACCTATGGGCTGTCCGATTCCATGGATGAACAACCGCCTGGAGGTGATATCGAGGCGATGAAGGTCGTCGATCACGAAGAGCGCATGCGCGTCGTCAAGCCGCTGGGCAAGGTCGACCATGCGATCTTCGTCCTTGTAGAGATCCGGGGCCAGGCCGCGAGTGAGCGCGCGCCGCACGTCATCGATCAGCATCGACAGCGGCTCGCCGTCGCGGATGCGCCGGTATACCACCTCCCTGTCCCAGCGCTCGGCGACCGAGAACGCGAGCATCGACTTGCCGATCCCTGCGACTCCACAGATGATCGCGACGGGCACGCGCGCGAGTGCCCTGACGACCCGTCCTAGCTGCTCGTCACGCCCCACGAAGATCGCGCTCGGAGTCGGGATCCGGAGGAGCGTGAAAGCTCCCATCGAGGTTCCCATCGATTCCATCGAAGCTTCCATTGCTCCCATCGGGCTCGAGCGTCCGCCGGCGGGTCAGGGCCCGAATACGTGGATATCGACGTTGCCCGTCGCGGTCGCGCTGTTCGCCGTGTTGCCCAGGCCCAGCTGGCCTCGAGAGTTCGCGCCCCAGCACCGGGCCGTGCCGTTGCTGCGCAGAGCACAGGTGTGTGCCTCACCAGCGGTGATGCGGTAGGCCGAGACCCCATCCAGGTTGACCCCGGTCGGCTGCGGTGCCAACAGGCTCGAGAGGCTCCCGTAGCCGAGCTGCCCGCTGTTACCGCGTCCCCAGCACCGGAGCTGGCCGTGGCTCGACAGGGCGCAGGTATGATCGCCGCCGGCCGCCACGTCGGTGACCTGGGAGCCGGTGTCGATATCGCTCGGCAAGTCGCGGGGGAGCTCGTTGACCTGGTCACCCCAGCTATCGTTGAAGCTGCCCAGGCCAGGGAAGCCTTGGCCCAGCTGGCCAAAGAAACCCCACCCCCAGCAGCGCAGGGTACCGGCAAAGGTAAGCGCACACGTGTGGAAATCGCCGGCCACCACCTTGCGGACCGTGCCGGTCAGGGCCACATTCTGGAGGTTGCTGATTGGCTCGTTGTCGCCAAGATTCGCATTGTTGCCATATCCGAGCTGACCTTCACTATTGCGACCCCAGCAGCGCACGCCACCTGTTGTGAGTAGCGCGCAGGTATGCGAGTCACCGAGTGCGAGATCCTTCACGGTGACGCCAGACCCGAGATCCACATTGCCCGCGCTGAACACCGACTCGGTGTCGCCGATATTCGCGGTGTTGCCGCGTCCGAGCTGACCGAAGTCGTTGCGGCCCCAGCAGCGTAGCGCGCCGCTCTGCAGGACGGCGCACGTATGATCGCCGCCGGCGGCGATCAGAGTCGCAAGCCCGCCGAGCGTCACGTACCCGAACGAGGTCACGGCCTCGCCGTCTCCGAGGTTATCCGTACGATTATAGCCGAGTTGCCCAAAATTGTTGTGGCCCCAGCAGTAGACCAGGCCTGATTGCAGGCGCACGCAAGTGTGGTTGTGGCCAGCTACCAGCTGCATCACCGGATCAGTCACCGGTAGAGGGACGTCGCCGGCGGTAAACGGCAACCGGTTCGGCGCGTCGCCAACATCGATGGCATTGCCGTAGCCCAGCTGACCAAACTGATTGTCACCCCAGCAGCGCACTCGGTTCTGGCCGGTGAGCACGCAGGTGTGAGCGTTGCCGGCCACGATACGCTTCATCCCATTCACGGAGACATGATCGATGGCATCAGCGAACTGATCGGGTGTGAGTTGATAGTGCAGCGTCGTGGTGCCATTGTGTTCGTCGGTGACCGCTAGCGTGATGGTCCCCTGATGAGATACGGTGTAACCTACGAACAAGCCTGGATTGCCAAGGCCATTGTTGGCGAACGTGGCCGCGGGCGTGTTCGTGTTGGGCGTGTAACTCCACTGAAGAGTGAGCTGCGCCGGGTCGCTGTCATCGCTCACATCGGCCACCAGCTCGACGGTCCCCGGGGACTCGCTACCATTTGCGGTCACGCTGAGAATGACCGGGTTGAACAACACAGTTGGCCGCGGGTCGAGGACGATCGCGTCACCGGGAGGGCGTGGTTTGACGTGGATGCTGAAGTCGGTGGTGACAGCGATAGCTCCCTGTGTCCTGGCATCCGTGATGGTGACCTGGTAGCGGAAGTCGGTGTCCACCATGACATCAGGCGGCGTATATACGGCCATGAAGTCTGCAACCGTGTTGGTGAGCGTCACCGTGCCCCCGGCTGGTGAGAACTCGGCGGCCGGCGTCGTCGGATCTGCGATGGGCGTGATCTGGATGTTGATGGCCGCGCCAGCATTGCCTTCGATGGTGAAGGTGACCTGTTCGTCCTGCCCGGTGAACATCTCGGCAGGGTAAGCGATGCGGAACATCCGGGGGATCTGGAAGGTGTGCTTGTCCTGCACCGGAGCAAGCGGGATTTGGACATTCTGGTTGTCCACGGTCAAGGTGGCCAACGTTTCGCCCGAGAACGCGACCTCACCGGTGGCGCTCAGGGCACGGGCAACGAAGCGGAGTTGCTGGTTGCGTGGCAGAAACGGCACGTCACCACGCCACACATCGGGGGCGATGTTGGTGAGATCGAAGTTGGTGAAAAACGGTAGGCCGCTGTTCGCGACGGTGATGTCGACCAAGATCCTCGCCACGAGATCATGCGTGGTCGGACCCGGCGCTGCCGCGGTTGATGTTCTGAACACCGGGTTCGGCTGCGGCGCGGCCATGTTGTCGTCATCTTGGTAGCGGATCTCGAGTGTGATCCGAGACGAGTCAGCCTGATCGCCAGCAGCCTTACATCCGGTGCTCAGCAGCACGCCGCTGCACACCAGGAATCCGTATGAGCTTGGCGCAATGACATGACCAAATTTCTCCATGATTCCGACGCTCCCTTCCTTTATGCGCTTGTTGTCGATTCTTCGTATACGCCTCGCAACAGTGAATCCTCGATCGTCAACGTGATCATTGAAGACGAGAATTGCAGCATCACCGGGCCGAGCAACAGCCAGGCTAGCAACCCGCACCCGATCGACGGCGTTCGCAATGCAATCACCATGCGCAGACAGATTGCCCCAGACAAGCTACGTTGGTTATACGGTCCCTCTGGTTGAAGCATCCATCCGGAAGATCGATCCATTCATCGTGCGATTGAATCTCCGTCGGCGTGATCGATCCGACCAGTCAAGACGACCTCGCGGACGCAGTCAACGCGCTGTTTGAGGTCCACGGCGACAGTCGACCTCTGGGTACAGTCGACCTATGGGTACAGTTGACCTCTTGGGTACAGTTGACCTCCTCGAGGCAGTCGACGGTGCAGCGTCCTTCACCATCACTTCGATCGCAGCCTATCGAAAGCCCCTTTGCGTCGAGCAGGCCAACCAACCGATGAAGCCTTTCGCTGCAGGGAGCTCGCCCGGATGATGGCTACCGCCTCGCGGCGCTGAATAGCTTCGTGTTCATCGAGCGTTCGAATAAGCCCAAATAAGCCGAAACCGGTCGGGTGGTCCCACCGCTCGTGTAGAAGTATGCCGAAATTCGTCGTAGCGACGACGTTGCGTGGTGCAGGGTGTCGAGCATGGCGCCGCGCCTGGCCGATACGCGTCATGGGGGATCGTGGATCTCGCCGCGGTAACCCTCCCGCTTCCACTCGACCCGCAGATCGCCGTGGCGGCGGCGAGGGGCGGCGAGATCGGGATCGTCGATCTCGAGTGGATCGACGATCCACACGCCGCGCGAGCGCCGATCCGGCGCTTGGTTCGCGAGGGCGGCGATCGGGTCGGATTGAAGCTCCGCGCGAGCTCGCGCGGGCTCGTGGACCTCCTGGAAGACCTCGCCCCACGGCTCGACGTGGTCGTTCTCGTCCGCGGGAACGCGGAGGAGAACGAGGCTGCGCTCGATCGCCTTCGCCGCGTCGCGCGCCGCGTTCTCCTCGAGGCGCGGAGCGCAGAGGAGGCCGCGATCGGGGAGGAGCTGGGATTCGACGGACTCGTCGCGAAGGGCAGTGAGGGAGGTGGATGGATCGGGAACGAGACGAGTCTCGTCTTGCTCCAGCGGCTCGTCGCCCGCGGCCGGCTGCCGGTGTGGGCGCACGGCGGCGTCGGGCTCCACTCGATCGCAGCGTGCTTCGCCGCAGGGGCGGCCGGCGCGATCGTGGATGCGCCGCTCGCGCTCAGTCGCGAGTCCCCGCTCGGCGACGACGTGAGGGCCGCGCTCGCGCGCGCCGACGGCTCGGAAGCCGTGTGCCTCGGCGAGGCGCTCGCGCGTCCGTTCCGGGTGTTCGGGCGAGCCGGCGATGCCACGGTTCGCGATCTCCGCGCGCTCGCGGAGGCGCTCGAGCGCTCCCCTGCACCCGTGGCGGAGCGTCGCGGCCAATGGGAGATCGAGGTGCGGCGCAGGATCGGGAGCAGACACTATGCGATCCTGCCGCTGGGGCAAGACATCGCGTTCGCCGCGAGCTTGGCCGGACGATACCCCACGGTCGCCGGCATCTTGTACGCGCTTCGCACGTCGCTCGGCGCTCACGTGCGCATCGCGAAGCGACTGGAGCCGCTCGCCGAGGGTTCCCCGCTCGCGCGAGCGCACGGGACGCGATTCCCCATCGTGCAGGGGCCGATGACGCGCGTGAGCGATACCCCGGAGTTCGCCGCACGCATCGCGGAGGCGGGAGCGCTTCCGTTCGTGGCGCTCGCGCTCAAGCGCGGGTCCGAGCTAGGCGAGCTGCTTCAGGGCACGATCGCGGCGCTCGGGTCGAAGCCGTGGGGCGCCGGCATCCTCGGTTTCGTTCCGGCAGACGTGCGCGCCGAGCAGCTGGCGGCGGTGGCGGTGCATCGTCCGCCGTTTGCGCTCATCGCTGGCGCTCGCCCGGATCAAGCGCTCGGCCTGGGAGGGCCGTCGTACGTGCACGTGCCCACCGTTGCACTGCTCGCATCGTTCCTCGAGCAAGGGGCCAGAAGATTCGTCTTCGAGGGCCGGGAGTGCGGGGGTCATGTTGGGCCGCTCTCGAGCATGGTGTTGTGGGACCGCGCGGTGGACGAGCTCCTGGAGTGGTTGACCCGAGAGAACCGCGAGACGGCGGAAGATTGCCATGTCCTCTTCGCCGGCGGAATTCACGACGCGCGTTCGGCGGCGATGGTGGCCGCGTTGGCTTCGCCGCTTGCGGCGCGCGGCGTGCGCGTCGGGGTCCTCGTCGGCACGGCGTACCTGTTCACGCGCGAGGTCGTCGAGTCGGGTGCGATCGCCCGTGGCTTTCAAGACGAGGCAATTCGGTGCGCGAGCACGGTGCTCCTCGAGTCGGGGGACGGTCATGCGACGCGCTGCGCGCCGACGCCGTACGCAGAGGAGTTTCGCGACCGCCGCGGTGAGCTCCTCGAAAAGCGGTGCGCGCCCGAGGAGCTCAAGAACGAGCTCGAGCGCATGAACCTCGGGCGGCTGCGCATCGCGGCCAAAGGGATCGAGCGTACGACGCGGACGATCACCGATGGATCCGCGCCGCTCGCTCCGGTCACAAACGAGGAGCAGCGCGCGCGGGGTCTCTACATGATGGGCCAGGTCGCCGCGCTGCGGGACGCGACGTGCACGCTCGAGGAGCTTCACCGGGAAATCTCGACGGGCTCCACGGAACGCCTGCGATCCCTCGCGCTTCCGTGCGAGGTGCGCCGCGCAAGCCGGACGAGCACCGCGGATGCAGCGATCGTCGGCATGGCGTGCCTGCTCCCGGGCGCGCCGTCGTTGCACGCGTTCTGGGACAACATCCTGAAAGGGGCCGACGCGATCGTCGAGATCCCCAAGGAGCACTGGGACTACAGATTGTGTTTCGATCCGGAGGGCTCCGCGGGGACGGGAAAGATGCGGTCCAGGTGGGGTGGGTTCCTCGAGCCGACGTTATTCGACCCCGTGCGCTACGGCATCCCGCCGCGCTCCATTCCGTCGATCGAGCCCGCGCAGCTCCTCGCCCTCGACCGCGTCGCGGCGGCGCTCGAAGACGCTGGCTATCGGGGTCAAGACGGTCCTCGGACCAAGACATCCGTGATCTTTGGCTCGCCCGGCGCCACCGGCGTGCTGAGTGGTCGGTTCGCCTTGCGGAGCTGGCTACCGTTCCTGGGGGACAAGGCCCTCGCGCCCGTCGAGCCTCTTCTTCCTGATTGGAGCGAGGACACGCTCCCCGGGACGATCGGCAACTTGGTCCCGGGGCGCATCGCGAACCGCTTCGATCTGGGTGGATTGAATTTCACCGTGGACGCTGCCTGCGCTTCTTCGCTCGCCGCCCTCCACGTGGGCGCCCGGGAGCTCGCGTCGTTCTCGAGCGATCTCGTCATCGTGGGCGCGACTGACATGAATCAGGGGGCCGGGGCGTACCTGTCTTTCGGGGCGCTCGGCGCGCTCTCGCCGACCGGAAGGTGCAGATCGTTCGATCACCGGGCGGACGGGATCGTGCTCAGCGAAGGGATCGCGGTCGTGATCTTGAAGCGCCTCGAGGACGCCGAGCGTGACGGGGATCGCATCTACGCCGTGCTGAGGGGAAGCGCAGGATCGAGCGACGGCCGCATGCTCGGTCTGACGGCGCCGCGCGTGGAGGGGCAGGTCTCGGCTCTCGAGCGCGCGTACACGGCCGCGGGGGTCTCCTCTGCGTCCGTGCAGCTCGTCGAGGCGCACGGTACGGGCACGATCGCCGGCGACGCGGCCGAGATCGCCGCGCTGGCGACGGTATTCGACGGCGCTGGAGCTGCAAAGCAGTCCTGCGCGATCGGTTCGGTGAAGTCGATGATCGGGCACACGCGAACGACGGCGGGTCTCGCCGCGCTGATCAAGTCCGCGCTCGCGTTGCACCACAAGGTGCTCCCCGCGACGCTCCACGTGGAGCGTCCAAACCCCGAGCTTCGCCTGGACGCGACCGCGTTCTATCCGAACGTCGAGGCGCGCCCGTGGTTTTCGCCGATTTCGGGCGAGCTGCGGCGCGCCGCCGTGAGCGCCTTCGGGTTCGGGGGCACGAACTTCCACGCCGTGCTCGAAGAAGCGCCTGCCGCGCGAGCGGCGCTATCGCGCGACGCCGTGTCCCGCGCGTGGCCCGCCGAGCTCGTGGTCATGAGGGCTCCGTCCGCCCCGGACCTGCTCGCGCAGCTCGATCAGGTGGAGCGCATCGTCGCGAGTAGCTCCCCGCCAACGCTGGCCGAGGTCGCGAGCGCCGCGGCGAGCGAACGCCGGGGGGGCGTCGCGCTGGCTGTCGTGGCGACGTCCGCCGCAGACGCACGCGCGAAGCTCACGCGAGCGCGCAGCGAGATCGCGCGGGGAAGCGAGCGCCTCGCGGATCCTACCGGCATCTACTACGCAAGAGAGCCGGCCATGTCCCGGGCAGGCGCCAAGCTCGCGTTCCTGTTTCCCGGCCAAGGCTCGCAGTACGTCGAGATGGGGCGCGAGCTCGCCGTTCACTTCGACGACGTGCGTGCCGCGTTCGAGCGGGCCGACGCGACGCTCGAGGGGCAGCTCGCGCGGCCGCTCACGCGCTTCGTTTTCCCGCCCCCGGCGTTCTCCATGGAGGGCGCGCAGGCCGCGGCGACGGCCCTCGCCGCGCCGGACGTGGCGCAGCCCGCGCTCGGTGCGATCGGGATGGGGATGAATCGCCTCCTCACGGACCACCTCGGGATTGAGCCCCACATGGTCGGCGGCCACAGCTACGGCGAGTACGTCGCGCTTTGCGCCGGCGGCGCCCTGGGAGAAGACGATCTCTATTCACTGTCACACGCGCGCGGAAGGATCATGGCCGCCGCACTCCCGGAGGGATCGCGCGGCGCGATGGCTGCGGTCGAAGCATCTCCCGAGCTCCTCGCGGAGCTCCTGGGCGTACTCGAGGATCTGTGGATCGCGAACGTCAACGGCCCGCGTCAGACCGTGATCTCCGGGACGAGCACGGCGATCGACGCCGCGATTGCGCGTCTCGCCGCGCGCGGCGTGAGCACGCGCGCGCTCCCCGTCGCGTGCGCGTTCCATTCGCCTCTCATGGCGCCTGCGCGCGATCCCCTCGCGCGCGAGCTCCGCCGGATCCGCTTCGCGGAGCCCCATACGCGCGTCTTCTCGAACGTCACCTCGGCTCCATACGGGCCCGAAATCGATCCGGTGTCCACGCTCTCGGAGCACGTGGTTCGCCCCATCGACTTTTCGGCGCTTGTTCGCGCGATGTACGAGGCGGGCGCGCGCGTTTTCGTCGAGGTAGGGCCGCACGACGTCTTGTCGGGGCTCGTCGATCAGATCCTCGAAGGCAGGTCGGTCGCGGCCGTGCCGATCGACGTACAAGGCCGAGGTGGCCTCACGCAGCTCCTTCACGCGTTGGCCCGTCTCGCCGCCGACGGGGTGACGATCCGCGCGGAGCGCCTCTTTGAAGGGCGCGTTACCGAAACGCGGACCCTCGACGCCCTGGAGGAGCATTGCCGTCATCGGCCCGGGCCGCCTGCGACAGCTTGGAAGATCGACAGCGCGGGGGCGACGCCGATCGTGAAGAATGCCGTGGCAAAGAACGAGCTACGCTCGACGACCGAGTCAACCAGCGGAGCGGCGTCTGCGCGTCGGGAGATGCAGCCGCGCCTGGATCCGTTGCCCGAGGCCCTTCCCACCCGAGACGCCTCGACTGGAAGTGCTGCGAGCGACGTGATCATGACGCGGTGGCAGGGGCTGATGGAGAGCTTCCTCGCGGTGCAGCGCGACGTGATGCTCGCGTTCCTCCGACAAGGCGAAGCCACCGCCGAGACGCAAGAGCCGGAGCCGGGACGACGCGAGGCGGATGCCCTCGCGACCCCGGTTGGTTCTGCCGTCGCGGAAACCCCGGCGAAGAGCGCGCAGACGAGCACGCACAGTCCCGCGAACGCACACGCACACGATCTTCGGCCGAGCGCAACGAACCACATCGCCGCGCCCACCGATCGGGAGCAGCTGCTCTCGCTGCTGCGGGGCATCGTGAGCGACAAGACGGGTTACCCTGTCGAAGCGCTCGGCGCCGAGCTGAAGCTCGATGCCGATCTAGGTCTCGGCTCGCTCAAGCGACTCGAGGTTCTGAGCGCCCTGCCCGCCAAGCTTTCGCTCTCGCACGAGGCGCTTCGGAGTGCGATGGAGCACCTCACGAAGCAGAGGACGCTCGCGAGCCTCGCCGACAGCATTCTCCCATTTCTCACCACGACGCTCGGCGACGCGCCCGGCCCAGGGCTACGGCACGTCCTGGTCCCCACGTTGACCGCGCCCGGGAAACCCGAGCGGCTCATGAACGGGGCCATCGTCATCACCGACGACGAGAGGGGGGTCGCGCGCGCGCTGGAGGACGAGGTTCGCGCGAGCGGTGCCCACGCGGTGGTGCTCCGGCACCGACGGCGTGCGGACGGGGCCGGGGCCGAGGATCTCCTGGTGGACCTCGTCGATCCCGACGCGGTCATGCGCGCGATCGACCAGATACGGCGACGTCACGGTTCCATCGGAGGCCTTTTTCACCTCTTGCCGCTGCGCGAAGACGCGTCGCCCGCGCACGGGATCGAGACATTGCGCGCGCGCATCGACGCGGAGGTCAAGGGTCTGTACCACCTCGCGCGCGCCCTTGCCCCGGACCTCGGCGCAAGCGCCGCCGGCGCCTGCTTTCTGGTGGCCGCAACCTCCACGGGCACGTTCGGATCCGAGGACGTGGTCACGGGCGACGCGCCGGTCCAGGGCGCGATCTCCGGCATGGTCAAGGCTCTCGCGCACGAGTGGCCGGGCACGTGCTGCAAGGCCATCGACCTCCGCCTGGACGGAGAACCGCTGACGCCCGCGCGCGTGCTTCTGCGCGAAAGTCAGTCGAACGGCGTCGACGTGGAGCTGGGCTACCGTGGGTCACAACGGATCGCGCTGAGGGCGGCGACGCGCGAGCTCGGCGCGTCAGCACAACGCGCCACCATCGATCGTTCTTGGATCGTGCTGGTCACGGGAGGCGCTCGGGGCATCACGGCGGAAGTCGCGCGCGAGCTCGCTTCGCGCTACCGCCCCACGCTCGTCGTGGTCGGCCGTTCGTCGCCCGCGCCCGAGGAGTCGAGCGACACCGCGCGCTTCGCGTCCCGGACGTGCGAGCGGATTCTGCGCGAGAGGCAGGTGCGTGCATCGCTCGCTGCGCTCGCCGAGACAGGCGCGACCGTCCGGTACGTCACGGCCGACGTGCGCGAGGAGGCGGCGTTCGGAGCCTTGATCGACGACCTTTACGCGACCTACGGCCGCATCGACGGCGTCGTCCACGGCGCAGGCGTCGTGGAAGATCGGCTCATCGAAGACAAAGATGCCGAATCGTTCGACCGCGTGTTCTCGACGAAGGTCGCATCGGCACTCGTGCTCGCGCAGAAGCTCCGTCCGGAGTCGCTCAAATGGCTGGCCTTCTTCTCGTCGATCAGCGGCACGTTCGGCAACCGCGGACAGTCGGACTATGCGGCGGCAAACGCGTTCCTCGACCGGCTCGCCGCGTACCTCGACCGCAAGTGGCCCGCGCGCGTGGTTTCGATCGCGTGGTCGCCCTGGGCGCTGGAGACCGGCATGGTCACGGCGGAGGTGCGGCGTCACCTTGAGGCGCGCGGTCTCCACTTCCTTTCGGTGTCCGAGGGACGACGGATCGCCGAGCGCGAGCTCGTTTGTGGAGCGAAGGGGGAAGCCGAAGTGATTCTCGGGCGACTCCCTCCGGGTCTCGAGGGCTAGCGGTGGCGCATCGCGTTGTCTTCCTCGAGGCGGCATCGCGCGCAAAGCTCCGCGACGAGGTCGAGCGACTTCGCCGTCGGCTCGCGGCGGTGCCGGCCCACGGGCCCATCGTTTGCCCCGCGTTGGGTCGTCTCGGACAGGAGCGCGAGCGCCTCGCCGTGGTCGCGTCCTCGAACGCAGACGCTGTGACCCGGCTGGAGTTGGTGTCGCGCCGCCTCGATGATCCGTCGTGCCGCCGCATCCACGATCCGCGTGGCGCGTACTACTTCGAACAGCCGCTCGGTGCCGAGGGAAAGACCGCGATCCTGTTCCCTGGCGACCGCGCGCTCTACCCCGGCGCCCTCGCCCGTTTGGCCGAGACATTTCCGCCCCCCTCGCGCTGGTTCCACCCCGTCTTTCGAGCCGTCGGCCTCGGCGACTCGGGGTTCTCCGCGGCGCGCGAGCCCGTCCACTTCTTCGACGCGGTATGGCTCACGTTCGCCGCGAACATGAGCTTCTTCGACCGGCTCCGCGAGCTCGGGATCTCGCCGGACATGGCCGCGGGCCTCAGTTCCGGCGAGCTCGCCGCGGTGATCGCGACCGGATGCGTTCGACTCGCGGGCGACGACCATCTGGTCGGTTGGATCGACGCCGCTCGATGGCTGCTCGTCGATCTCATCGAGAACGGGCGCCGCGCGAACGTTGCTTCGTTCGGCGTCGTCGCCCCCGATCCCCGCGTCATCCCCGAGGTCCTGGAACGCCATCCGGGGCGGCTCTTCCTTGCGGCGGACAATTGCGCAAATCATGCTCTCCTCGGTGGGTTCGCGGAAACCGTCGACCAGGCCGTCGCGGAGCTCGCGAAGCGAGGGGCAATCTGCGAGCGCTGGAACGAGCCGATCGCTGTCCACACGCCTCTGATCAAAGGTTCCACGCCCAAGCTCCTCGATCTCGCCGCGACGGCAACAATGGGGACCATCCGTCCCCCCTTGTACTCGTGCGCCACAGCGGCCCGCTTTCCCGAAGACCCTGAGCAGGCGCGCCTTCTGCTCGTGAAGCAATGGCTCGAGCCCGTTCGCTTTCGGGAGACGATCGAAGCGATGTACGACGCCGGAGCGCGCGTGTTCGTGGAATCGGGGCCGCGCGGGAGCTTGTCGGGGTTCGTGGACGAGATCCTTCGTGGCAGGCCGCACGTCGCCATCCCGCTCGACCTTCCGAGCCGTGGCGCCCAGGAACAGATGTGCCACGCGATCGCGCTCTGCACGGCGCATCACCTCGCCCCCGTGATCGACGCCGCTTACGCCGACGTCGCCGCGAACCGCGAGCGCGATGAGCGTCCAAGCGGCGGCTCACGGGGACGGTTGATGGCCGCATGGCTCCAAACGATGGGTACGTTCGTTCGCGATCAGGGCGATGTGATGTCCGCCTACCTCCGCTCTGGACGTGGCGGCCGCCCGGCGCAATGCCGCGCTGCGGTCGACGCCCAATGGCCGCGGCTCCCGTTCGTTCGTACGTTCGAGCGAACGGCGAACGAGATCGTTGCGTCGTACGAGCTCGACTTGGAAGAAGACCTCTTCCTTCGCGACCACGCGCTCGGCGGACGCGTATCCAGAATCGACGAAGCGCTCTCCGGGCTTCCCATCGTGCCCCTCGCGGTGAGCCTCGAAATGATGGCCGAGGTGGCGTCGATGCTGGCTCCGGATCTCCTCGTCGTCGGGCTTCGATCCGTCACCGCGCATCGCTGGATCGCGCTGGACGCGGCCCCGCTTCCACTCGAGATCGCGGCGAAGCGCATGCTCGAGGGAGAGGTGCGGGTCCGGATCCGTCCGCCGAGCGCTGCACGCGGCGAGGCGTACGTCGAAGGCACCGTCCTCCTCGCGACGACCTACCCGGATGCGCCTGACGCACGTTCGATCCGGTGTGAACGATTGGAGCCTTGTGCCCTCAGGCGGTCGGACTTCTACGAGGGTCCGAGCAGGCGAACGTTCCAAGGGCCCCTCTTTCAGAGCATCGAACACGTCGAGCGTACGGGGCTCGAGGGGGCCGAGGTCGTGCTCGAGCCCCCCGCGGCGGATCGGTTCTTCCGTTCGCGCTCGGCCCCCGCGTTCGTCCTGGGGCCGATCGCCATGGAAGCGATTGGCCAAGCAGCGTTCGCGTGGCTCGAGACCCAGCACAAGACCCCGTTCAGCTTTCCGACCAGGGTCGGCCACATCGATCTGCATGGGCCTCCGCATGCCCGACCGGGGAAATTTCGCTGCCTCGTGCGCGAGCGCGAAGTGAGCACCCTCTTGGCGCGATCCGACGCCATCGCTCTGGACGACACCGGGCGAGCTCTCGTCACTGTCGGGCAATGGACGGACATTCGCGCCCACGTCCCGGAGAGGCTGTGCGCGCTCGTGGTGTCCCCGCTCGACACGTTCCTCAGCGTCCCGAGCCCGAAGACCGGGCCCGGAGCGCGACATCTCGACGCACTCGACCCCGCATTCCTCGACGGGCTCGGGGGTCTTTGGCACCGCGTGATCCGCGACGTCGCGCTGACGCGGGAGGAGCGAAGGGGGTGGTCGCGATGGGGCGCGACCGATGGCGCACGCTCCGAGCGCGTGACGGAGCGGGTCGTCATGAAGGATGCCGTCCGCAGCGTCATCAAGGCACGAACGGGAATCCTCTGGGGCGCGGCCGACATCGATCTGGGGCCCGAGGCCGCTCCGCTTTCGACGGCCCGAGGGCCCTGGGGTGAGGTGAACGTCGCGGTTTCTCGCGACGGCTCTGCGTACACCGCAACCGCGTCCGAGGGCTGATCATGGAAAGTGTGCTGGAGAGCAGCGTCGTCAAGGCCGTCATCGACAGGTTCGCGGAGCTGATGGCGGACATCGATGTCGCGTCGATCACCCGCGAGACACGGCTCAGAGACTTGGGATTGCCGTCCATTCAACTCGTCGAAGTCTTGGCCGAGCTCCAGGATCGATTCGGCCTGGAAGATCGCCTTTTCACCGCGTTCTTGTCCGACCCAGGTCCGCTCCACGAGCGCAGCGTCGACGACATTGCTCGACTCGTGCTCGCGACTGTAACGGCGCATGGCGGCTAACCTCGCGGCCGCCCCGACGGCGACGACCAGCGCCCTCGTTGGCGCGTGGGGACGCGTCCTCCGCGGCGTCTTCGGGGTGCTCGTTCTCGTG
>VBLP01000417.1 GCA_005887925.1 Deltaproteobacteria bacterium | reverse complement strand
GATGATGACTCCGACGATCCGGACCCACCTGCAGCTGTTGTCGCGGCTGTCGTTCGCGCTCCACGATCCCGGCTTCAAGGCCGCGGCGGTCAGCCATGCCTCGCTCGAGGACCTCGTCGCGCATGCACGGCGCGTCGAGGCCGCGCTCGCGCCGTCGGCGCAGCCTCGACGGTCCGAGCGTGACCGCGGGTCAGAAGAATGACTGCCTCGGCGATCGCGTTGCTCGTGCTGGTCGGCACCGGCGTGGTCGCGAGCCTCGTACCGCGATGGCCAGGCATCGCCGCCGCCGGTGCGATCGCCGCCGCCGCGCTGGGGATCCCGGCAGCGGTCGCGGTCCTGGGCGAGGGTACCGCGGTCGAGCACCGCCTCGCGTGGGCTGCACCGATCGACGAGGTCCGGATCGGGCTCGATCCGCTGAGCGCGATGTTCGCGCTGCCGCTGCTCGCGCTGGGGGCGGCCTGCGCGGTCTACGGCGTGTTCTATCTCGACCGGGCGCGGCGCCCCGGTGTGCCGGCCGCGGTGCTCAATCTGCTGCTCGCCGCGATGCTGCTGGTGGTGCTGGCGCGCGACGCGGTCGTGCTGCTGATCGCGTGGGAGATGATGACGCTCGCGAGCTACCGGCTGGTGACGTACGAGCATGGCGACCGCGCGGTGCGGCGCGCCGGCTGGGTGTACCTGATCGCCAGTCACCTCGGCGTCGCCTGCTTGCTCGCCCTGTTCGTCCTGCTCGGTCATCTCCGCGGCAGCTTCGGGTTCGCCGAGCTCGCGGCGCGGCCGCTCGGCGGCGGTGCTGCTGCGGTCGCGGCGGTGCTGGCGCTGCTGGGCTTCGGCGTCAAGGCCGGGATCGTGCCGCTCCATGTCTGGTTGCCCGAGGCCCACGCCGCGGCGCCGTCGCACATCTCTGCGCTCATGTCGGGGGTGTTGATCAAGCTCGGGCTGTATGGCCTCCTGCGCACGCTGGGATTCCTCGAGCCCGCGGAGTGGTGGGGGCCGGTGCTCGCCGCGCTCGGCTCCGGGTCGGCGCTCGTCGGCATCGCGCTCGCGCTGTACCAGCGCGACATCAAACGCGCGCTCGCCTATTCGAGCATCGAGAACGTCGGCGTGATCCTGATCGGCCTGGGCGTCGGGCTGTGGGCGAGCGATGCCGGACACCCGCGGATCGCCGCGCTCGCGCTGTGCGGTGCCATGCTCCATATCTGGACCCATGCGATGATGAAGGGGGTGATGTTCCTCGGGGCCGGCAGCGTCCTGCACGGCACCGGGACGCGCGACCTCGAGACCATGGGCGGGCTGATGCGCCGCATGCCGCGCACCGGGGCGCTGTTCGTGCTCGGCGCGGTCGCGATCGTCGGGCTGCCTCCGCTCGCAGGGTTCGCGAGCGAATGGCTGGTGTATCGCGGGCTGATCGACGGCGGTCTCGCGCCCGGTGGCGACGCCGGGTGGATCCTGCTGCTGCTGTTCGCGGTCGCCGTGCTCGCGGCCGTGGGCGCGCTCGCCACCCTGTGCTTCGTGCGGATCATCGGCGTCGCGCTGCTCGGACAGCCGCGCAGCGCGGCCGCCGCGCGCGCCCACGAGTCGGGCGCCGGCATGATCGCACCGATCGCCGCGCTGTCGGCGGGCATCGTCGTCATGCCGTTCGCTGCGCCGCACGCCGTGGCAGGCCTCGGTTCGGTGCTGGCGCAGGTTGCGCGCGTGCCGCTGTCGACCGCGCCCGCGTCGAGCGTGCTCGCGCCGATCGCGTGGCTGAGCCTCGCGCTGTGGCTCGCGCTCGCCGCCGGCATGGTCGTGCTGCGCCGGCTCGCCGCGCGGTCACGCGCCGACGACACCTGGGGGTGCGGATACGCGGCGCCGACGCCGCGCATGCAGTACACTAGCGGGTCGTTCGCCGAGGCGACGCTGCAGCTCCTGCCGCGCATGCTCCGCGCCCGGATCTCGGTGCGGCGCGAGGCGACGCTGTTCCCCGGCCACGGCGAGCTGGTGTCCGACCGCGGCGACCCGTTCACCCGCTCGGCCTACGAGCCGCTGCTCGACCGCGTCGGCAAGCGATTTGCCCAGCTCCGCTGGGTCCAGCAGGGCATCACCTACCTCTACGTGCTCTACATCGCCGCGACGGTCGTGATCGCGCTCGCCATCGTCGCGGCGCATGACTGGTGGGTGGCGCGGTGAACGAGTGGCTGGTCGTTGCGGGGATCGGGCTGCTTGCGATCAGCGGGCTGCCCGGCCTGGTGCTGAGCCGTACGGGCTCGTCGGGCGAACGCGTCGCGGCCGGCCTGGTGATCGCAGGCGCGATCGCGGGGATCGCCGGATCGCTGCGCGCGCTGATCGCGCCCGCCACGGCGGTGCCGATCCGCCTCGGCTGGCTGGTGCCGCTCGGCGCGTTCCACGTCGAGGTCGACGCGCTGTCGGCGATGTTCGAGATCCAGGTGTTCCTGCTCGCCGCGCTCGGTGCGATCTACGCGCTGGCGTACTGGAGGCAGGCCGAGCATCCCGACAACGGCCGCAAGCTCCGCGCATCCTATGGCGTCATGGTCGCGGGGATGGCGCTGCTCGGCGTCGGGCGCAACGTGATCCTGTTCATGGTCGGCTGGGAGGTGATGGCGATCGGCGCGTTCCTCTCGATCACCGCCGAGGATCATCTGCCGCGGACACGCGAGGTCGGCTACCTGTACCTGATCGCGACGCGGGTCGCCACGCTGTGTGTGATCGCTGCCATCGCGCTGCTGGTGGTGGCGCTCGGCACGTCCGAGATCGAGGGCTCGCTCGACGGTGGCGCCCCGCTGGCCACCGCGATCTTCGTGCTCGCCGCGATCGGCTGCAGCATCAAGGCCGGCGTGATGCCGCTCCACGTCTGGCTGCCGGGCGCACATGCCACGGCGCCCAGTCACGTATCGGCGCTGATGTCGGGCGCACTGATCAAGATGGGGATCTACAGCCTGCTCCGGTTCACATCACTGTTCACCGCCCCCCCGCTGTGGTGGGGCATCACCGTGCTCGCGCTCGGTCTGGTCTCGGGGGTGCTCGGTGTGGCGTTCGCGATCGGACAGCACGATCTCAAGCGCCTGCTCGCGTACCACAGCGTCGAGAACATCGGGATCATCGCGATGGGTGTCGGCATCGCGCTGATCGGGCGCGCGACCGGCCGCGGGGAGCTGGTCGCGCTCGGGCTGGCGGGCGGCCTCCTCCACGTCTGGAACCACGGCGTGTTCAAGGGCCTGCTGTTCTTGTGCGCGGGGTCGGTCCTCCACGCGACCCACACGCGGGAGATCGATCACCTCGGCGGCCTGGGCCGGCGGATGCGGTGGACCTCGTCGTGCTTCGTGGTCGGCGCGGTCGCGATCTGCGGTCTGCCACCGCTCAACGGCTTCATCAGCGAGCTACTGGTGTACCTCGGATTCCTCGACGTCGCGACCATCCGGCCCGGCGCACTGTGGCTCATCGGCGTCGTGTCCGCCGCCCTCCTCGCGCTGATCGGCACGCTCGCGGTCGCGTGCTTCGTCAAGGTGGTCGGTGCGGTGTTCCTCGGCGAGCCGCGATCGAGCGCCGCCGCGAACGCGCACGAGGCCGCGCGACCGATGATCGGACCGATGCTCGTGCTGGCCGCGCTGTGCTTTGCGATCGGCCTCGGCGCGCCGGTCATCGCACCGGCGCTCGACCACGCCGTGGCGGCGTGGGCGCCCGAGCTGCAGCTGCAGCCGACCGGCGCTCTCGCGCCGCTCACCAAGCTCGCGATGGTGTACGTGCCGCTGATCGGGCTGACCGCGGCGGCGGCGTGGTGGCTCGCGCGCAGGTTCCGCGGCGCGCCGACCCAGGTCGGCACCTGGGACTGCGGCTATGCTGCGCCGACCGCGCGCATGCAGTACACCTCGTCGTCGTTCGCCCAGATGCTGGTCGCGTCGTTCGCGTGGGCGCTGCGCCCCGAGGTCAAGCGCCCGGAGCTGTCCGGCCCGTTCCCGGCAACCAGCGAGTTCCACAGCGAGGTGTACGACACCGTGCTCGACCGCCTGCTGGTGCCGAGCGTCGAGCGGGTCGACGAGCAACGCCGATGGGTGATCTGGATGCAGGCCGGCTCGGCGCACGCGTACGTGTTCTACGTCCTCGCCACCCTGGTGGCCCTGCTGATCTGGAAGGGAGGCGGCTGAGCCGTGGACATCGTCCGACCGATCCTGCAAGCGCTGTTCATTCTCGCCGTCCCGCCGATCATGCTGGGTGTGATCGTCAAGACCAAGGCGCAGTTCGCCGGGCGCGTCGGGCCGCCGGTGCTGCAGCCGTACTACGACCTCGCGAAGCTCTTGCGCAAGCGCTCGGTGTTCAGCCGTACCACGACGTGGGTGTTTCGCGCCGGTCCGGTGATCGGGGTCACCGCTCCGCTGATCGCCGCCGCGTTCATCCCGATCGGCGACGGCGACGCGATGGTCAGCTTCGACGGCGACTTCCTCGTCGTGGCGTATCTGCTCGGACTCGCGCGGTTCTTCACGATGGCCGCCGCGCTGGACACCGGCTCGGCGTTCGAGGGCATGGGCGCCGCGCGCGAGGCCACGTTCGCGTGCATCGCGGAGCCGGCGTTCGTGATGGGCTTGCTCGCGATCGCGCGCGCCAACCACGCGCTGTCGCTGTCGGGGTTCCTGGGGCCCAGCGTCGCTGCCCACTGGCCGCACGACGGTCCGTCGTTCGTGCTGGTCGCCGCCGGCCTGTTCGTCGTGATGCTCGCCGAGAACTGCCGGCTCCCGGTCGACGATCCCAGCACGCACCTCGAGCTTACGATGATCCACGAGGTCATGGTGCTCGACCACGGTGGCCCCGCGCTGGGCTTCATCAGCTATGGCGCGGCGGTCAAGCTGTTCGTGTTCGCGGCGATGCTGATCCGCCTCGTCATCCCGATCACCGAACCCGGCTGGGCGATATGGCTCGCGCTCGCCGGCGGCACGATCGCGATCTCGATCGCGATCGGCGTCGTCGAATCCACGGTGGCCCGCCTGCGTCTCACCCACGTCCCCGCGTTCCTGCTCGCCGCGTGCCTGCTGTGCGCGCTCGGCGTCGTCCTGCTCGTCCGGTGAACCATGCATCCGATCTTCGATCCGCTGCTCGTCGTCATCATGCTGCTCAACCTGTTCGTGCTCGGCGTCAGCCGGCTGCGCTCCGTGATCGCGGCGTCCGCGCTGCAGGGCGTCGCGCTCGGCGTGCTCACCCTGACCGCGCACGGCGAGCGGACGTTCGAGGTCGTGCTGGTCGCGGTGGCCGCGGTCGCGATCAAGGGCATCGTGATCCCGCGGCTGCTCCACAAGGCGATGCGCGACGTCGCGATCGAGCGCGAGGTCCAGCCGCTGATCGGGTTCATCCCGTCCCTGCTCGCCGGCGCGCTCGGCACCGCGCTCGCCGTGATCTTCTCGGAGACCTTGCCGCTGCTCCCCGTGCACAAGGAGTCGCTGATCCTGCCGTGCTCGTTCGCGACGGTGCTCACCGGCTTCATCGTGCTCACCACCCGGCGCAAGGCGATCACCCAGGTCGTCGGCTACCTCCTGCTCGAGAACGGCATCTTCATCATGGGCCTGGCGCTGCTCGACGCGATGCCATTCCTGGTCGAGGTCGGTGTGCTGCTCGACCTGTTCGTCGCGATCTTCGTGATGGGCATCATCATCAACCACATCAGCCGCGAGTTCCGCTCGACCGACGTCGCGCGGCTGAGCTCGCTCAAGGAGGAGTGACGTGCTGCTCCGGGTGGTGATCGTGCCGATCGCGCTGGGCATCATCGCAGCTGTGGTGCCGTGGCCGCGGCTGCGCGCCTGGCTGGTCCCGGCCGGCGGGGTGCTCCATGCCATCGCAACCGCGACCATCCTCGCGACTCCCGGTGACCAGGCGATGTTCTCGAGCTGGCTCGCGCTCGGCGCGCTCGGCCGCGTGCTGCTCGGGTTCCTGAGCGTGCTGTACCTGGTGTGCTCGTTCTATGTCCCGGCCTACCTCGCGATGCGCCCCGAGCGCCCCAACCGGATGTTCTGCGCCGCGGTGCTGGTCCTGCTCGGGACGATGTCGGCCGTCATGGTGTCGCACCACCTGGGGCTGATGTGGGTGGCGATCGAGAGCTCGACGCTCACCACGGCGCCGCTGATCTACTTACAGCGGAACCCGCGCTCGCTCGAGGCGACCTGGAAGTACCTGCTGATCGGCTCGGTCGGGATCGCGCTCGCGCTGTTCGGCTCGTTCTTCCTCGCCTACTGGTTCGCGAGGCCCACGAAAAGCTGCTCAATCGCCAATGGCTGCACGCCGCTTTCCTGCTCCTGTTCATCGGCTATGGAGCCAAGATGGGTCTGGCTCCGATGCACACCTGGAAGCCGGACGCCTACGGCGAGGCGCCGGGACTGGTCGGCGCGCTGCTCGCCGGTGGGCTCACCACGTGCGCGTTCTGCGCGCTGCTCCGGTTCGTCCAGATCTGCTATGCCGCCGGCGATGGTGAGCTCGCGCGCCAGCTCCTGCTCGTGCTCGGTCTGGTGTCGATGGCAGTCGCCGCGGTGTTCATGGCGCGCCAGCGCGACTACAAGCGCATGCTCGCGTACTCGAGCGTCGAGCACATGGGTATCATCGCGTTCGGCATCGGGATCGGCGGGCTCGGCACGTTCGGCGCCCTGCTCCACCTGATCAACAACGGGTTTGCCAAGGGCGTGATGTTCCTGACCGCGGGTAACATCCACCGCGCATTCGGCAGCAAGACCACCGACGAAGTGTCCGGCGCGATCCGCCGCGTGCCCGCGTCGGGCGGGTTGTTCCTGGCCGGATTCTTCGCGGTCACAGCGTCGCCGCCGTTCGGGTTGTTCCTGTCCGAGCTCACGATCCTCCGGGCGGCGTTCGCGAGCGGCCACTACTGGCAGGCCGGCCTGTTCATCGCGCTGCTCGCGATCGTGTTCATGGGCATGGGCTCGACCGTGGTGCGGGTGGACCAGGGCTCGCCGCCGCCGGCCGCGGCCGGCGCGTATCGCGAGCCGGTGTTGACCGTCGTGCCCGCGCTAGGCTTCCTCGTCCTCGTCCTGGTGCTCGGGGTCTACGTGCCGGACTGGCTGCATCGCGCACTGACCGACGCCGCGGAGTTCGTGGAGACCTCGGCGCTGGAGGTCCGGCCATGACCGCCCCCGCCGTGCTGACGCTCGGCAACGCGAGCGCCGCGCCGATCGACCAGCTCCCGCACCACGCCGTCGCCGGGTTCAGCAAGCTCGTCGCCCGCAGTCACGGCCGCCGGATCTCGGCGCTGTTCGCGCGGCCGCGCGGTTCGTCCCTCGAGGCGATCGCGGTGATGGCGGCCGACGGCGACGGCGTGCTCGAGCTGGCCGCCACCGAGATCGGCGAATCGTTCCCGTCGATCACGCCGATCTGCCCAGAGGTCCATCTGTTCGAGCGCGAGATCTGGGAGCAGTGGGGTGCCGTGCCGGTCGGACATCCCTGGCGCAAGCCCGTGCGGTTCCAGCCGCCGGCGATCGGCCCGCGAGGCGACGTCGCGGACGGTCCCGATCGCCGCGGCGACCGGCCGGCGATCGGGATCGCGGAGTTCTACCGGGTCGAGGGCGACGAGGTCCACGAGGTCGCCGTCGGCCCGGTCCACGCCGGGGTCATCGAGCCCGGCCATTTCCGGTTCCAGTGCCACGGCGAGACGGTGATGCATCTCGAGATCTCGCTCGGCTATCAGCACCGCGGCGTCGAGCGCGCGCTGGTCGGCGGGCCCAACGCGCGCAGCGTGCACCTCGCCGAGACCCTCGCCGGTGACACCACGATCGGCCACGCCACCGCATACTGCCAGGCGATCGAGGCGCTCGCCGGGATCCGGCCGCCGCCCCGCGCCCTGGCGCTGCGCGCGATCGCGCTCGAGCTCGAGCGTCTGGCCAACCACGTCGGCGATCTCGGCGCGCTCGCCGGCGACATCGGGTTCCTGCCGACCGCGGCGTACTGCGGCCGGTTGCGCGGCGACTACCTGAACCTGACCGCCGACCTGTGCGGCAACCGGTTCGGCCGCGCCATGGTCCGGCCGGGCGGCGTCGGGTTCGACGTCGAGGCGGCGCGCGCGAGCGACATGGCGGTGCGGCTCGAGCGCGCGGTGCGCGACACCCGCGGCGCGGTCGAGCTTCTGTGGGACACGGCGTCGGTCCAGGCGCGGTTCGAGGACACCGGCCGGGTCGGCATCGACGTCGCGCGCCAGCTCGGCATGGTCGGTCCGGCGGCGCGCGCCACCGGGCTCAAGCGCGATATCCGCAAGACCCACCCCAGCGGCTACTACCGCTTCGTCCACCTGCCGCTCTCGACGTGGAACACCGGCGACGTGTTCGGCCGCGCGTTCGTGCGCTGGCTCGAGATCCAGCGCTCGGCCGAGTTCGTGCTCGCCCAGCTGACGCGGCTGCCGACCGGCGCGATCGCGGCCGACGTGCCGCGGCTGCGCGGCGGCCAGATCTGCGCGTCGCTGGTCGAGGGCTGGCGCGGCGAGATCTGCCACGTCGCGCTGACCGACGACGCCGGCCGGTTCGCCGCCTACAAGGTCGTGGACCCCTCGTTCCATAACTGGAGCGGGCTGGCGATGGCGCTGCGCGATCAGCAGATCTCCGACTTCCCGCTCTGCAACAAGAGCTTCAACCTG
>VBLP01000416.1 GCA_005887925.1 Deltaproteobacteria bacterium | reverse complement strand
CGGCCGATCCTCGGCCGGGCGCGGCGCTCCTGCTCCCGCGCGGCCGGCTCGCCGCGGTCTCGTTTCCAGCGACATCCGAAGATGTCGTCGACGCTGGGTGGTCCGGACCTCGCAGCGAACACGAGCTCAGCCAAGTCCGCGTCGGGGACCAACGATGCAGGCGAGCGGGCAGGGCAGCTTTCGCGCGCGGCGTACCCGAGATGCGAGCGCCACGGGGGCGAGATTGGTTTGGCGCCAGGTTACGATCCGGGCCTCGGGTAGCCAGTTCGGCGAGAACTCGAGGGCGGGCGGTTGTGAATCCAGGCGCGGCGCTGAATTCATGAGAACCGACGGAGTCCTCGGGGAGATGCGGTCGCTCGTCTGCTATCTATATAGCTAATTTTATTGCGGAACATGCAAAACACAGTGCTGTGGTGACAGCGGCCGGTCCGGTCTTGCGTAAAGCGGTATCGATCTGCTGAGACGGGATACACAACTTATTCGCAGCTGAATTCACAGCTTACTCACAGTATAGACACAGCTGAATCTGCGACAGTGGGATCGATGCGGCGGCAACTGCGACAGGTCGCAGGCACCGAATTGACCCGGCAAGTGCCTAGATTTGTTGTGTTGAAATTGGCCCCTCCCTTGTACCAGGACCGAGTAGCAAGGGAGTAATCGATGAACCATCTTGATAACATTGCAATTCGCCAGCGTAAATCGCGAGTACGAGACGCAATCTTTGCGGTCTTCGTGGCTCTTGGCGCAGTCGTTTCGATCAGCACAATGTCGACGGTGGCGAACGCCGCTTCGACGCATATCGCTCACCACTGACTTGTGTAGATCGCTGATTCCTCAGGGGGAATCAGCCGGAGAAGAGGGGCGCTGGAGTGCGACGATCGCGCGCGTCTTGCCGAGGTAGGCATATGGGTGGCGACGGATGCTGGATGGTAAGTCGCTGCGGAGCGCTGCTTCGAAGCCGAAGACAACGCCACCGGGCTCGACCCGGGTGATGCCGAGGCGAAGCCAGTCGGCGAGATCGAAGGTCGCGCGAGACATCGCCGCGGTGTAGTCGCTGCGGGCATGGTCCTCCAGTCGCTCCGCCCGCGGCTCGAATCCCGGTAGCGCGAGCTCGCGCGCGGCGGTGCGGAGGAATGCGTGCTTCTTGTGGATTGGCTCGAGTGCGGTGATGTGCGCGGCCGGCAAGCAGATGGCCGCGATCACGGCCGGAAGTCCACCGCCCGAGCCGACGTCGAGGAAGCGCGGTGGATGCGATGGCGCGGCGAGCGCGCGCAAGTGTGGAACGAGGTGCAGACAGTCGACGAGGTGGTCCTGCAGCTCCTGCTCGGTGCGCGCGGACGACAGGTTGATGCGCTGGTTCCATTTTAGAAATAATCTGGCGAAGGCGCTCAGCGGCGCGTCGAGCGTCGGCGGCAGGCCGAGCGCAATGAGTGCGTCGACGAGGGTCACGGCGCGGTCGCGCCGCGGAAGCGCGGCCGGCGGCCGGCGCGATGGTCGTGGCGCTTGATGCGGCAGCGTGCGAGCTGCGCGCGTGCACGCGCGAGTCGTGCGAAGACCGCTTGCACGCGGACCGAAGCGTAGAGGCTGCTCACGCGTTGGATCGAACGCGGCCGGCGGGCGACGCGCAAGGCGGCAGCCGGCAAAACCGAAGTCGGGAGCGCGCGCGGTCGGCTGGCGGTACGGGTAGGGGACGAGCTTATACTGGCGGGGGATGTTTGCCTCCGGGCTCCGGTCCTGGCGACGGTGAGGGTAGTCCGATACGATTACACCCCCGTCTCTTCGTCCTGCGTCGCCCTTGGGATTTCGTGTCGAAGCAAAGTCTGCTCCTGGTCGACGGCGACACTCGCAGTCTGCGAGTGCTGGAGGTATCGCTGCGCAAGGCGGGTTTCATGGTCACCTCGGCGCTTTCGGTGCAGGACGCGCTCGACAAGCTGGCGCTGCACGCTCCGGACCTGATCATCTCGGAGACGACCTTCCCGGATGGGGATGGATTCGAGCTGCGGCGCCGGGTGCGGGCCACACCGGAGTGGTCCGAGATCCCGTTCATCTTCTTGACCGCCGAGGCGGCGATCGAGAACAAGATCCGCGGGCTGGAGCTCGGTGTCGACGACTACCTGACCAAGCCGATCTACATCAAGGAGATCGTCACCCGGATCAACATCCTGTTGCAGAAGCGGCAGCGGGTGCGGTTCGAGGAGCGGCGCGACGGACGGACGCGATTCGCGGGTCGGGTCCAGGACATGCCGGTGGCCGATGTGATCCAGACGATCGTGATCAGCCGGAAGACGGGGGTTATCCAATTCGTCGGCGAGCGAGGGCGGCAGGCGGCGATCTACTTCCGCGACGGCAAGGTGATCGACGCCGAGGCGGGGTCGCTGCAGGGCGAGGACGCGGTGTACCGGCTGCTGACGTGGAGCGAGGGCGAGTTCGAGGTGGTGTTCCGCACGGTGCGGCGCCGCGAGGTGATCACGATGAGCTCGCAGGCCTTGCTGATGGAAGGCATGCGGCGGCTCGACGAGTGGTCGCGACTGTTCGAACAGCTTCCGCCGCTGACCCATCGCTTCGAGGTCGACACGATCGAGCTGGCGGCGCGGCTGGCGGACGTGCCCGATGACAACAACCGGATCCTGCGTCTGTTCGACGTCGGCGACCTGGAGTGCCTGCAGGCGATATCGCGGCTGTACTTCGAGGAGCTGCTGCTCGACCTCGATCATGACAAGGCGCCGCGCCGTCTGACCGGCCAGGTACCGCTGGTCGAGGTCGAGGCGCCGGCGCCGGTCGGCGACGACATCTCGGGCCCGGTGGTCGCCGAGCTGGCGATGGAAGCCAGCGACGCGGGGGCGGTGGCGGAGGTGAGCGATGCCGCCGAGGAGGTACCGCCGCTGGAGGCGGCCGATGTCGGGGGCGAGCCGGCAGCGCCCGTCGATCCGGGGCCGGTGGGTCCGTTGATGGGCGGATATCGGCCGTCGAGCCTGCGGCTGATCGACGAGGCGGTGGCGGCGGCGCAGGCGATCGAGCCATCGCTGATCGACGAGGGCGCCGCGGCGCGCGAGGCAGACCACGGCCACTCCAGCAATGGCGTGTCGCGAACGCCGCCGACGCCGGCGGCCAACGAGCGCGGCGCCCCGACCGAGCCGGGCGCGACGAGCGAGCCGGGGAGTCGCCTGGGCTTCGATCCGGCGGCGCATCTCCGGACCGCGGATCGCGAGGACTCGGGGCTGCGGATGATCGGCTCGCTGGGCCGCGATCGCGCGGAGGCGTCAGGCGAGCTGGCGACGATGGGGGACGCGCGGCCGCTGCGCAGCGAGACGGCGCGCGAGCTGGTGACGATTCTCCCGCGGCGGATCACGCGCGAGCTGCCGATCATCGCGCAGGAGCTGGCGGAGTCGCTGCCGACGCCGACGCCGACGTCGCCGGTGCTCGCGCCGCGTCCGGTGTCGGCGATGGAGTCGTCGTCGCCGCAAGACGAGCCCACGCAGCGGGTGGCGCTGCCGGGCAGCGGGGTGCGCGCGCCGGGCTGGTTGCGCCGGCTGCTGCGCGTGGTCCGCTCGATCCAGCACAGCGGCCCGGGGCTGGGCGCGCTGCTGCTCATCCTGCTCGCGGTCGTGCTGGCCGGGACGGCGGTGCTGCTGCGGCTGCGACGGCACACGCCGCGGGTGCAGGCCGAGCTGATTCACGAGCCGGTGGTGTCGGCCGGAGATCCGGGCACGTCGCCGGTGACGCCGGGCGCGGCGCGCCGGGGTCCGACGGACCAGGCTGCGCCGCCGGGATTCTCGGTCTCGGGCGAACCGCGGGGCAATGCGGCGACGGAGCCGCCGGCACAGGAGCCTGCGCGAACCGGGCCGCCGGTACCCCAGGAGCCAGCTGGCGTCGCCGCGCCGGCGGCACCGGGGGCTTCGGGAGCGCCGGCCGTGCCGGCCGTGCCGGGGAACGCGCGAGGACCTTCACCGGGGTCGGGCGCATCGCTCGCGTCCGATGCGCCGCGGAGCAATTCGACGCGCGAGCACACCGCGACGGGGTCGGATCGACACGGTTCCGCGGAGCAGCATCCGCGGGATGGCGTGGCCGCGGTGGATTCGAGGCGGGGGACCGCGAATGCAGCGGAAGCGCGCAGCGGCGGTGGCGACGGTACAGCGGCAAGCCCCCCGGGGCGGTCCGGCCGGGGATCCGGCGGCGCGGGCAACCGCAACGCGGGTGGCAACGTCGAGAGCTCTCCCGGTACCGGGAGCTCCGCCGCCGCTAGCACAGGGAACACGGCAGCGCAGAACACGACAGCGCAGAGCACGACAGCGCAGAACACAGCGGTGGGGACGGGCAGCACGGGCAAGCCAGGGCGAGCGGCGGGCGGAGCCGACCGGGCAGCGGAGGCCAAGGCGCTGTGCGATCAGGCCAGCACTGCGCTCGATGAGGGGGACTTCGCACACGCGTTCGAGCTCGCGGTATCCGCGCTCCGGCTGCGCAAGACTGCGCGTGGCTACATGCTGCGCGCGCGCGCCGAGCAGCGCCTGGGTCGGGTGAGCGACGCGCTGAGCTCGCTCGACGCGGCGACGGAGATCGCGCCCAACGCCGGCGCTGTGTGGGAGCAGCGCGGCCGCATCCTGTGGGCGGCGCGCCGGCGCGACGAGGCGCGCGCGGCGTTCGAGCGGTTCCTCGAGCTCGACCCCAAGAGCCCGAGGGCGCCGGAGGTGCTTCGTCTGCTCAACGAGCCGCGGTGATGCGGGTGCTCGGCCTCGAGAGCTCGTGCGACGAGACCGCCGCCGCGATCGTCGAGGACGGCTGTGTGGTGCGGTCCGACGTGGTCGCATCACAGCACGAGGTCCATGCCCGCTATGGCGGCGTCGTGCCCGAGCTCGCGTCGCGTGCGCACATCCTCAACGTCGTGCCCGTGGTGCAGGCGGCGCTCGATCGCGCCGGCATGGTGCTCGACGACGTCGACGGGATCGCGGTCACCCATGCGCCGGGGCTGGTCGGCGCGCTGCTGGTGGGACTGCAGACCGCGAAGGCGATGGCATGGGTAACCGGCAAGCCGCTGGTCGGGGTGCACCACCTCGAGGGTCACCTCGCGGCGATCTTCCTCGAGCCCGACCCGCCGCCGATGCCGCACCTCGGGCTGATCGTCTCGGGGGGCCACACCTCGCTGGTCCGCGTCGACGGGCACGGGCGCGTCGTCGAGCTCGGCGCGACGCGCGACGATGCGGCTGGCGAGGCATTCGACAAGGGCGCCAAGCTGCTCGGGCTGGGCTATCCCGGCGGCGCGGTGGTCGACCGGCTCGCGCGCCGCGGCGATCCGCGGGCGGTGGCATTCCCGCGCGCGATGACCGCGGGTGAGCACGGTGCCGACTTCTCGTTCAGCGGGCTCAAGACGGCGCTGCTGCATCACGTCCGGGCACACGGCGTTCCCGACGGACCGGCGCTCGCGGACCTGTGCGCGAGCTACCAGGCGGCGATCGTCGAGGTGCTGGTCCGCAAGACCCGCCGAGCGGCGCGCCGCGAGGGCATCGACCACGTGCTGATCTGTGGCGGCGTCGCGGCGAACTCTGCGCTGCGCGTGGCAATGATCGCGGCAGGCACCGAGGACGGCTTCCGCGTGTACGTGCCGCCGCCGGCGCTCTGCACCGACAACGCGGCGATGATCGCGGCGGCGGGCTATCACCGGCTGGCTCGCGGCGACCGCGATGACCTCGCGCTCGACGCGATAGCGAGCGCGCGGCTGCCGAGGCGAGCATGACGGGGAGGGCGGATGCAGCGCGATCTGGCGCGGTGCGGGCGGCGCGGGGAC
>VBLP01000415.1:7927-19666 GCA_005887925.1 Deltaproteobacteria bacterium | reverse complement strand
GACGGAGGCCTGTCGATATGACGACGGCGCTGCTGTTCGCCGGCCAGGGCATCGATCCGCCGTGGGTGGCGCAGGATGTGCTCGTGCGGCCGCGGGCGCAGCCGCTGCTCGCCGCCGCGGCGGAGGCGACCGGCGTCGACGTCGCCCGGCTCCTGGCGCGGGGCGGACGCGAGCTCGCGCGGCCCGCGATCCTGCAGCCCGCGCTGGTCGCGGCGTGCCTGTGCGTGGCGGCCGAGCTGGCGGACGCCGGCGTTCAGCCCGCCGTGGTATGCGGCCACTCGCTCGGCGAGCTCGCGGCGTGGGCCGCCGGCGGCCAGGTCGCGGCGCACGATGCGATCGCCGCCGCCGCGCTGCGCGGCCGCGTGATGGCGCGCGAGGCCGAGCGCCACCCCGGCGGCATGGTCGCGGTGCACGGCGGCCCGGCGGAGCTCCGGCGCGCGCTCACGGCCGGGCGGGCGTGCGGCTCGCTGGTCCTGGCCGCCGAGAATGCCCGCGACGAGCACGTCGTGTCCGGCACCGAGCCGGCGCTCGCCGCCGTGCTCGCTGCCGTGCCGAGCACGCGCCTGCCGGTCGCCGGGGCGTGGCACTCGCCGGCGATGGCCGGCGCCGTCGACGAGCTCGCCGCGGCGCTCGCCGCCGTCCCCGCCCGGCCACCGCACGCCGTGTTCGTGGCCAATCGCACCGGCGCGCCCGCGGCGCCCGCCGCGCTGCCCGGCCTGCTCGCCGGCCAGCTCGTGCACCCGGTGCGCTGGGTCACCGCGCTCGGGGCGCTGCGCGCGCTCGGCGTGACCCGCCACGTCGTCGTCGGCCCCGGCAAGCTCGTGCGCGCGCTGGTCCGGCGCACCCTGGGCGACGTGGCGATCGACATCGTCGACAGCATGGGCGACGTCGCGCGGGTGGCCGATCGCATGCGCGCGCGGGTGGTCGTATGAAGCTCGCCTCCAGCGACGCGCTCCGCCTCGGCGCCGACGTGGTGCAGCGGCTGATCCCGCACCGCCGGCCGCTGGTGATGGTCGACGGCATCCTCGCCTACCGGCACGGCGCGCGCCCGGCGCTGTGGGCCCACCGCCACGTCTCGGCGAACGAGCCGGTGTTCGACGGCCACTTCCCGGGCCTCCACCTGTGGCCGGGCATCTACACGATCGAGGGGCTCGGGCAGACGGCGCTCTTGTGCTCGATCGTGATGCGCCTGGTCGCCGCGCACGAGGCCAGCGGCGGCAGTGCCGACGAGGTCTACGCCGCGCTGCGCGACCTCGAGAAGCCCGCGCGCCGGCCGCGCGCAGACGGCGCCGAGCGCGTCGATCCGCTCGCCTCGCTCGGCGGTCCCGATCCGCGGGCCGGTGTCGCCGGCCACATCGACGTCAAGCTGCTCGCGCCGGTGTTCGCGGGCAGCGAGCTGCGCTACCACGCGGTCCTCACCCACCAGATCGACACGCTCGCCCGCTTCGACGTCACCGCCGAGGTCGACGGCCGGCCGGTCGCGAGCGGCAGCTTGACCGGGGCACTCGGTGCGGCGATCGCGCCGGTGCGGATCGGTCCATGACCGGCGCGCCGGCCCTCCTCGCCTCGGTGGCGCTCGCGCTCGGTGCCGGCTGCGCGCCGGCGGTGGTGTGGACCGGCCGCACGGCGGACCGCCGCCACCAGGTCGAGATCCGCCAGGCCGACGGCATGCAGTGGGTGGTCGTCGACGGCCGGCGCCGCGCTGCGTACCGCGGGATCGCGGCGTGGTCGGTCGCGCTCGACGGCGACCGCGTGGTCTACGCCGCGCGGCGCGGCGCGCGGTGGGTCGTGGTCGACGGCCGCGCTGGCCCGGAGGTCGATGGCGTCGGCGAGATCGCGCTCGGCGCGCGCGGCCGGCTCGCCTACGCCGCGGAGCGCGACGGCCACTGGGAGGTCATCGTCGACGGCGCCCCGGACCGCGCGTCGCGCTGGACCGCCGTCCTCGCGCATACCCTGCGGTTCTCGCGCGACGGCGCGCACCTGGTCTACGCCGCCGAGGACGTCACCGGCGTGCGCGTCGCGGTCGACGGCGTCGCCGGACCGGCGTGGACCGGCGTGGGCCAGCTCGCGATCGACGACACCGGCGCGCACGTGGCGTACGCCGCGCGCCGCGGCCGCGATGCCTACGCCGTGATCGACGACGTCGTCGGCCCGCCGTTCGACGACATCGCGCAGCTCACCATCGCGCCGGGCGGGCTGCGCATCGCATACGTCGGGCGCTCCGGCGGGCGCAGCCGCGTGGTCGTCGACGGCGTGGCCGGCCCGCTGCTCGACGAGCGCGTCGGCGCGCTGCGGATCAGCTCCGACGGCCGGCACGTGGCCTACGCCGTCCGCGGCCGCGGCGACCGCGTGATCTGCGACGGCGAGGAGCTCGCAGCCGCGCCGGCCGGCGCGATCGACCCCGCATCGCTCGCGTTCGTCGCCGCGCCGGGCTGCGGGCTTACGTACACGCAGACCGAGCCCGGCGGGGTGCGCGTCGTTCGCGCCGGTGTTCCCGGCCCGCGCTACGACGAGGTCGGCCCGCTCGCGATCAGCCGCGACGGCGCGCACCTGGGCTACGCGGCGCGCCTGGGCAGCGCCTGGCGCGTCGTGATCGACGGCCGCGAGCACGACGGCGGCCGGAGCGCCGACGCCCCCGTGTTCAGCCCCGACGGCACGCGCACCGGCTACCTGTTCCGCCGCGGTGACAGGGCGATCGCGGTGGCTGGTCGATCCTCGCCGCGGACCTGGCCCGCGAAGAGCTGTACTTCGCGCTCGACGGCGTGCGCAAGGTCGCTCTACCTACCGCCGAGCTCTACGCCGCCGCGGCCACACTGTCGCTCGACCACGCGCTCCTCGATCCCGGTACCCCCAATGTGCTCGGCCTGTGGAGCGCCGCCGAGGCCGAGCGCGCCAGCGCCGACGCGCGCATCACCACCCGGTAATCACCGCGCGGTGGCGGCGGGTTCGCGACCATCGCTGCTCGACCTGCGATGCCCAGCGCACGGGGCCCGCGGAGCGCGTCCGAGGCCGGGCGAGCCACGCGGATGTGCCGGCAAGCAGGGGCCAGGGGACGGCGCTTCGATTCATCCGGCCGCAGGTGCTGATCACAGGCTCGACGGCGCGGCGGGCTTCTCCGGCTGCGGCTTGGGATCCACCGCGGCCTTGGGCGCCTCGGGAGTCTTCGGCGCATCGACCTGGGGCGGCTTCGGCGCATCGGGGTCGGATGCGACGTCCGGGTCGGTCGCTGCCGGATCCTTCGCCGCCGGCTCGTCCACCGCACCGTCCGCGGGGATCGGCGGCATCGGCTCGGCCAGATCGTATTCCGATTGCTCGACCGGCTTGGCCTTGGCCGCCGGCTTGGCCGTCATCACGACGACCGTCTTGACGCCCTCGAGGCGCTTGCGGCTGGCCATCGCCTCCCTGGAGCCGAGCTTGCCGCCGCTCTCGAACGCCGCGCGCGCGTCGTCGAGCAGATCGAGGTGCTCGTACGCGGTGCCGAGGTTGTTCCACATGTAGCCCTCGGCGCCCTTGCGGGTCGTCGCCTCGACCAGCGCGTCGATCGCCTCGCGGTACTGCTTGCGCTGCAGCTGGGCGAAGCCGAGGTTGTTCCACGCCCACACGTTCTCGGGGCTGATCTCGACGGCGTGGTGGAACGCGTCGATCGCGCCGTCGTAGTTGAACCGCGCGAGCTCGGCGCGGCCGAGCGTGTTGTAGGCCTGGCTCGACGTGGGCGCGAGCTTGACGGCCTTGTGCGCGGCGCTGATCGCGAGGCCGCGCTCGCCGGTGGCGACGAACAGCCGCGCGAGCTCGATGTGCGGCTCGGCCGACTTCTTGTCGAGCTTGACCGCCGACTCGAACAGCTCGCGGGCCCGCGCGTGGTCGCCGCTGGCTTCCGCCGCCTTGCCCTGCGCGATCGCCTCGCTGAACGTCGTCGGCGCGACCGGCGCGGCCTTCACCGCCGGCGCGACCGGCGCGGCGACCACCGGCGAAACGACGGCCGGCTCTGCGACCACCGGTGGAGCGACCACCGCCGGCGCCGCCGGCTGGACGACTCCGACCGGCTTCGGAGGCGTCGACACCGAGCGGTCTCCACCACACGCCGCCGGCACCGCGATCAGGGCGAACAAGATGCAACGGAATTGCGACTTCATAGGGCCACTCCTGGAATCGATCGACGGAAAAGATTCCCGTGCGCTGCACCCGAGAGCGGGGCGATTCCGAGGCTGGGTTATTCACCGCGCATGCCAGCGCAAACCGCAGGCGCGGCGCGCAGTTGTCACCGCGTGTGGGACGGCGAACACAGCGCCGTCGACAAAAGCCCGCACTGCGCGCGCCGACACCGCGCGCTCACGCGATCGATTCCGGCTGCGGAATAGCGCGCAGGCCGCGTGTCACACGCCGGCGTGGCCCTTGATGTGAACGACCGCCTCGAGCTTGCCCGTCGGCACCGGCTGGCCGGCCGTGATCAGGAGCGACGAGCCGACCAGCACGTTGAACGGCGTCTTGAACGAGCTCATGAACTTGATCAGCTCGGCCTTGCCGGTCGGCGTGAACATCAGGGTCTGCCCGGTCGTGGTCTGGCCCGCCGGGATCGGCGGGATGGTTCCGATCAGCGTGCCGGGATTGGCCGGATCGTTCGGCTTGAGCACCGTGGTCGCTCCGACGTAGACGTTGATCACCGGCGTCGCCACGTTGAGGCTGTTGCTCGCGACGTCGTAGGTCACGCTGTCGATCGTCACCTTGATCACCGGCTCGTCGTTGATCGACTTGAGCTCCGGCTTGTCCATCATCAGGTTGACCGGCTGCGACAGCGCGACGTCGAGCGACAGATCGCAGGTCGACTTCGTGGTGTTGCAGGTCCCCGAGCAGCCCGACGTGCAGGCCTGCGATACGGCCGAGCTGCACACCGAGGGATTGCTGCCGCACGAGATCGCCGTGAACTTGTCGGCGTCGGTCTGCTGGACGTCCCAGCCACTGGCGTCGATCGTGAACTTCTTCTCGGGCAGCGTGAGGTCGAAGTTGGTCACGTCGGAGCTGACCAGACCGCAGCCGCCCGCGGCAGCAGCCATAGCAGCCATGACGGCAGCACACCCCAGCGCTGCCCAGCGCAAGTTAGGATAACTCATAAGAACCTCGAGAATCTAAGCGCACCCATTCTATCATCGACGGCGCGCCGGAACGGCAAAACCATCGCGCCCGTGACCGCAGGGGAGGTCGACGCCGCTCACGGTCAGCGTGCCGCTGCCGGCCAGCAGGTAGAGCAGCTCGGCCAGGTGCGCGCTGGCACGCGCTTTTGCCCGCTCGGCCGCCCCCGCGCCGGACCACGCCCGCGCGCGGTGCGCGGCGATCGCGGCGGCGAGCTCGGCGATGCCGGAGCCCTCGGCGGTGCCGCGGGTCGCGATCGCACGTACGACCTCGACCTCCTTGCGCTCACCCGTGGCGCGCAGATCGAGCATGTGGAGCAGGTCGCGCTCGGTGCGATCGGCGCCCTCGCGGTCGGCCTTGTTGACGACCAGGACGTCGGCGACCTCGAGCAGGCCCGACTTGATCGCCTGGATGTCATCGCCCAGCCCCGGCACGGTCACGACCACGGTGGTGTGCGCGGCGCGCATCACGTCGACCTCGTCCTGGCCGACGCCGACGGTCTCGATCAGGATGCGCTCGAAGCCCATCGCGTCGAGCACGTGCACGACGTCGAACGTCGAGCGCGACAGGCCGCCGAGGTGGCCGCGGGTCGCGAGGCTGCGGATGAACACGCCCGGGTCGAGGGCGTGGCGCTGCATGCGAATCCGGTCGCCGAGGATCGCGCCGCCCGAGAACGGCGACGTCGGATCGACGCAGACCACGCCGACCCGCTCTCCGGCCGCGCGGTAGAGCGCGATCAGCGCGTCGACCACGGTCGACTTGCCCGCGCCGGGATTGCCGGTGATCCCGACGATGTACGCCTTGCCGGTGTGCGGGAACAGCTGCTTGAGCGCGGCGATCGCGTCGGGGCGGCGGTCGTCGAGATCGCGCATCAGCCGCGCCGCCGTGCGGATGTCACCGCCGAGGATCTGATCGACGATCCGATCGACGGTTCGCTCGCTGGGCTCGGTGGACGTCACGGATGCGCCTTGGCCGGGGCCGGGGTGAAGATCTGTACCGCGCGGACCTCGCTCGTGGCCACGAGGGCGTGCCGCGTATTCTTCGGGATCTGCACGACCGACGTCGAGGTCACCGGGAGGTCGACGCCGCTCACGGTCAGCGTGCCGCTGCCGGCCAGCAGGTAGAGCAGCTCGGTCTCCCCGGCGTGCACGTGCTCGGCCAGCGCGCCCCCGGCCGGCACCGTCAGGATCGCCGCCGACAGCGTGCGATCGGGGATCGCGGCGGCATCGGCGCGGACCGCTGTCGCCCCCGCCGGCGCGCCGGCCGCCGGCAGGATCAGCGGCGGCTTGATCGGACCGGTCGCGGAGGTGGCCTCCGGCGTCGGCAGCGCACCGCCGCGCGCCGAGCCCTCGCGTCCGCCCGGCACCACCGCGATCATCGCGTGCAGATCGGCGACGGGCGCGGCGACCTCGCGCACCCCGCCGCGCGGGACGAACATCATGTCGCCGGCCGCGACCGCGCGGCGGCCCATGGGCGACACCACCTGGCCCGCGCCGAGGAAGTACCACAGCTCGGCGCGGCCGGCCGAGCGCAGCCCGGTCGTGCCGCCGGCGGCGATCGCGAGCTCGAACATCGACGCCGCGTCGCTGCCGGTGTTGTTCTCGTCGAGCAGCACCGCGACCGACACGTTGCCCTGGCCGTTCCACGCCACCAGCGCGCGGTCGATCGTGTTCTGGCCGTCGGGCGCGCGGAACCGGAACGGCAGCTGGATCGCCTGGCCGTACAGCGGCGGCGCCCAGCGGTACGCCGCCATGAGCTGGACCAGGCACGCCGACAGCCGGGTGTTGCGCGCGGTGTCGTGGACCACCGAGGCGCGCGCCCGGCCCGGCGCGATGTCGATCAGCAGCGTGATCTCGCCCTCGATGTCGAACCGCTCGGTCGCCGCCGCGGCCCAGCACTGCTGCGCGGCCTTGTCGAGCTCGTTCATCGCCTTCTGGATCGCGGCCAGCCTTTCCTCCTGGGACGCCTCGGCGGCGTCGGCCGCGATCGGCGGGGCCGGCGCCACCGTGTCACCGCCCGACGGCGGCGCGGGATCGCGCGGGCGGCCGCAGCCGGTGATCCCTGCCGCACCGAGCACCGCGACCACCGCGGCGCGCGCGACGGCGACCCGGCGCACGTCAGGCGACCTTGGGCCGCAGGTAGCTCTCGACCCAGTCGATGATCTCGTTGGTGCTCGCGCCCGGCGTGAAGATCTTCGCCACCCCGATCTCGGCGAGCCGGGGCAGGTCGTCCTTGGGCACGATGCCGCCGCCGAACACGACGACGTCGCCCGCGCCGCGCGCCTGGAGCGCCTCGATCACCGCCGGGAACAAGGTCATGTGGGCGCCCGACATGATCGACAGCCCGACCGCGTCGACCGCTTCCTGCACCGCCGCGGCGGCGATCATGTCCGGCGTCTGGTGAAGCCCGGTGTAGACCACCTCGTAGCCCGCGTCGGCCAGCGCGCGAGCGACCACCTTGGCGCCGCGGTCGTGGCCGTCGAGCCCGGGTTTTGCGACGAGGATGCGGAGCTTGCGATCGGACATGGTCACCTCAGGAGATTGCGTGCGATGACGAGCCGCTGGATCTCGCTCGTGCCTTCGTAGATGCGGGTGACCCGGACGTCGCGCAGCGCGCGCTCGACCGGGAAGTCGCGCACGTAGCCGTACCCGCCGTGGACCTGGAGCGCGATGTCGCAGATCTTCCACGCGTGCTCGGTCGCGAACAGCTTGGCCATCGCGGCCTCTTGCGTGAACGGCTGGCCGGTCTGCTTGCGCTCGGCCGCGCGCAAGGTCATCAGCGTGGCGGCGTCGAGCCAGGTCGCGGCATCGGCGAGCATCGCGGCGACCGCCTGGTGCTTGATGATCGGCTCGCCGAACGTGCGGCGCGCGCCGGCGTAGCGCAGCGCGGCCTCGAGCGCGCCGCGCGCGATGCCGATCGCCTGCGACGCGATGCCGATCCGGCCGCCGTCGAGCGCGATCATCGCGAGCGCGAACCCGCCGCCGACCTGGCCGAGCACCGCGTCGTCGCCGACGTCGACCTTGTCGAGCACGAGCTGCGCGGTCGACGAGCCGTGCAGCCCGAGCTTGTCCTCGAGCCGCGCCACCGTCAGCCCCGGCGCGCCGCCGGGCACGACGAACGCGGTGATGCCCCGGTGGCCGGCGCCGGCCTCGGTCACCGCCCACACCACCAGGCAGCCCGCGCGATCGCCGCCGGTGATCCACTGCTTGGCGCCCGACAGCTGCCAGCCGCCGGCGGTCCGGGTCGCGGCGCAGCGCAGCGCCGCCGGGTCCGAGCCGGCGTCGGGCTCGCTCAGCGCGAACGCGCCGCACACCAGCTCGCCGGCGACCAGCCGCGGCACCCACGCGCGCGCGATCTCGGCGCTGCCGCGGGTGGCGATCAGCTCGGCGACCATGTTGGTCACCGACGTGGCGATCGCGACCGACGCGTCGCCGCGCGCCAGCTCCTGCATCGCCAGCGAGTACGCCACCGTGCCCGCGCCCGCGCCGCCCAGCGCCTCGGGCACCGCGATGCCGAGCAGGCCCAGCCCGCCCAGCTCGCGCAGCTCGGCGAGCGGAAACTCGCACGAGACGTCGCGCGCCGCGGCGCGCGGCGCCAGCACGCGGTCGGCGAAGTCGCGCGCGGTGCGCTGGATCAGCAGCTGCTCTTCGCTCGGTTCGAATCTCACATCGCCTCGAACCCGTAGGTGTGCGACGTCTCGTATCGCCGGGGCAGCTCGGGGAACTGGATGTCCTGGATCCGCCGGATGATGCAGTCGTGGAGCGACTTGGAGTCCAGCTGCGCGCGCACGATCTTGACCGACTCGGCCCGGCCCGCCGGCGAGATCACGATCTCGAGCGTCACCTTGCCCTGCGCGTTCTTGGGCAGCTCCTTGTTGTCGACCGCGACCGACAGGCAGCGCGAGATCATCACCGCCTTGCGGTCGAGGCTGCGCTCGACCTCGTCCATCTTCTCGGGCGCGACCATCCCGCCCCCGCCCCCGCCGCCGCGGACGGGCTCGGCCTCGGCGCCGCCGCCGGTCGGCGTGGTGTCGGCCTGCTTGCCGCCGCCGCAGCCGACCGCGAGGCCGGCGATCAGGACCAGGGTGCTCGCTCGGGTCATGCTCAGCCGCCCTTCATCAGGTGGTTCGCGATCACCAGGCGCTGGATCTCGCTGGTGCCCTCGTAGATCTCGGTGATCTTGGCGTCGCGGAAGTGGCGCTCGACCGGGAACTCGGTGACGTAGCCGTTGCCGCCGAAGATCTGGATCGCCTCGCGCGCGACCCGGTTGGCGACATCGGAGGCGTAGAGCTTGGCCATCGCCGCCTCCTTGCCGTACGGCTGCTTGTGGTCCTTGAGCCAGGCGGCGCGCAGCGTGAGCAGCCGCGCGGCGTCGATCTCGGTCGCCATGTCGGCGAGCTTGAACGCGATCGCCTGGTGCTGCGCGATCGGCTTGCCGAACGTGCGGCGCTGCTGGGCATAGGCCAGCGCGTCCTCGAGTGCGGCGCGCGCGATGCCGACCGCCTGAGCCGCGATGCCGATCCGGCCGCCGTCGAGCGTGGTCATCGCGATCTTGAACCCGCCGCCGACCTCGCCGAGGAGTGCGTCGTCCGGCAGCCGGACATCGTCGAGGAACACCTGCGACGACTTGCTGCCGCGGATCCCGAGCTTGTCGTCGGGCGGGCCGCAGCGCACGCCCCTGGCCTTCATCGGCAGGATGAACGCGGTGATGCCCTTGTGGCCCGCCGCCCTGTCGTTCATCGTGAACAGCACGCAGACGTCGGCGACCGGGCCGTTGGTGATCCAGTTCTTGGTGCCGCTGATCACCCAGCCGTCGCCGTCGCGCACCGCGGTGGTGCGCTGCGCCGCCGCGTCGCTGCCGGCCTCGGGCTCGCTCAGCGCGAAGCAGCCCAGCAGCTTGCCCTGGGCGAGCGGCACCAGCCACTGCTGCTTCTGGGCCTCGCTGGCGAACCGGACCAGCGGATCGCACACCAGCGAGTTGTTGACGCTCATGATCACGCCGGTCGACGCGCACGCCCGCGAGATCTCCTCCATCGCCAGCACGTACGAGATGTGGTCGAAGCCGGCGCCGCCGTACTGCTCGGGGACGGCGATGCCCAGAAAGCCGAGCTCGGCCATGCGCCGGACCAGCTCCGCCGGGTGGCGGTGCTCGCGATCGATCTCGGCCGCCTTGGGCAGGACCTCGCTGGTGGCAAACTCGTGCGCGGTGCGCTGGACGGCGAGCTGGTCCTCGGTCGGTGCGAGCTGCATGTCACTGCCCCTTGAACTGGGCCGCGCGCCGCGGCTTGGCGAGGAACGCCGTCATTCCCTCGCGCTGATCCGCGGTCGAGAACAGGAGGCCGAACGCCTGCTGCTCGAGTGCCAGGGCGTGCTCGAGCGTCGTCGACTGGCCGAGCTGGACCAGGCGCTTGACCTCGGCGACCGCGAGCGGGCCGTTGGCCGCGATCCGGCCGGCCACGTCCCGGGCCTTCGCGATCAGCTCGCCGGCCGGCCACACCGCGTCGGCAAGGCCGATCCGCAGCGCCTCGGCCGCGTCGACCATGTCGCCGGTCATGCACAGCTCCTTGGCCTTGGCGATCCCGACCCGTCGGGCGAGCCGCTGCGTCCCGCCGAACCCCGGGATGATGCCGAGCTTGACCTCGGGCTGGCCGAACTTCGCGTGCTCGGACGCGTAGATGAAGTCGCACGCCAGCGCCAGCTCGCAGCCGCCGCCGAGCGCGAAGCCGTTGACCGCCGCGATCCACGGCTTCTCCGAGCTCTCGATCGAGCTCGCCAGCGCGCCGCCCATCTCGGAGAACGCCTGGGCCTGGCGCGGCGACAGCTCGCGCATCTCGGCGATGTCGGCGCCGGCGACGAACGCCTTGCCCGCGCCGGTCACGATCACGGCCCGCACGTCGGCCGAGACCTCGAGCTCGCCCGCGGCCGCGGTCAGCTCGGCGATCACCCGCGACGACAGCGCGTTGAGCGCCGCCTCGCGCGCCACCGTGACGATCGCCAGCGCGCCGTCGACCTCGACCCGGATGGTCTCGAATGTTTCGTAGCTCATGGTGGCTCCAGGCTCGCCGCGCAGCTCACGCGCGCGGTACGGGGACATCGCCGCATCTTGTCATCGCCGCCCGCTCAGGGCTTCCTCATGGCTTCCTCACGGCTTCTTCTGGCCCTGCGGATCGTACTCGTAGAATCCGCGGCCGACCTTGCGGCCGAGCCAGCCCGCGGCCACGTACTGGCGGAGCAGCGGGCACGGCCGGTACTTGTCGTCGCCGAGCTCGCGGTGCAGCACCTCGGCGATCGCCAGGCAGGTGTCCAGGCCGATCAGGTCGGCGAGCTCGAGCGGCCCCATCGGATGGTTGAGCCCGAGCCGCACGCCGGTGTCGATGTCGGCCGCCGTGCCCAGCCCCTCGTAGAGCCCGTAGCACGCCTCGTTGAGCAGCGGGATCAGCATCCGGTTGACGATGAAGCCCGGGATGTCGCGGGCGCCGATCGTCGTCTTGCCGAAGCGCTGCGCCAGCTCCACCACGGTGTCGTAGGTCGCCTGGCTGGTCGGCAGGCCGCGCACGATCTCGACCAGCTTCATCAGCGGCACCGGGTTCATGAAGTGCATGCCGATCACGCG
>VBLP01000415.1:3026-7898 GCA_005887925.1 Deltaproteobacteria bacterium | reverse complement strand
TCTTCCTTCTCGGGCGCGGCCTCGATCACGACATCGCAGTCGACGAGATCGCGATGATTTTGCCCGGCGCGCAGGTGCGCCATCGCGCCGTCGCGTGCGGCCGCGTCGAGCTTGCCGCGCTCGACCAGCCGATCGAGCGTCTTCTTGATCTTGCCGACGCCGGCCTGCGCGAAGTCGAGCGCCGCGTCGACGACCACCACGTCGAGCCCGGCCTGCGCCGCGACCTGGGCGATGCCCTGCCCCATCTGTCCGGCGCCGACCACCCCGAGCTTCTTGACCGCCATGGGTCAGGGCCGCTCCACGAGGAGGGCGATGCCCTCGCCGCCGCCGATGCACAGCGACGCGCCGCCGGTCTTCGCGCCGCGCGCCGCCATCGCATGGAGCAAGGTCACCAGGATGCGCGCCCCCGACGCGCCGATCGGATGGCCGAGCGCGACCGCGCCGCCCCACACGTTGACCTTCGCCGGATCCAGCTCGAGCAGCCGGTTGTTCACCACCGACACCACCGAGAACGCCTCGTTGATCTCCCACAGATCGACCTGCCTGGCGTCCCACTTCGCGCGCGCCAGCGCGTTCTTGATCGCCGGCGCCGGCGCCGTCGTGAACCACTCCGGGGCCTGCGCGTGGTAGCCGCTCGCGACCAGCCGGGCCAGCACCTTCGCGCCCCGCCGCTTCGCCTCGTCGGCGGTCATCACCACCAGCGCCGCCGCGCCGTCGTTGATCGACGACGCGTTGCCCGCCGTCACCGTGCCGTCCTTCTGGAACGACGTGCGCAGCCCGGGCAGCTTGTCGATGTTGCCGCGGCCGGGCTCCTCGTCCGTGTCGACCGTGATCTCGCTCTTCTTGTCGGCGACCTTCACCGCCGCGATCTCGGCCTTGAAGTGGCCCTGCTTGATCGCGTCCTGCGCCCGCCGGTAGCTCTCCGCGGCGTGCTCGTCCTGCACGCTGCGCGGGATGCCCTTCTCCTTCGCGCACAGCTCGGCGCAGTTGCCCATGTGCTGGTTCGAGTACGGGTCCCACAGCCCGTCGTGCACCATCGAGTCGACCGTATCGAGCGCGCCCATCTTCACGCCGCCTCGCAGCCCGCGCACCACGTGCGGCGCGTTCGACATCGACTCCATGCCGCCGGCGACCGCGATCTGCGCATCGCCCGCCAGGATCGCGCGCGCCGCGCCGATCACCGCCTCGAGCCCCGAGCCGCACACCTTGTTGAGCGTCACGCACGGCACGCTCTGCGGCAGCCCCGCCCCCAGCGCCGCCTGGCGCGCCGGCGCCTGCCCGACCCCCGCGGGCAGCACCATCCCCATGTGCACCAGCCCGACGTCGCCGGGAGCGACCCCGGCACGCTCGAGCGCGGTCCGGATCGCCGTCGACCCGAGCTTGGTGGCCGGCACCGACGACAGCGAGCCCAGAAAGCTTCCGATGGAGGTGCGCGCAGCACCGACGATCACCACGTCACGCATGGGGTGGGGATACCTTGCCCTCGCCGAGGGCGTCAAGGCGACGCCCGGGTAGCCGGGAACGCGCACAAATTGCCGCTGGTCCAACCACTTGCAGCCACGGCCGACGAATCCCGCCGCGCTGTTCTCCGCCCTGGATGATGGTCCGTGCGCGCGAGGTGAGCCTCGGCATGGCGCCGCCCGTCAGGCGCGATGCGCGCGGGCGCGGGCGACGATCGCGGGCAGCTGCGCGAGCACGGCGTCGATCTCGCCGGCGGTGGTGGTGCGGCCGAGGCTGAACCGGACGGCCTCGCGGGCTTGATCGGGGGGGAGGCCGAGGCCGAGCAGGACGGGCGACGGCTGGATCGAGCCCGAGGTGCAGGCGGCCCCGGTCGACGCGGCGATGCCGGCGAGGTCGAGCGCGATGACGATCGACTCGCCGCGCGCCCCGGCGAAGCCGGCGTTGACGGTGCCGCCGATGCGCGGCGCGCCGGCGCCGTGGATCCGGACGCCCGGGATGGCGCGCAGGCCGGCCTCGAGCCGGTCGCCGAGCGCGCGGACGGCGGGCCAGGCGGCCGGGTCGGCGGCCGCGGCGGCTGCGCCCAGGCCGACGATGCCGAGCGTGTTCTCGGTGCCGGGGCGGCGGCCGCGCTCCTGGTGGCCGGCATCGACCAGCGGAAGACCGGCGTCCAGGGCGATCGCCAGCGCCCCGGCGCCCTGCGGCCCTCCGAGCTTGTGGGCCGAGATCACGAGGGAATCGGCGTCGAGCTCGGCCAGGTCGAGCTTGCCCGCGGCCTGGACGGCATCGACGTGGACGAGCGCGCCGGCCGACCGGGCGGCGGCGACGATGGCAGCGCCGGCGAGCGTGCCGAGCTCGTGGTTCACGGCGGACAGGGCGACCAGGCCCACCCCGGCGAGCGCGTCGACCGCGAGCGCGCCGTCGCCGGTGACCGCGATCGGCCGGCGCTGCCAGCCCCGCGCCACGAGGGCCGCGACCGCGCCGGCCAGCGACGGGTGATCGATGCCGGTGGCCGCGACGACACGGGGCGCGCCGCCCTGCTCGGCGACCGCGGCCAGCCCCAGCACCCCCAGCGCGTTGCCCTCGGTGCCGCCGCTGGTGAACACGACCTGCTCGCGGGAACGACCCAGCAGGCCGGCCACCCGGTTGCGGGCCCGCTCGACGTGGTCTCGCGCCCTTCGGCCTTCCGCATGAATCGACGATGGATTTCCCGGATCGGCCATGGCGGCTGTCATCTCGGCACGCACGAGGTCGCCCAGCGGTGCAGTGGCGTTGAAGTCCAGGTAGATCCGCGGCTTCGTTGACATGACTACCAGCCTGTCTCCATGATCGCCCAAGGGCCGGGGGTTGTCCGCGTCCGGCATATTTCTACTCGCAATCTCCTGTGGCCGACGACGCCGGTGCGCTCATGGTCCGCTCGGGGCTGGTTTCCTCCGCTGCCCTGGACGACGCGCGCGCGCGGGTCGCCGCCAGCGGCGGAACGCTGGGCGAGCAGCTGGTCACCAGCGGCGCGATCGCCGATGACGACCTGACCGATTTCTACCGATCGCGGCTGCTCGTGCCGCAGGTCAACCCCAACACGCTGGCCCGGCTGACCCCCAAGGTGGTCGCGGCGATCCCGACCGACATGGCGATCGAGCTGCGCGCGATCCCGGTGTCGTTCGACGGCGACAACAACCTCACCGTCGCGATGAGCGACCCGTCCGACCGCCACGCCTTCGACGAGATCGCCTTCTTCACCGGCGCTTACGTGGTGCGCGCGGTCGCGACCCAGATGCAGATCGCGTGGTGCCTCGCGCACTACTACGGCCACGTCACCGCGCTCGGCCAGCGCCTGCTGCGCACCACCCAGAGCAATGCGCCGGTCCGGGCCGCGATCGGCCGGACACCGCGCGCCAAGGGGGTGACCGGCAAGGTCAACGCGACGCGGCACCGCGCCGTGGCGCCGGTCACCGGCCCCGTCGATGTGCTCAGGCCCAGCAGCGGCCAGCTCGATCTCCGGCCGCTGGCCCCGACCGGCTCGGCCACCGGCAGCGGTCAGGGCCCGGCGGTGCAGCCTCCGGGGTCGGATCCGGTCGCCACCGAGCCGGCACCCGGCAAGCTCGCCGGCGCGACGAGCGCAGGGGCCAGCGGCGCCGACCTCCCCGCCGCGGGTCCGGCGTCCGGAACGCTCTCGGAGGCTGCCGGCGCGCCCGGTGCGAATGCCGGCGATCCTGCCGGTGCGAGCGCCAGCCCGGATGCGAGTGACCTGCGCGTCACCACCGGAGCGGCGTCCGGCAAGCTCGCCGCCGCGACCAGCCCAGGAGCCAGCGGTTCCGGCCTGGCCGTCGCCACCGGCCCGGCGACCATGAAGCTCGGCGGGCCCGCGAGCGCGTCCAGTGCACCTGCGATCGACGTGTCCGGCTCGCGCCCCGCGACGCTGAGGCACGCGGGGATCCCCAACACGCCGGTCCCGGTGAGCGCCGCGAGCTTCGCCAGCGCGGCCAGCCCGGTGACCTTCACGAGCGCGGCGAGCCCGGCGAGCTTCACGGGCGCATCGGGCCCGGGGAACGCGATCATTCCGCCGGACGGCGGGTCGAGCCCCACGAGCTCCACGAGCGCAGCGGACCAGACCAGCACGGTGAGCCCGTCCAGCGTGTCCACGCCGGCAGGTCCGGCCGGTCCTGGGGGTCCGGCGGGTCCGGCGACGGCCGGCGCCTCCGGCGCCCTGCCGGCGAGCCTCGGCGGGTCGGGGTCCACGGCCGCTGCGCCGCGCGCCGCGGTGCCGGTGGCCGGGCCGAGCATGCCGACGCTGATCCCGGGCGTGTTCGCCTCGCCCGACGATGATGCGCTGCCGAGGCCGGTGCTCGACGAGCCGTCCGCGCGGATGCTGAGCGCGCTCGACGAGGGCGCGCTGCCGACGCCGGTGCTCGACGACGAGTCGTCGGCGCCGATCCATACCTCCCAGCTCGCCGACGAGGAGGTCACCGAGCGGCCGCGCGCGCGCAGCATCTCCGGCGAGATCCGCGTCCCGGTGCGGCGCGCGCCGTCGATCAAGCCGCCGATGATGTCGGACGACGACGACGAGCCGCTGATCGTGATCGAGCGCAGCCGCCACGAGGATGTCACCAGCCGCACGCTGCCGCCGCGGCGGCGGGCGGTGAAGAGCGACCCGCCGGAGCTGCATGCGCGCGCCGGCGAGGTCGATCTCGAGGTGAGCGGCGACCGCGCGATCGATCACGCGATCGATGTCGACGAGCCGCGCATCGTGATCGACGAGGACGCGCTGATGCCGACTGGCCCGACGGACGTGCGCGGCCTGGCGCCGGCCGCCGCGCCGATCACGATGATCGACGTCATCGACGAGTCCGACACCGGGGCCGTGATCCACGATCGCGTCGTCGATCGCGACGCCGCGCCGATCCTGCTCGATCG
>VBLP01000415.1:947-2941 GCA_005887925.1 Deltaproteobacteria bacterium | reverse complement strand
GGCCCGAGCGCCGCACCAAGCTCGGCGTCCCGCCGCCGGGGAGCCCGCGGTCGCGCCGCCGGGGGCGCGCCGTCGAGGCCATCGAGGATCCGACCAAGGTCGACCTGCGCGCCGCGCCGCCGCGCGAGGACGCCACGCCGTCCGACCACGTCGCCGCGCCGCCCGCCCCGGCCAGCGACGCCGACACCAACCCGCACCTGGTCGCGCCGCCGCCGGCGCCCACCGCCCCGCGCAGCGCCCCGGCGATGCGCGCGGTCATCGTCGACGAGGACGACGACAGCCTGCCGCTCGGCCCACGCACGTCGGAGATGACCGCCCAGGAGCTCGACGAGGCGATCCCCGAGCGCGCCGGCGAGCAGAGCTCCGAGCAGCTGCTGCGCCGCCGCATCGAGTACGACCCGGTCGACGACGGCTGGGGCCCGCCGGGCACCACGATCCCGCCGCCGCTGCTCGGCGCCATCCCCGGCACCGAGGACGACGACCACGAGTCGGGCGCGATCCCGATGCCCAACGTCGACTCCTCGCCGCTGCTGGTCAGCCCGGCGTCGCTGCCGTCCACCGGCGAGCCGGCCGGGCGCTCGCTGGCGCGTGCCCTCGAAGATGCGACGGTGCGCGCGATCGAGGTGATCCGCGAGCTCGAGCGCGCGCGGAGCCGCGACGAGGTGATCGACGTGATGGTCTCGCATCTGGCCGAGTCGCATCACCGCGCGGGCTTCTTCGCGACCCGCCACGCCACCGCCAGGGCGCCGGGCGAGCTGGCGCTGTTCGCGGTGACGCCGCGGCCGACGGTGATGCCCGCGGCCACGCTGCGGCTCGATCGGCCGTCGACGCTGCAGGACGTCATCGGCACCCGGCTGCCCTACCGCGGCCCGATGCACGACGAGGCGAGCCGCGCGTTCCTGATCGCGACGCTGGGCGCGTGCCCGGCCGAGATCCTGCTCGTCCCGGTCGCGGTCCGCGAGCGCGTGGTCGGCGTGGTGTTCGGCGAGCACCGCATGCGCCACACGTTCGACGACCAGCTCGCGCTGTCGGCGCGCGCCGCCGGCATGGCGCTCGAACGCATCCTCCGGGCGCGCCGCGGCGGATAGCGTCAGCCGAGCTGGCGCGCATGGTCCTCGGCGCGCAGCGCGGCCACCCGCTCGAGCTCGCTGCGCAGCGCGGGAAACGCGCTCGCGACGTCGTAGAAGTCATCGGCGGCGAGCACGAGCAGCTCGGCGTCGGTCCCGGCGACGACCTGCGCCGCGGCCGGGGTGCGCGCGAGCAGGCTGGCCTCGCCGATGAACTCGCCGGCCGCGATCGCGCCGAGCGCGACCCGGACGCCGCCGGCGCGCTCGGCGTGGAGCTCGAGCCGGCCGCGCACCACGACGATCAGGCCGTGGCCGGTCTCACCGCGGCGGATCACGATCGCCCCGGCGGGGGCGATCCGGCGGCGGAACCGCTGCAGCACCGCCCCACGGTTGCGAGGCGGCAGCGGGGCGAAGAAGGCGCCGGTGAGGGGGCCGGTCGCGGGTGGCGGCGGCACCTCCCGTGGGAGCGCCGGGGGCCGTGCGCGGTTCGATATGTCGCGCGGCTGGGTCTTCTCGTCCTCGACGGTGGCCGGGGCGGCCACCGCGCGGGTCGACGGCAGCAGGGTCGGCTCGTCGTCGAGCGCAGCCGGGCGCGGCGCGGCGCGGCCGGGCGGCGGCGGCAGGGTCGGCTCCTCCTCGTCGCCGGTGGCGGTCGCGGGCTCGGGCGCGGTCGGCGGTCGCGGCAGCGGCGGCGGCACGCTCGCGCTCGGGGTCGCCCGCGACGCGCGGCTCCGCCGCCCGGTGTCGGCCTCGGCGATGAGATCGCCCTCGTCGAGCTCCTCGGTGTCGCCCTCGCGCCGCGCCGCCGCGATCAGCGAGGCCGAGATCTGGCGAGCCGCGGCGGCGATCCCCGCGATCTCGGGGTAGCTCGCGAGCTCCTCCTGCAGGCTCGGCGGCAGCTCCGAGCGCGGCAGCCGCTGCAGCGAG
>VBLP01000415.1:0-911 GCA_005887925.1 Deltaproteobacteria bacterium | reverse complement strand
TCGGTCGGCTCGGCGCCGGGCTCGGCCGCTGCGGCAGCGGCGACAGCTCGCGCGTCGGCGACGGCCGCACCGGCAGCGGCGACGGTTCCCGCGGCGCTGGCGGCGGCGACCCCCGCGGTGTCTGCTGGAGGGAGAGCAGCGACGCGAGCAGCTCCTGGCTCGGCGCGTTATCGGGCGCCAGCTCCAGGATGCCGCGGCACACCGTGATCGCCTGCTGCGGCCGGCCCTGATCGCGGTACGCGAGGGCGACCGAGCGGTAGAGCTCGATGGCATCGTCGCGCCGCCCCGCCTCGTGCAGCGCACCCGCCACCATGACCCGAAGCCCGAGATTGTCCGGCTCGTCCCGGAGCCGCTCCTCGAGCTCCTTGAGCTTGGTCATGGCGTCATGGTGTCACGGCTACGAGGGCGTGAGGGACACCTGCGCCTTGAACGTCATCGCCGGCGAGCTGCTCGACAGCACCCACTTGCTCGCCACCGTGCGGATGCACGCGTCGAACGTGTCGCCGAGCGACGGCGCGAAGTTGGAGCTCTTGAACTGCCCCGACGGCGCAAAGCTCGCCGACACCGACAGCGTGACGGTCTTGGCCTGCAGGCCGGTGTTCTTCTTGAGCGCCTGCTCGTAGCACTTCTGGATCGCGCCGCGCGACTTCTCGACCACGTTGAGGAACTCCTTGGACGCCTCGCCGACCACCTTGTCGTCGAGCGGGCGGACCTCGCCGGGGCTGCCCGGCTTGACCGTGAGCGCGTTGCCCTCGATCGACACCACGATCTCGGCCCCACTGGCCTTCTCGCGCATCAGCGCGGCGTTCTCGTCGCCGAGCGCCTTGTTCAGCTTGTCCTTCTCGGCCTTGTCGCGGAGGCACTGCTCGAGGTCGGCCTTGGTCTGCGGATCGGGCTGGATGATCTTCTCG
>VBLP01000414.1 GCA_005887925.1 Deltaproteobacteria bacterium | reverse complement strand
ACACGCATCTCTCGCGCGAGCGGTTGAAGGAGGTTTACTTCGCCGCTCATCCGCGCGCGACGTCTTAGCTCACTCCTCCTCCTGCCGGCTGTCGTGGCCGCCGGCTGCGGCACGCAGCCGCTGCCGCCGCCCAACCCGCTGGCCATGCGCCCGCCGGGGCACCCGGTCGAGCTGCGCGACCCGCGGACCGGGCTGCGCTTCCAGGCGCCGCGCAACTGGGTCAAGCGGATCAGGACGAACCCGGGCATCTTCCGGATCGCATCGGGCGGCGCCGACATCTCGGGATGGGCATATCCGCGCACCGGCGACCAGCTGCCGTCGACGAAGGCCGAGCTGGCGACGGCGCGCGACGCGCTGATCCACCAGGCCCAGTCGCGCAACCAGACGTTTCATCCGACGGGCTCGAAGCTGACCACGGTGAAGGGCTCGCCGGCGATCGAGGTCGACGGGACGCAGCGCATCTTCGGCAGGACGATCAAGACGCGCAGCGTCCACGTCTATCGCGCGGGCGAGTACGTCTTCGAGGCGCTCGCCCCGCCGTCGCAGTTCGACGTCGCGAGCCGGCGCGTGCTCGACCCGCTCCTGCGCTCGCTGCGCTTCCGGCCGCTGCCGCCCTCCTGATGCCGGAGCTGCCCGAGGTCGAGACGATCCGCCGCCAGCTCGAGCCGGCGATCGTCGGGCGCCGCATCGAGCGGATGGAGGTCCTCGATCCACGCTGGTGCGAGCCGGCGCCGCCCGACGAGGTCGCCCAGGCCGTCGAGCACCGCCACATCGAGAAGCTCGACCGGCGGGGCAAGTACCTGATCCTCGAGCTGGCCGACGACGTCCACCTGGTCATGCACCTGCGCATGACGGGCAACCTGCTGCTGGTCCCGCCGGGCGACTCAGAGCGCCGCTACCTGCGCGTGCGCATCGATCTGGACGACGGGCACCACCTGCTCTTCGCCGACGCGCGCCGCTTCGGGACCGGGCTGGTGCTGCTGGGCGCCGACGCGGTCCACGACTACTTCTCGGGCCGCGTCGGCATCGAGCCGCTCGGCCCCGACTTCACCGCCGACGCCCTGCGCGGGCTCGCGTCCGGGCGGCGCCAGCCCGTCAAGGCCTTTCTCCTGTCCCAGGAGCGCGTCGCGGGCGTCGGGAACATCTACGTCGACGAGGCGCTGTGGCTCGCCAAGGTCCACCCGCTGCGCCCGGTCGGGACCCTGAAGCGCGCACAGTTGGAGGCGCTGCACGAGGCGGTCGTGACCGTGCTGCACGCAGGCATCGACGCGAAGGGCGCGACGATCGACGACTACCGCGATGCGACCGGAGCCGAAGGCTCGTTCCAGGACCGCTTCGAGGTCTACGGCCGCGAGGGCGAGCCCTGCAGCCGCTGCGGAGCGACGATCCGCAAGATCAAAGCGGCGGGCCGCGGGACGTACTTCTGCCCGCGCGAGCAGCGGGCGCCGCGCGCTTAGTTGGTCCCTAGATCGCCGGCTGCTGCCGCGACGGGGAGGATCAGCGCAACGACGAACGCCGCCACGCCGCGGTGCCAGCGGTGCGCGGTCAGCCCGCTCACGTGCCCGGGCAGTACCGACGGCAGCGACTTCGCCGGCTCGACGAGGTAGAGCACGCCGGCGATGATCGCCAGCCCTGCCAGCACGATCAGACCAACGGCGATCCACTGTCTGCCCGTCACCGCCGCCGCAGGCTAGCGGACGGCGGGCCGACGGGGGCTCGCGGCGGTGACCCGCCGCCGCGAGCCTTGCACCCCGTCAGCGTGAGCCGAATTGGAAGCAGGCCACGTCGTACTGCGAGACCGTGTGGTCGTTCCCGGCGACGCCTGACTGCGCCGTTGGGTTCGCGTAGACGGTCACTGCCTTGGTCGCGAATCCGTTCGTCGTGCTGACGATCCCGGGCGGCCCTGTCCCTACGTCCTCGCAGGACTGACTCGGCTGGCCGGTCCCATTGGGATTGGCCGCTCCGAGGGCGGGAGCCGCTCCGGTGAGCGCGGCGATCGAGAGCGCCGCGGCTATTAGCTTGATCACGTGGATCTCCTCTCCCGTTCCACCTCAATGCTTGGTACCCGCTCCCTGGTCGCAATTGGAACGCGACAAAGGTCCTAAGACGTACGCTCCCGCCCATGGCCGAGTCGAATGCCGAGCTGGCGCGTCGCGGTTTCGCCGCCGTCTTGCGCGGCGACTTCGATGCGATCCGCGAGCTGCTCGACCCTGACGTCAAGTGGCACGGCGGCGATCCCACGGCGATCGACTCCTGCCAGAACCGCGACCAGGCGCTCGCATTCATGAAGCGCGGGCTCGAGCTGAGCCCGCCGATCGAGCTCGTCGACGTCGTCGACGCCGGCGACAAGGTGGTCGTGATCCTCGGCCCCGAGCCGCGCGCGAACGTGACGACGTTCCGCGACGGGAAGGTCGTCGAGATGGTCCACTATCCGGACGTCGACGAAGCGCTCGCCGCGGCGAGCCCGGGCTAAGAGGACGGGCGGCTTCCACCAGGAGGTCGCCGGCACCGGCGGCGTAACCACCGATCACCACCTCCTCCGGGTCGAAGGCGTTGATCGCGTTCGCGACGCCGATGCCGATGCGCTGGCCCCAGATCTCGATCATGCGTGCCGCCGACGGGTCGCCGTCGCGAGCGGCGCGGATCACGTCGGTGCCGAGCACCGGCTTCCCCTCCCCGCGCAACCGCGCCAGCTCGGACTTCGGATGCACGTTGCGCGCCTGTCCCGCCAGCCCGTCGAGCGCGTGCCCGGAGGCCACGAACTCGAGCGAGCCCGGCTGCGGGAAGCGCATCGGCGCGGGGACGGCGCCGGCGAGGTCGAGACCGACGATGGTGTGCCCGAGCTCGCCGGCGCCGCCGGTCGCGCCGCGGTAGATCCGCCCGCCGAGCACCAGGCCGCCGCCGACACCTGCGCCTATGCCGAGAAAGACGAGGTGCCGGGCGACCTGCTCGAGCTGCTCGTCGTGCGCCTCCGCGAGTGCCGAAACGCTGGTCCTGTTGTCGACGAACACCGGGAGGCCAAGACGCTCCTCGAGCACGTGACGCAGCGGGACGTTCGCCAGCGGCAGGTCGACGGCGCCGTTGCCGCCCGGCCCGGGACGGCGGCCCGCCGCGACCACACGGCCCGTCTCGAACTCGACGACCCGCGCCACGCCGACGCCCACCGCGGCGACGTCGTCCGTCCGCGCTTGGTCGACGAGCTCGGTGATCTGGCCGACCAGGGCATCCGTGTCCGACCGCTCCGTCGGCCGCACCAGCGGCTCGCTGCGCTCGCGATCGCGGAGCAGCGCGACGGCGACCCTGGTGACGCCGAGGTCGATGCCGATGACCCCGCTCATGGACAGGCAGTGTGGCGCGAGCTAGGCCGCGAGGGCCAGCAGGTCCTCGAGCGTCCCGTCGCGGTCGGCCTCGAGAAGCTCGCGGAAGCCGCCGAGCACGCGCTCGCCGACGAGGATCTGGGGGAACGTCATCTGCCCGGTCAGCGCAACCAGGTCGGCGCGACCGGCCGAGTCCTTCGCCAGGTTGATCTCGTCGTACGAGACACCGCGGCTCTCGAGCAGCGCTTTCGCCTGCCGGCAGAAGCCGCACGGGTCGGTCGTGTACAGCTTGACGTTCCGGCCGTTCCTCATGCTTCCGTTCCAGGGTATCTATGCCCAGGCAAGGTTCTTTCAAGACCGAGGCCGTCGTGCTTCGCTCGATCCGTTTCGGCGAGGCCGACCGGGTCCTGCACCTGTACACGGAGGACCGCGGTCGCGTCGGGGCCGTTGCCAAGGGCGTGCGGCGCGTGAAGTCGCGCTTCGGCGGACGGCTCGAGCCGCTCTCGCGCGTCAACCTGGTCATGCACGAGGGCCGCGGCGAGCTGTGCACGATCACGTCGGCGGACACCGTCCACGCGCACGCGTCGCTGCGCGAGCGGCGCGCCGGGATCGAGCGTGCCACCGACGCCTGCGAGGCCGTGCTCCGTCTGTTCGATGCGGCCGAGCCGAACCGGCCCGCCTACCACCTGCTCTGCCACGAGCTGGCCATCCTCGACGGCGACGCCGGAACGGCCACGTACGCGCAGGCACTGGCGTTCCGGCTCAAGCTGCTCTTGGCCGCCGGCTTCGTGCCGGAGCTGGCCGCGTGCGCCACCTGTGGCGAGCGCGAGCACCTGGGCGCCTTCTCGGCGGCGGCGGGCGGGGTCGTCTGCCCCAGTTGCGAGGCGGGATCGTTCCCACTCGGCGCCGACGCCCACTCGTTCATGGTCGACGCGCTGGCGAAACCGCTCTCCGAGGCGCCCGAGGCGGGCGAGCAGGCCCTCCGGCAGGCCGACAGGGCCGTCTCCGAGACTGCGGAACACCACGCACACGTGCGGTTGCGCCGTCTGATGTGATCTTCAGTCATGGCCACCGCGACGAGCACCAAGTGGGTCTACCCATTCGAGGAAGGCAGCATGGAGATGCGCGACCTCCTCGGGGGCAAGGGCGCGAACGTGGCCGAGATGACGCGCATCCTGGGAGCTGAGCGAGTACCCGCGGGCTTCACGATCACTACGGAGGCCTGCGTCGCCTACATGAACGCAGGCCGCCAGGAGCCCGAGGGCCTCGACGAGCAGATCGACGGGGCCCTTTCTCGTCTGGAAGACCATGTCGGCAAGCGGCTCGGCGACTCCGACGACCCGCTGCTCGTCTCGGTGCGCTCAGGCGCGCGCGAATCGATGCCCGGGATGATGGACACGGTCCTGAACCTGGGCCTGAACGACGAGTCCGTCGAGGGCCTGGCCCGCGTGACCGGCAACGACTGGTTCGCGTGGGACTCCTACCGCCGCTTCGTCCAGATGTTCGGCAACGTCGTCCGCGGCGTCGAGGGCGAGACGCTCGAGGAGGCGATCGCCGAGCAGAAGCGCACGGCCGGGGTCGAGCTGGACACGGAGCTCTCGGTCGACGACCTCAAAGGGCTGGTCGGCCGCTTCAAGCAGATCTACACCGACAAGACGGGCGAGAAGTTCCCGCAGGAGCCGCGCGACCAGCTGGCCCAGTCGATTCGCGCGGTGTTCGACTCGTGGATGGGCGAGCGCGCCGTGCAGTACCGGCGCATCAACCGCCTGCCCGACGACTGGGGCACCGCCGTCAACGTCCAGCAGATGGTCTTCGGCAACAAGGGCGACGACAGCGGCACCGGGGTCGTCTTCTCGCGCGACGAGCGCACTGGCGAGCCCAATCCGTCCGGCGACTTCCTGGTCAACGCCCAGGGCGAGGACGTCGTCTCGGGCGTGCGCACCCCGCGCGACATCGCGGAGCTGAAGGACGTCATGCCCGAGGCGTTCGACGAGCTGATGGAGATCCTGCGCACGCTCGAGGGCCACTACAAGGACATGCAGGACTGCGAGTTCACCGTCG
>VBLP01000413.1 GCA_005887925.1 Deltaproteobacteria bacterium | reverse complement strand
GCCGGCATCGACGGCGACCATCGCCGCGAGCGCCCGGTCGCGATCGCTGGCGTGGATGCCGGCCGCGGTGATCGTGAGCGTCGACACCACGCCGAGCCACTCACCGCCGGAGTTCGCGAGGCCGACCTGCCCGGCGGTCGGATGCAGCGCGGTCAGCGACGCACCGAGGATCAACCCGGCGCCCTGGCCGCCGATCAGGGTCAGGCCGAACGTCTGCTCGTCGGGGTCGCTCATCGCGGCCAGCAGCAGGCTCGCGTTGACCGCGCCCCACGCGGTGCCGCTGTTGAGCAGCGCGCGCTCCCCCGAGGTCAGCTCGCCCAGGCTGATCGGAATGATCGCGCCGGCCGCGCCGCCGGCGAGCGCGAGCCCGAAGTACGCCTCGCCGCTGTCACAATTGAGCACGAAGCACGCCTCGATGCCGAGCGCGATCCCGTGCAGCGACTGGAACAGCGCGAGCTCGGCCTTCGCGCCGCGCGACGCGGTCTCGCGGCTGTCGTGCTGCGCCTGGACCTCATCGATGGCGCCCGGCGCGAGGCCGAGGTGCGCGCCGCGCACGAGGTTGGTCGCCGGATGGTCCGGGTACTCGCGGAGCAGCGTGCTCGCCAGATCGCGCGCCCGCGCCGGCTCGCCCTGCATCAGCGCGGCGAACGCGTCGTGATACAGCTGCCAGGCTGCATCGCTGCGCGGATCGGCCGCCGCGGTGATCGCGACCTCGGCCGCCGGCCCGGCCCCCGGAGCCGGCTGTGCGGCGGCATTCCCGGCGAGTCCCGCGACGCCTGCGATCGAGCACAACGTGGCCACGGTCCATCGCACGATCTGCACCCGGCGAGCCTACCGCGTTCGCGGCCGCGGCACGGCGCACAGCGCGGCATGGTCTGGAAAACGGAAGCGGCGACGCAGATCACGCCGGATGCATCGTCACAGCTGGCGCATGATCTCGTCGGCCCAGCGCAGCGCGTCGTACCAGGCGACGAACACGGCCTGCGCGGTGAACCCGGTGCCGGCGAGTGAGGCGAGCTCGCCGCGGTTCTGGTGGCGGACGGTGTCGACGATGCGCGCGGGGCGCGACGCGCCGCCCTGGAGCGCCTCGCGGACCAGCGCCGACAGCGGCAGCTGATCGAGGATCTCGGGCAGCGGCCGGTCGAGGATCGCGTCGAGCAGCGACAGCAGGCCCGCGGTGAACATCTCGTCCGCCGGGATCGTGGCGTTGCGGGCCAGGAGCTCGCACATCCGCGCGCGGATCAGGACCTGGCGGGCGAGCTCGAGCGGCTTGTCGTCGAAGCCCGCCGCGAGGATCAGCACGACCAGCGCCGCGACCTGCTGGACGCCGAGCCGCGCCATCGCCTGCTGCAGCGAGCCGATCTGGGCGCCGCGGGTCAGCGCGGCGGAGCTGGCGACCTTGAGCAGGCGCACGCCGAGGCCGACCTCGGCGGCGACGAGGCCCTCGACCGAGCGCAGATCGAGCCGCTTGTCGTAGAGCGTGGCGAGCAGCCGCAACAGCTTGCTGCGGTCGTGCGGCATCCGCGAGGTGCGGGCGATCAACGGCATCTCGAGGAAGTAGCCCTGGAAGTAGTAGAACCCGAGGTTGCGCAGGAAGATGTGCTCCTCGTGCGTCGAGATCTTCTCGGCGAGGAGGGTGGCGCCGCTCGGCTTGAGCGCCGCGTACTGCGCGGCGATCTCGTCGCGCGGCACGTCGAGGACGTTGACCTTGATGATGTTGGCGACCGACAGCAGCGGCCGGGTGGCGTCGGTCAGGACGAAGTCGTCGAGCGCGATCCGGAAGCCGCGGGCGCGCAGGTCGTGCAGCGCCTGGACGAGCGCCGGTGTGACCGGGATATCCTCGAGCACCTCGATCACGGTGCGCTCCGGCGGCAGCGGGATCGGATAATCCCCGAGCAGGAACTCCGCCGACATGTTGACGAACGCGGGGAGGGTGCCGACCAGGCTGTCGAGCCCGATCTCGAGGAACGCGTTGAGCATGGTCGTCGCCGACGCCTTGGCGACGTCGTCGAACCGGGCGCGGTTCTCGTCGCTGTCGCGGTACAGGAGCTCGTAGCCGATGACGTTGAGCCGCCGGTCGAAGATCGCCTGGCGACCGACATAGGCGTGCAACTCGCGCTTGGCGCGCGGCCCCGGACGAGCGGTCGAGACGCGGCGTCGAGACTGGGTCATCGATCGCTGAATCGCCCGCCGGCGAAATCTAGTTACTCCTGTGTTGATGTCGGTCGAGGTCGGATAACGCGGGACGGCGCGTGCAGGACGTGGAGGCGGCGATCGGCGCCACGGGTGCGCGCGGGGTCACGGCGCGCCGGGCGCCGCATCGTCGTCGATGACCTCGTCGGGGAACGGCTCCGCGCCGGGGTCGAGCTCGGCCTCGGTGGCCTCGCCGGCGATCGCGGCGGTGTCGTCGCCGTCGGACGCGGGCGACGATGCGGCGCGCCCTGCAAAGTACCCGGTGACCTGCTCGGCGGCCTTGCGGGTCATGCCGGGCGCGCGGGCGAGCTCGTCGACGGTGGCGCGCCGGATCGCGCGCACGCTGCCGAACTGCTTGAGCAGGCGCTGGCGCCGGGTCGCGCCGATGCCGGGGATGTCATCGAGCTCGCTGCGCAGCGTGGCCTTGCTGCGGCGATCGCGGTGGAAGGTGTTGGCGAAGCGGTGCGCCTCGTCGCGGATCCGCGCGAGCACGAACAGCTCGGGCGAGTTCTGGCGCAGCGGGATCGAGTCCTTGACGGTGCGGCGGTAGATCCGGTCCGGCGCGCTGCCGGCCTCGAGCTCGCGCTCCTTGGCCAGGCCGATCACCTCGAGCCCGGTGTCGCCGCCGAGCGGCACGCCGAGATCGGTGAGCGCGGCGACCGCCATGCCGAGCTGGCCCTTGCCGCCGTCGATCACGAGCAGGTCCGGCGGCGCCCACGCGTCGTCGGGATCGCCGGGGTCGCCGCGGCGCTTGAACCGCCGGGTCAAGACCTCGTACATCGCGGCGAAGTCGTTGTTGTCGACGCTCCTGACCTTGAACTTGCGGTACAGGTTGCGCGCCGGCACGCCGTCGACGAACGTCACCATCGCGGCGACCGGCTCGCTGCCCTGGATGTGCGCGATGTCGAAGCACTCGATGCGGCGCGGCGGCCGGGGCAGCGACAGCCGGCGGGCGACCTTGTCGAGCAGCGCGTCGGCGTCGGCGTCCTTGCCGCGGCGCGACGCCGCCGAGGCCGCCGCGTTGCGATCGGCGAGCTCGATCAGCCGCGCCCGGGTGCCGCGGCGGGGCTCGACGAGCTTGACCCGCCGGCCGCGCAGCGACGACAGCCAGTCGCAGAGCACCTCGGCGTCCTCGAGCTCGACCCCGACGACGACCTCGTCGGGGATGAACGTGCCGGTCGCGTAGTACTGCTGGAGGTGCTCGGCGATCACCATCGGATCGGGCAGCTCCTGGTCCTTCTGCTGGAACGCGCGCCGCCCGACCAGCTTGCCGCCGCGCACGAACAGCACGACGACCTCGGCGACGTCGGCCTCGCGGTGCATGCCCCACACGTCCTGGTCGACGAATTCGTCCTGCACGATGTGCTGCTTGGCGAGCGTGCGCTCGACCGCGGCGATCGAGTCGCGCAGCACCGCGGCGACCTCGAAGTCCTCGCGCTCGGCGCGCGCGTCCATCCGGGTGCGCAGACGGGTCACGAGCTCGGCGCTCTTGCCCGACAGGAACATCTTCACGTCCTCGACCTGCTCGGCGTAGGCGGCGGCGAGGCCGGCGAACGCGCACGGCCCCGAGCAGCGCTTGATCTGGTACTGCAGGCACGGCCGGCCGCGGCTCTCGAGCACGTGATCGGTGCAGGTCCGGAGCTGGAAGTGGCGGTTGAGCGTGCGCAGCGTCTCGCGCGCCGAGGTCGCCGAGTGATAGGGCCCGAAGTAGTGCGCGCTGTCGTCGCGGATGTTGCGCACGACCTCGACGCGCGGGAACACCTCGCTACGGGGCGCATCGTCGTCGGGCGCCGGCGGCTCGGGGTCGACCAGCCGCAGCACGAGGTACTGCTTGTCGTCGCGCAGCTTGACGTTGAACCGCGGCTGGTGCTTCTTGATCAGGTGGTTCTCGAGGAGCAGCGCCTCCTTCGACGAGGTGACCACGATGGTCTCGACGTCGGCGACCGCCTTGCTCAGGAAGCCGGCCGCGACGAAGAACCGCTCGTCGCCGCCGTCGCGGAAGTACTGGCGGACCCGGGCGCGCAGGTTCTTGGCCTTGCCGACGTAGATCACCGCCCCGCGCGCGTCCTTGAACAGGTACACGCCCGGCTCGGTGGCGATCCGATCGATCACGTCGGCGGCGAGCACGAGGTGACCTTAGCAAGCCCGGTGCAGCCGCGAGCTACGACCAGAACCGCTTGATGTCGATGTAGAGCACGAACAGCATCACGAGCCCGAGCGCCATGATCCCGGCCATGTGGACCATGGTCTCGACCTTGGGGTTGGCGCGGCGCCGGGTCACCATCTCGTAGATCAGAAACACCAGGCGGCCGCCGTCGAGCGCCGGGATCGGCAGCAGGTTGAACAGGCCGAGGTAGACGCTGAGCACCATCAGCAGGTTGATCCCCGGGACGATGCCGGCGGAGAACGCCTTGGTGAACTCCTCGACCATCCGGACCGGCCCGCCGAGGTCGGCCTTCTCTCTGCCCGAGACCACGCCGTAGAGCAGCTTGCCGATCTTCTGGGTCTCGATGACGGGATAGATCAGCGCCGCCTCGGTCGCCTCGGCGGCTCCGAGCCGGCGCGGCGCCTCGAGGTACTTGACGCCGATCTTCCAGCCCATCTTGCCGGCCGGGTCCTTGTCCTCGCGCGGCTTGATCGAGATGTCGCGCTGCTGGCCGTTGCGCTCGATCGTGAGCACGAGCGGGGCGCCCCGGGACGCCGCGACGCGGTCGGTCAAGCCCGGTGCGACGCCGGCGATCAGCGGGACATGGTCGACCGCGAGGATGCGGTCGCCGGGCTCGAGCTTGCCATACGCGTCGAAGCTGGGCAGGACCTCGCCGACGTCGTACCAGTACGGCAGGCCATAGCAGGCGTAGAGCGCCAGGGCGAGCACGATCGCGGAGAGGTAGTTGGTGGCGGGGCCGGCGAAGATCGTGAGGAAGCGCTGCCAGACCGGGCGATTGGGGTACGCGTGGCGGTCCTCGGGGTCGACCTCCTCGGCGATGTTCATGCCGCGGATCTCGACGAAGCCGCCGAACGGGATCGGGGCGAGCTGGAACGTCGTGCCGGTCTTCTTCGACGTCCGCTTGAGCACGCCGGGGCCGAAGCCGATGCTGAACCTCTCGATCCGCATCTTGCACCAGCGCGCGACGAAGTAATGACCGCCTTCGTGGACGACGATCAGAAAGCCCAGGGCGAGGATCGCGATGGGGATGAACGCGGCGAGAGGGAGTTGCACGCAGTGCTGACTATAGCAACGGACATGCCGCGCTGCTCGCCGGGCGGCGCCGGGCGCGAGAAAATCCGCTGCCTGGTGCTCCGAGCACTAGCCGAAGCGGGCGAACGCGCCGAACCGGCCGGCGGCGGTCTTTGCCACCGCGCCGGTGGGCGCGGTGATCCGCACCGCGAGGCTGAGCATCTGCAGGCGCTTGCTCAGCCGGCGATGCATCGCCGCGCCGGCGAGGCGGGCGCCCCGGAACGCGGCCATCGCGCGGACGCGGCGCGCGGCGGTGAAGCTGCCGAGCGCGACCTCGGCGTCGCCGTCGCCGGCGAGCAGGCGGCGGCAGGCCTCGCCGGCACCGTCGAGCGACGCGCTCGCCACGTCGGGGGTCGTGACCAGGAGCAGCGTGCCCTGCGCGCGTCCGGCGCCGACGTCGACGCCGCGGCCGCGGCCCGGCGCGTGGGTGACGCGGAGCTCGGGGACCTCGGCGCGGAGCAGCGCGAGCACCGCGTGCGAGTTGTCGGTGGAGTCCTCGTCGATCGCGAGGATCTCGAAGCTCAGGCCGAGGCTGCGCAGGTGCTCGGCCGTGCGCTTGACGGCGAGCCCAACGGCCTCCTCGTCATCACCGAACGGCAGGATGACGGAGGCGTCGAACCGCGGACTGTCGGACATCGCCATCGCGTCTAGCAGCAAGCATGCCGCACGTTCGCTCGCGTGCGTGCTGGCAATGTTCCTCGATCGTCACGTGATTGCAGAGAGTTGGCCACGCTCACTGCTCGGATGGTCCGACCAAACGTGCGAAGCATCTTACGCAGCGCGCTCGGTCATTCGCGGAGGAGCCGGTGTGCGATTTCGCGCCAGTCGAGGTTTTCGACACCGGCGCGCAGCGCGGCGGGGGCCGGCGGCTCCGCGATCACCTGATCGATCGCGCGGCCGAGGGCGCGGGGATCGTCGGGCGGCACGAGCCGCACACCGGGCAACTCGCAGAGCCCGCCGACGGCGGACGCGATCACGGGCACGCCGGCGGCCAGCGCCTCGAGCGCGATCGCCGGGGTGCCCTCGGTGCGGCCGCTCGGCGCGATCCGCGACGGCACGACCACCACGCTCGCGGTGCGCAGGAGGTCGTCGCGGCGATCGGTGGTGACCTCGCCGAGGAAGGTCGCGGCGCCGCGCGCGGCGAGCCGGGGGCGCTCGGGACCATCGCCCGCGACCACCAGGCGCGCGCCGCGGACGTGGCACATCGCCGCGATCGCGACGTCGACGCCCTTGATCGGCACCAGCCGCGCGGCGACCAGCACGATCGGCGGGTCGGCGGGCGCGCGGGGCAGTGCGGCGAATCGCGCGACGTCAACGCCCATCGGCTGCACGATCGCGCGATCGAGCCAGGCCAGCGACGGCGCGGCGGCGCGGGCGACGGCGCGGAGCTGCTCGCTGACGAACACCAGGCGGGCGTCGGCGCGGGCGAGCGCGTGCAGCGCCGGGCCGAGCAGGTGCAGCCGGCGCAGCGTGAACACGTCGCCGCCGTGGGCGATCGCGAGCAGCGGTCGGCGGCTCGGCAGCGCGGCGAGCGCCGACGGAGCGAGCCAGTGCGCGACCACCGCGTCCCAGCCCCGGGCGCGGCGGGTCACGGCGGCGGTCAGCCGCGCGGCGAACGCAGCGGCCGCGATGCCGGCGCGCAGCGGCGAGCGCTCGAGCGCGTCGGGCGCACCGCCGCGGTAGAACAGCCCGCTGGCGACGCGCAGCGCGGCCGCGTCCGCGTCGCCGGCCGCGATGACCTCGACGCGGTGCCCGAGCGCGCGGATCGCGGCGACGTGCGCCGCGACGAAGTTGCCCGCCGGATCGCCGGGGAACCGCGGGTACGACGTGGTGACGACGCCGAGCCTCATGCGCCGGACGCGGGCCGCGCCAGCCATCGCGTCCAGGCCGGACGGGCGCGCAGCGCCTCCGCCCAGGCGCGCGCGGTCCACGACCGCAGCAGCACCCACGGCATCGGATGCAGCGCGGTGCCGAGGTGGATGCCGCTGCGCCACGCCGGACCGTAGATCGGCCGGACCGGGACGTCGACCACGCGCATCTCCGCGACGTGCAGCCGCGACAGCAGGTCGTTGGGGTAGCCGTAGCGCGGGAACAGCTTGTCGAGCTCGATCGCCGCCAGCGCGCGGCGGTGGATCGCGGTGTAGCCGCACTGCGAGTCGAACACGTGGCGATAGCCGGAGGTGACGCGGGTCGCCACCGACAGCGCCAGGTTGCCGACGATGCGCGACGCCGGCATCGCGGTCCAGATCGCCGGGTGGCCGAAGCGGTTGCCCTTGGCGTAGTCGGCGGTGCCGTCGGCGATCGGGTCGAGCAGCGCCGGGAGATCGCCGGGATCCATCTGGCCGTCGCCCGCCATCACCGCGGCGACATCGGCGCCGATCGCGATCGCGCGGCGGTAGCCGGTGGTGATCGCACCGCCGACCCCGCGGTTGGCGGCATGCCGGATCACCTCGACGCGAGCGGGCTCGCCGCGGCCCAGCGCCGCCAGCCCGGCCTGGCGCGATGTGTCGTCGCGCGAGGCGTCGTCGATCACCAGGATGTGGTCGACGAGCTCGGGGACGGTCGCGACGGTGGCGGCGATCTTGCCGCGCTCGTTGAAGGCCGGGATCACGACGGCGATGCGGAGGCCACGGTACACGAGGGTTGGTTGTAATCGGTCGTACCGTCGGCGTCCACCGTCGCGGCTGTCATAGCCGCGTGCTATCTGCTTGGCATCGACGGGATGGAGTCATCCCGGGACATCAACCTGACGGGGTGGGGTCACCCCGGAACGCGACGGAGCGAGAAAGAAGAACGATCATGGCCGGCGGAGTCAACAAAGTCATCCTCGTGGGGCACCTCGGCGCCGATCCCGACATGCGCTACACGCCGAGCGGTCAGGGCGTCTGCGAGCTTCGCTTGGCGACGAGCGAGAGCTGGAACGACAAGAACGGCCAGCGCCAGGAGCGCACCGAGTGGCACCGCATCGTGGTGTGGGGCAAGCGCGCCGAGGTCTGCTCGAAGTACCTCTCGAAGGGCCGCCAGGTGTTCGTCGAGGGCCGGATCCAGACGCGCAACTACGACGACAAGGACGGCAACAAGCGCTACATCACCGAGATCATCGCCAACGACGTCCAGTTCCTCGGCGGCGGCCGCGCGGACAATGACTTCGGCTTCGGCGGCGGTGGCGGCAGCGGCGGCGGTGGCGGCGGGCCCGACGACGACATTCCGTTCTGACCGGGACCGGACAAGCTCGGCCGCGTCGCCCCATCGCGAGCGCTGCGGTGGCTTCGTACAGCTGGTCTTGACGGCTTCGAAGTCGGCATCGCCGCGTCGTGAGCTGACTTCGTCGCCGCGTGGACGCCGGAGCGATCTTGCGCATGGTCTCCGCCGTGATGTGCAGACCGTTGCCCAGCGCGGTCCGACCGGAGATCCGCGACGGCCAGTCCACTAGCCAGCCGCGATCGCAACCTGTGTTCACACTCCGGCTGTAGAGCGGCGAAGTCTGGTCGAGCGCAGCTGGTCGCCGCCTTGCACAGCGCGGGGCCAACGAAGGGAACATGGTCATGTCAAAGCTATCGCTCGCGCTCGTTGCTTCTCTGGGGCTTGGGGGTCTGGTCGGCTGTGCGGATGCCGTTGACGCAGATCACGCCGGCGCCGAGGTCGGCGGCGCGCCGCAGCAGCTGGAGGCCGGCACGCTCGCCGGCACCCCCGCCAAGAGCACCGATCCCCGCCTGCTCAACTGCCAGCTCGAGTACGAAGCGTTCAGCCCCACGTTCGCGGCCAGGACCGCCACGAGCTTCGAGAACACGTTCGGTCAGGTCGAGAACGCCGGCGTGTCGGTCAACGACGGCGCGTTCGGCCTCGTGGTGTCGACCAACCCGAACCCGCCCTTCAACCTGTCGTTCATCATCCAGATCTTCGACGCGGTCAAGAACGCCGAGCTGTCGTACATCGTGCTGCCACGGCCGCACGTCGGCGGCGCGTTCCTGTTCGAGCTCGGCGCCGGTATTCCGTCGGTGACGCTGTCCGACGGCAAGGTCTACGACCACCTGCGCGCGTACTGCTCGATCCGGATGCCGTGAACGCCTGCCGCCGTCGCTCGACGCAAGCGGCGGCAATCGGGCGCGCGCGGTTGCGCGCATCGGGTGCGCCGCATAACGTTTCGGGATGCGCATCGCGCTCGCGTTCGCGGGCCTGGCCGTCACGATGGTCGCGGCGACCGCCGGGGTGGGCCCGTCGCGCGGCCTCAGCCTCCAGCAGATCCGCGGAGTGATGCGCGCGAACGTCGCGGCGTTCAATGCCTGCCTGACCGCGGCGACCCGCCACAACAAGCAGTTCCACGGTCCGTTCGTCTATCAGATCGAGGTCGACAAGACCGGCAAGGTGACCTCGGCGCGGCCGTACCAGCCGTCGGCGATCGCGTCGTTCGACCGCTGCATCACCGGCGTGCTCAAGCGCGCGCGATTTCCGGGCGGGCCGGCGAGCGTCGAGACGCCGATCGTCTTCGACCCGAGCTGATCGCCGGAGCCAGTCATGACCGGTGATCCGAGCTCTCCGACCGCGGCGCCACCGGCTCGCGACGACCTCTGGCACCACGCGGACTTCCTCCGGCTGTGGGCGGCGCAGGCGATCAGCGCGTTCGGCTCGCGGATCACCCGTACGGCGCTGCCGATCATCGCGGTGATCACGCTCGGCCAGTCCGAGGCCATCGTCGGCGTGCTCGCGGCGATGCAGCTGTTCCCCGGCCTGATCCTGGCGATCCTGGCGGGCGGCATGGTCGATCGCGGCCGCAAGCGGCGGATCCTCATCACCGCGGACCTGATCCGCGCCGCGCTGGTCGCGTCACTGACCGCGGCCTGGGCGCTTGGCCTGCTGTCGGAGGCGCACGGCACCGGCGCGATGCTCCACGTGATCGTCGTCGGTGCGGGCGTCGGCGCGGCGACCGCGCTGTTCCAGATCACCGACGTGGCGTACCTGCCATCGCTGATCGGGCGGCGCCGGCTCGCCGACGGCAACGCCAAGCTCGAGACCACCGAGGCGATCGCCGAGATCACCGGCCCGGCGAGCGCGGGTGCGCTGATCGGCGCGCTCGGTGCCCCGCTCGCGGTCGCGATCGACGCCGCGAGCTACGTGTGGTCGGCGGTCATGCTCGGCCGGATCCGCGGTGATGCCCGCGATCGCTCCGAGCGATCGGCCCCGCCGCCGCCGGTCTCCGACGCGGCCGGCGCCGCCGAGCTCGACGCCGCGGCATCGGCGATGCGCACCGGCCGGGACTTCCAGATCGGCATGCACGCCGTGTTCGGTCACGCCATGGTGCGGCCGCTGGTCCTGACCCTGATGCTGTGGTCGATCGTCGGTGGCTTCTTCATCGCGCTGTACACGCCGTTCTGCCTGCGCACGATCGGGCTGTCCGAGCGCACGTTCGGCGTGATCATCGCGATGGGCGGCGTCGGCTCGCTCGGCGGTGCGGTGCTCGGCCGCAGCCTGGCGCGCGCGCTCGGCGTGGGACGCACGCTGCTCGCGACCGCGTCGCTCAGCCTCGTGTGCACGCTGTTCATCCCGATCGCGGCGAGCGGCACGTCGCGCGCGATGGCGATCGGCTTTCTGGTCGCGCATCAGCTCCTGGGCGATGGCTTCTCGGTCGCGTTCGTGGTGCTCGCGGTGACGCTGCGTCAGACCGTGCTGCCGCGCGAGGTGCTCGGCCGCGCCAACGCTGCAATCTATGTGAGCACGACCGGTGTTTTGATCATCGCGGCGGTGCTCGCCGGCGCTCTCGCCTCCCTGATCGGCATTCGCGCCGCGGTATGGATCGGCCTGTCGATCGGCCTGATCGCGCCGGCGTTCCTGTGGCCGCTGCGACACCTCCGGAATTTGCCGGCCGGCCAGCTCGGGGCGAGCGACCCCGCAATCGCAAGCGGCGAATCGCGCGATTGACCGTGTGAACGCCGAACCGGTCTTCCCTCTCGCCGCGCCGCGGGCTACCGTGCGTTAACGGCCCGGGGTGTACGGCGCCGAGGGAGACTGTATGACCAAGCGATCCATCATTGCCATCATCCTGCTCACGATCGTCACGTTCGGCATCTATCACATCTACTGGCTGGTCAAGACCAAGAACGAGATGGTGTCGATGGGCGCGGACATCCCGACGGGCTGGCTGATCATCATCCCGATCGCGAACATCTACTGGATGTGGAAGTACTCGGTCGGCGTCGAGTACGCGTCGCGCGGCAGGATGTCGTCGGCCGTCGCGTTCCTCCTGATGTTCCTCGTCGGATACATCATCGGACCGGCGATCATCCAGTCGACGTTCAACGACATCGCCGACCAGCAGGCGCGCGGCGGCCTCCCGCAGGCGCGCATCGCGTAGCCGTGGCCGCGCCGCTCGTCGAGATCCGCGGGCTGAGCAAGAAGTACTACGGCCATCCCGTGCTCGCCGGCGTGTCGTTCGACATCGCCGAGGGCGAGGTGTTCGGCTGCATCGGGCCCAACGGCGCCGGCAAGACGACCACGCTGAAGATCCTGGCGGGCCTGATCACCGAGTACCAGGGTCAGGTCCAGATCGCCGGCGCCGACATCGCTCGCGACCGCGTGCGCAGCCATCACCTGATCGGCTTTCTGCCGCAGGGGGTGGGGTTCCAGGCCTGGCGCACCGTCGACAGCGCGCTCGACTCGCTGGCCGAGCTGTCCGGGGTCGCGGCCGAGGTCCGCGCGCGGCGGATCCCCGAGATGCTCGAGCGCTTCGATCTGCTCGCGGCGCGGCACAAGAAGGTCAAGGAGCTCTCGGGCGGCATGACCCAGAAGCTCGGGCTGATCCAGGCGCTGCTGCACGAGCCCAGGCTGCTCGTGCTCGACGAGCCGCTCGAGGGGCTCGACCCGCCGAGCCGCGCGCTGCTCAAGGACGTGATCCGCGAGCGCCAGCGCGCCGGCACCACGGTGCTGTTCTCGTCGCACATCCTGTCCGATGTCGAGGACGTCGCCGATCGCGTCGGCATCCTCAACGCCGGCGCGATCGCGACCAGCGGGTCGCTGCGCGAACTCCTCGTCGCGTTCGGCCGGCCGCTCGAGATCGAGCTCGCGTGGGCGGCCGCGCCGGCCGACCCGGCGTTCGTCCACGAGCTCGGCGCCGCGAGCGAGCGCAAGCCGGGTGTGTGGCGTGTCCGGCTTCCGGACGGCGCCGACCCCGACGCCGCGGTCCATGCGGCGATCGAGCGCACGCTCGCAGGCGGCGGCCGGCTGCGCCGGATCGGCCTGGTCGAGCCCGAGCTCGACGAGCTGTTCGCGAGCTACCTGTCGCGCGCGGCGCCGGTGCCGGCGCCGATCGAGGACCGAGGCCGCCATGTCGCCTAGCCCGACCCGCTTGCTGGTGCGCGACGAGCTGATCGGCTTTGGCGCGCGGCCCGCGATGAGCGCGACCAGCTTCATGAGCCTGCTCGAGTCCAGCATCGCGAGCACGGTCGCGGCGGTGATGATCGTGGTCGATATCATCAGCGAGCGCAACCGCAACGTCTACACGCTGCTGGTGATCCGGCCGGTCCGTCGCGAGACGATCATCTGGGCGAAGGTCGTCGCCGTCTTCGGCTGCGTGACCGTCGCGTGCATCGTCTCGATCCTGCTCGGGATGGTGGTCGACGCGGTGCGCGGCCACGCCCCGAGCGCGGCGAGCCTGTACGATACCGGGCAGGCGATCGCCCAGATGACCGCCGTGATCGCGATGGCGACCGCGGCCGGCGCGCTGTTCGGCGTCCTGGTCCGCTCGATACTGGTCGCCGTGATCCTCGTGCTCTACATCGGGCAGAACGTGGCGGTGCTGCCGCTGGTGCCGAGCCTTTTCGGCCTTCTCCCGGCGACATTCTGGTGGTTCATCCTGCTGTCGTTCGCGCTGGTCGCGGTCATGCTGTGGTTCGCCGGCCGGGCGTTTCGCCGCGCGCAGCTGTAACGGCGCATCGGGCTTGACCGCACCCGCCGGACGGCCGAAATGTCAGGCGATGGAACCGCCGAGCGCCGGGACGCGCCGCCGCCGCGTGATCGCGTGGCTGGCGATGGCGGCGACCGCCGCGGTGCTGACGGTGGCGTTCACCGCGCCGTACGGATCGCTGAACCAGCAGACCTACCTGCTCGATCCGCTGCACCGCGCGATGCCGGAGCTGTTCCGCCGCGACTGGTTCGTCGGCGAGACGCCGCCGTACTTGCCGGTCTTCGGCTGGCTGGCGCAGTGGCTGTACGCCATCGACCCCGAGGGCCCGGTGGCGGTGCTGGCCGCGAACTTCGCGGTGACGTTCGCGACGTATGCCGCGCTGTACTGGCTGGTGACCGCGGTGGCGCCGGCGCGGGGCCGGGTCGGCTTCGCCGGCTTCGTGATCGTGGCGAGCTTCGTGACGGTGACGATGGGGCGGGCGATGGGCGGCAACTACCTGCTCGCCGGCTATCTGCAGCCGCTGTCGCTCGCGACCCTGGGCTGGATCGCCGCGATGGCGGCGCTGGTGCGCGGCCGCTACCGCGGGTGCGGCGCGGCGCTGGCGCTGTCGGGCCTCTTGCACGTCAACTACCTCGTCCTCGGCATCGGCCTGTTCACGCTGGCGGCGCTGGCGCGGCGCGCGGGCCGGCGCGAGCTGGCCTGGCTGCTCGTGCCGCAGCTGGTGGTGCTCGCGGTCTTCCTGCCGGACCTCGTCGCCGCGGCGGGGCCGAGCGAGCAGGCGGTGCGCATCCTGGTCGACTTCCACGCTCCCGGCCACTACCGGGCCGGCCGGCTGATCTCGTGGATCCCCCCGCTGGCCGGCTGGCAGCTCGCCGGACTCGCCGCGCTGCCGCTGGTCGACGACGCGCGCCGCGAGGCCCGCGCGCTGTGGTGGTTCTCGCTCGCGGCGTTCGCCGTGTCAGTGGCGACCGCGCTGCTCGTGCGCCTCCCCGCGCTCGAGCCGCTCACGCAGGTGCGGTGGTCGCGGATCGCGCCGTTCGGCCAGCTCGCGTGCCAGGTGCTGGTGGTGGCCGCGCTGGTCCGCCAGGCCTCTGCCCCGACGCGGGCGACCGCGCGGGGAAGTGCCCCGGGCTCGCCGGCGGCGCGATCGGACGCTGCTCAGTCCGCGATCCCGCTTCGCGCGTCGCTGGCGCGGCGCGCGTGGGCCGCCGCCGCGATCGCAGCGGCGCTCCTGCTCAATGGCCGGTCGCTGCACACGCCATGGTCGGTCACGATGATCGCGGTCGCCGGCGTCGCCGCGGTGCTCGCGGTGCCGCAGCGGCCGGCGCGCTGGGCGGCTGCCGCCCTCGCCGCGGTCGCACTCGCCGTCGCGCTGTGGGCCAGCCCGCGCGGTGCGGGGATGACCACCGTCCCCGACGGCAGCCCCGGCGAGCGCGCGCTCGAGGACTGGGCGCGCACATCGACGCCCACCGACGCGCTGTTCGCCGCGCCGCCCGACCTCTACGGCTTCCGCCTGCTCGCTCGCCGCGCGGTGATCGCCGACACCAAGTCGCCGCCGCTGCAGCCGGCGCTGCTCGTACCGTGGTACCGGCGGCTGTGCGCGATGGTCGATCGCCCGGACGTGCCGACCCACGAGGCCGTCGAGCAGCTGTGGTACCAGCTCGCGCCCGACCAGCTCGCGCGGGTCGCCCGGGCGTTCGACGCCGACTACATCATCGTCGCGGCGAACACGCACCTGCCCGGTGCGCCGGTCTACGCGAACGCCGAGCTCGCCGTGTACCGCGCGCGGTGATCGACCCGGCTAGCGTGCGACGAATTGCCAGTGCGGCT
>VBLP01000072.1:7017-29222 GCA_005887925.1 Deltaproteobacteria bacterium | reverse complement strand
CCCGATCGCCACGGCCTCGCGATCCCGATCCTGCGATCGCTGGTCGCGCGCGGCGCGGCCGGCCGGGTCCACGGCGTGATGCCCACGGTCACGTATCCGTCGCACACCACGCTGGTCACCGGCGTCCCGCCGCGGATCCATGGCATCGTCAACAACAAGCCGCTCGATGCGCTCGGCAAGAACCTCGACGGCTGGCGGTGGTACGCCGAGGACATCGCGGTGCCGACGCTGTACCAGGCGGTCGAGGCGCAGCACCGCAGCGCCGCGCTGATCGTGTGGCCGGTCACCGTCGGTGCGCGGGCGAGCGTCGTGGTCCCCGAGTACTGGCGCGCCGGCGGACCCGACGATCAGAAGCTGTTGCGCGCGCTGTCGACGCCCGGGGTGCTCGACGAGGTCGCGCGCGGCGAGCCGGCGCTATGGCAGCTGCTGACTCCGCCCGACATCAAGGACCACGCGCAGATCGCGATCGCGCGCCACGTGCTCGCGAGCCGCCGGCCCGAGCTCCTGCTGATCCACATGTTCGCGCTCGACGACGCGCAGCACGATCACGGGCCGTGGAGCCCCGAGGCGATCGCCACCATCGAGGCCGCCGACCGCGAGATCGGCCTGGTGCTCGGCGACCTCGAGCGCTCTCCCGACTGGCCGCGGACCACGCTGGCAGTCGTCTCCGACCACGGCTTCGCGCCGTACGACCGCGAGATCCGCCTCGGCGCGCTGTTCGTCCAGCGCGGCCTGATCCGGACCGATGCTGGCGGCGCGATCACCGCGGCCGACGTCGGCGTGATCGCGAGCGGCGGCACCGCGTTCGTCTACGTGCTCGACGACCACCGGCGCGCCGCGATCGACGCGGCGATCGCGGAGCTCGGCGAGCACATCGCGCGCCGGATCGAGCACGACGAGCTGGTCGCGATCGGCGGCGATCCCGGCGCCTCGTTCGCGCTGGTCGCGGCGCCCGGCCACAGCTTCTCCGACAAGCGCACCGGCGATCCGATCGTCCAGGGGCCGGCGCGCGGCTCCCACGGCTGGCCGCCGAGCGATCCGGCGATGGACGCCTCGTTCGTCGCGTACGGCCCGCGCGTCCCGCACCGCGCGCTCGGCGCGATCGACATGCTCGACGTCGCCCCTACCCTCGCGCGCTGGCTCGGCGTGGCCCTGCCGAGCGCCGCCGGGAGGCCGATCGCCCCGCTGGTCGAGCCACCGATCGAGCCACCGGCCGCGGCGCACTACACAGGGACGCACTGACCTTCGGTCAGCGTCCCGGTTCCGCCTCGATCGAGAGGGGGCGACTTCCCGCCGGCCGGCGGCTGGCCCGGCAAAGCCGGTCGGATCATTCACGACTGGCGACCGCGCGTCGCGTCGCGCGATCTTCTTGGCCATCAACCTACGCGACTATGTTTAAACACTCCCGGTGTCTCGCGCCGGCGGTTCGTGCGAAGCTCGCGCCGCGGATCGGGCGATATCGCCCGCGGGATCCCGGCAGAAGTCGCAACGCTGACCTCGGAGGATCACATGACGACGCGAAGAGAGTTCCTCGGCCATGCCGCCGGCCTCGCCGGCCTGTGCTTCGTGGGCTGCAGCCTCCTGGGGGCGCGCGCCGGCCACGCGCAGACGCGACGCACCGTCAAGGTGGGCGGCAAGCGCGTGAAGGTGATCGATGTGCACGCCCACGCGGCGGTCGCGGAGACGCTCGAGCTCGCCGGCCTGAAGCTCGGCGCCGGGCTGCTGTTGCCCGAGCTCGGCGTCCCCGAGGCCGTGGAGCAGCGGCTCGCGGCGATGGATGCCCAGGGCATCGACATGGAGTCGCTCAGCATCAATCCGTTCTGGTACGACAAGGAGCGCGAGCTCGCGGCGAAGATCTGCCAGATCCAGAACGAGCGGCTCGCCGAGGTGTGCGGCAAGCATCCCGATCGCTTCGTCGCTTACGCGACAGTGGCGCTGCAGTACCCCGAGCTCGCGGCGGACCAGCTCGACCAGGGGGTGAAGAAGTACCACCTGCGCGGCGCAGCGATCGGCGGGAGCTGCGCCGGCAAGGAGCTCAGCGACCCGATGTTTCATCCGTTCTGGGCCAAGGCCGAGGCGCTCGGCGTGCCGGTGTTCATCCATCCGCAGGCCAGCGGCGCGCCGGACCAGCTCAAGCAGCGGTTCCAGGGCAATGGCTATCTCGAGAACGTGATCGGCAATCCGCTCGAGACCACGATCGCGCTCTCGCACCTCATCTTCGACGGCTCGCTCGATCGCTTCCCCCGCCTCAAGATCATCGCGGCGCACGGCGGCGGGTTCCTGCCGTCGTACGCGGGGCGGACCGACCTCGGCTGCCTGACGCGGCCCGAGCGCTGCGCGGGCGGCACCTACGGCCCGATCAAGAAGAAGCCGAGCGAGTACATGAAGCAGCTGTACTACGACAGCATGGTGTTCACGGCCGAGGGGCTGCGCCACCTGGTCGCCGAGGTCGGCGCGACCCAGGTCGTCGTCGGCACCGACTATCCGTATCCGTGGACCAGGACCGCGGTCGACCACGTGCTGACCACGCCCGGGCTGTCCGACGCCGACAGGATCGCGATCCTGCAGGGCAACGCGGCCCGGCTGTTCGGCATCACGGCGTAGCCGGTTTCGGCCAGTAGCGATCGCGCAGGTGGCGCTTGAGCAGCTTGCCGGTCGGCGTGCGCGGCAGCTCGGCCTCGAAGTCGACGCTGCGCGGGCACTTGATCGGCGACAGGTGCGCGCGGCAGAACGCGATCAGCTCGGCCGCGAGCGCATCTCCGGCGCGGCGCATGTCGCGCGGCTGCACCACCGCCTTGACCTCCTCCCCCATCTCCTCGCTGGGCACGCCGAACACCGCGACATCGGCGACCTCGGCGTGGCCGATCAGGACATCCTCGGTCTCCTGCGGATAGATGTTCACGCCGCCCGAGATGATCATGTAGGCCTTGCGATCGGTGAGATAGAGGAAGCCATCGGCGTCGAGGTAGCCGACGTCGCCGAGCGTCGACCAGCCGCGCGCGTTGTGGGCGCGCCGGGTCTTGTCGGGATCGTTGTGGTACGAGAACGTCGGTCCGCCCGCGAAGTACACGGTGCCGATCTGGCCGGCCGCGAGCTCCCGGTCATCGTCATCGACGATCTTGACCGCGCCGACCACCGCGCGACCGACGGTGCCACGGTGCGCCAGCCACTGCTGCGACGTGGCGACGGTGATGCCGTTGCCCTCCGATCCGCCGTAGTACTCGATCAGGATCGGTCCCCACCAGTCGATCATCCGCGCCTTGACGTCGACCGGGCACGGCGCGGCGGCGTGGATCGCGCCGCGGAGCGACGACACGTCGTGGCGCCGGCGGACCTCGTCGGGCAGCTTCAGCATGCGCACGAACATGGTCGGCACGAGCTGGGACTGGGTGACCCGGTGGTGCTCGACCAGCCGCAGGAAGTCCTCGGCATCGAACGACTCCATGATCACCGAGGTCCGCCGAGCGCCGCCATCATCATGTTGAAGCGCAGCGGCGCTGCGTGATACAGCGGCGCAGGAGATAGATAGATGCTGTCGGCCGACATACCGCACATGTCGGCGCACAGGTATCGCAGGAAGGGATTGGGCTGATCGATCGGATTGTTCCGGAACTCGAGCTTGATGCCCTTGGGCCGCCCGGTGGTGCCGGACGAATACAGCATGTCCTGGCCGCCGATCTCGTCGCCGACCGGGGTCGCCGGTTGCGCCGCGATCGCGTCCTGCCAGGACCGGAATCCGGCGCGACCGTCCCCGACGATGTAGAACGCGCGCCCCTGCGCGTCCTGCGCGAGGCCGGCGATGACGTCGGCGCAGGCCGGCGAGGTGATGACGACGCGTGCGCCGCAGTCGTTCACGATGTAGTCGATCTCGCCGCGCGTGAGATACCTGCTGATCGGCGTGTAGTACAGTCCGCTGCGCTGCGCGGCCCAGCAGATCTCGAGGAACTCGAGTCGGTTCTCCATCAACAGCGCGATGTGATCGCCCGGCGCGAGGCCGAGCGAGCGCAACAGCTGGGCGCCCTGGTTCGAGCGCTGGTCGAGCTCGCGATAGCTGATCGCGCGGCCGGAGCCCGCCATCCGGTAGGCGATCTTGTCGGGACTGGTGCGCGCGTGATGCGACGGATGGGTCATGGCGTCCTCGTGGCCGCCGATGGTTCCGCCGGATCGGGGGGCTTGGCAAGCCGGTCGCGCCGGCCTCCGTCACGGGGACGCGGAGCGCTCGATGATACATCGAGTCCGCGGCTGGGTGCGCGGGGCCACGGTCAGATGTCACCAGGCCGCTTCGGCGCCGCGAGCCACGACGGTCCGAACATGAACTCGTAGGTGCATGCGCTGCCGCCGCGCGCGCGACAGCTCGTCTCGGTCAGCGCGATGTCACCGAACAACCCGGTCAGCTTGCCGGCGCCGAGGAACACGCCCATCTGCAGCTGACACGGAATGAACGTGGTATCCTCGACGGTCGCCGTGCCCCCGGCGAACCGGGGTGTGAGCGTCCCGGCGTCGCTGCCGACCACGCACTTGCTGTACGCATCACAGATCACGCGCACGAGGTCGGTCGGGGTCTTGAGGTCCATCTCGGCCTTCACGTCGGGCTCGGCGATGCCGAGGAGCGCGACGTACTGCGGAAAGATCTCGTAGCCGATCCGGCGCAGCGTGCCGGTCAGCACGGTCGCTGCGAACGGCTCGAGGATCGCGCACCAGGTGTCACCGGCGGGGATGAACAGGTCGGCGCGGCGCAGGTCGTACGACAGCTCGACCTTGCTGGCGATGGCGAGCGCGCTCTGGATCTCGGGCGAGCGCTTGAAGATCGACGAGCGCAGCGCGCGGATCTCGGCCAGCACGAACGGCGCCTGGATCCTCGAGCTCAGGCACCTGCGCGCCAGCGGATCGCTGCCGTCGCCCAGCGGGGCCGCGCCGAGCGCCGGGCCCTGGCTGCCGCGGCCGATGCGGGTGCGGGCCGGCACGTCCGGCACCGGCGCATCGAGCGGGCGTGTACCGACGATCGCGTCGGCCGGCCCTGGCTCGTGCGCGGTGTCGTGCGGCGCGCGCGGCGCGGACGACAGGTCCGGCATCCGGCGCAGCCGGTCGCGCACGGTGCGGGCGCTGTCGGGGCGCCGCGCCGGGATCTTCTCGAGCAGGTCGTCGATGAGATCCGAGAGCGCGCGCGGCACTCCCGAGCACAGCGCATGCGCCGGTGTGTGGCGCTCGGTCAGGATGCGCAGCATGGTCAGCGCCTCCGCGGGGGCGGCGAACGGGCTGACCCCGGTGACCAGCTCGTAGAGCATGACCCCGAACGAGAACAGATCGGAGCGCGCATCGATGTCGTGGTTCTGGATCTGCTCGGGCGACATCGCGCGCGACGTGCCGACCACCAGGCCGTCGCGCGTCAGCGACTCGTGGCCGCGGTCGCCGGCGCTCGCGGTGCGCCGGGCGATGCCGAAGTCGGCGATCTTGGGCTGGCCGTCGGTGCCGATCAGGATGTTCTCGAGCTTGAGATCGCGATGGACGATGCCGTGGCGATGTGCGCAGGCCAGGCCATCGGCGATCTCGGCGGCGATCCGCACGGCCTGTGCGACCGGCATCGGGCTGCCGGCGAGCAGGGTGTGCAGGCTCGGACCCGGGACGTACTCCATGATCAGGTGATCGACGCTGTCGTCGGTGATCAGATCGAAGACCTGGACGATGGCGCGATGGCTGAGCAGCCCGGCGAGCTGGGCCTCGCGGCGCAGGCGCGCCCGGAACGTGCGGTCGCTCCGCAGCGCGGGCCGGATCCGCTTGATGGCGACGCCACGGCGCAGCGCCGGGTCCTCGGCGAGGAACACCTCGCCCATGCCGCCGCAGCCCAGCCGGCTGAGGATCCGATAGCGGCCGAGGCGACCGGCGCGCTCGGCGCCGGCGTCGCCCGCGGGGTCGGACGTGCCCTCCGCCGCGGCGGCGCAGGTGGGCTCGTCGCGTGCGTCCGGTTCGTCGGTCGCGAGCAGCGCGTACGCCTGGCGCATCGAGATCGCCGCACCGGGATCGGCGATCACGCGGATCCGCTCGACGGTACAGCTGTCCGCGGCGCTCCAGCCGCTGGTGGTCCCGCGCGGCGGCCAGCTGGCGACCAGCGCGCACAGCAGCCGGCCCAGCCCGGCGACATCGGCGGACGCGCGCGCGGCGCCGGGGAGACCGAGCACCGCCAGGCCGGTGCCGAGGATCCGGGGGACGCGGCCGGGCGCCCACAGCACGTGGTGGAGCTCCAGGCCGCCGTGGATCACCCCGCGGTCGTGGACGGCCGCCAGCGCAGCGGCCAGCGCGGCGCCGACCGATCGCGTCTGTCCGGGACCCGGACGTGGGCCGCGGTGCAGCGACACCAGCGCGTCGTCCACCGCATCGCCGATCAGAAACGGTTCGTCGCCGTCGTGCTCGAGCCTGTAGAACCGGACCACCTCCGGTTCGAGGAGATCGCGATGCAGCTCGACGATCCGCACCAGCTCGTCCGGCGCGGCGAGAAGCTCGCCCGACGGCCGGAACAGCGTGGCCCGCGCGCCGTCGTCGCGGCGGACCGCGTGGTAGGTGCCGGACAGATCGCCACCGAGGGTGCGCTCGACACGCCAGTCGCCGACACGCACCAACGGTTCCTTCATCAGCTGCACCTCCCCACCGCCGGCCGCCGCGACACGTGGCGGCGTCTGTCGATGCTCGCCTCAGTGTAGAGGGGCGGGCTCGAAGGCAGCAAGCAGCGCGATCGTGAGCGCACCGCGATATCCCGCGGGGGCTTTGCGAGTTTTACGGATCGATCGAATCTGCGCGACGCGACGGGGCAACTGAATTACACAATGAATGAAATACCTGCACGGTGCGACTGCCATGGATGATGGCCGCGACTCGTGATCACGTGGCGGCCGCGGGCGTGGCTCGCCAGTGCAGCCGGCCGGTGTAGAGCAGCGACAGGATGAGCTTGAGGACCGGACCGCGCAGCTCGTCCTCGCTCTGCTCGTACTGCGCGGCGAGCGCCTCGACGACGCCGGAGATCCGCCGGGTGCCATCGCACAGCCGCAGGATCTCGAACGCGTTCGCCGACAGCGTCTGGCCCTTGTAGACGCCGGAGCCGTCGGCGTTGCGCTGCACGAGCCAGCCGCCGAGCGCATCGAGCACCGGGCCGACCTTCCAGCGCTCGGTCGAGGTCAACTCCGCGCGCGGCCCGTCGGTGTAGAGGCTGGTGGTGTGGGTAGCGTACTCGTAGACGTCGAAGACGTCGTCGCGGATCTCACCGGCGACGACCGGGACCATGCGGAGCGCGAGCGCCTCGTCGATGTCATCGCTCAGGTACTCGAACTGGACCCAGTGCGCGACGGTGGTGCGTCCGAGGTCCCGGAGCTGTGGCGGCGGCGGCTCGCCCAGGATGTGGGCGAGGATCACGCGCGGATGGTTGCGCGCGCCCCAGACGAAGATCAGGTCGGGCGAGGTCCCCGCGCAGACGATCCCGGCGAGGTAGACGCCGCGCACGTCGGTCTCGAAGCTGTGGACGTCGATCCGCGGCATCTTCGTCGCCGGGTCGAAGCCGATCCCGAGCCGATCGAACAGCGGCGCGTCGGGCTCGTAGCCGAGCTGGACGAGCACCGCGTCGTTGGCGAGCCGCACGCGCTCGCCGGCGATGTTCACCCACACCGCGTCGGGCTCGATGCGCTCGAGCGTCGCGCGCCGCAGCAGCGTGATCTCGCCGCGGTGGACGAGCTGCTGGAGGTCCTCCATGTACCACCGCCACTTCGTCGGCGGGATCGCGGCATTGCGATCGAGCACCGTGACGCGCGCGCCGGCGTGGTGCAGCGCGAGCGCCGCGCCCGCCGAGCTGTTCCCTGCTCCGACGAGCAGCACGTCCTTTCCGATGTAGCTGTAGGGCTCGCGATACAGATAGCCGACCTTGGGCAGGTCGACACCGGGGAGCTCGGGCAGCCTGCGCGGCCGCCCGAACACGCCGGTCGCGAGCACGACCTTGCGGCAGCGGTACGCCACGGTGCGGCCGTCACCGGCGCACGCGATCGCGGTGTAGTCACCGTCGCGGCCCTCGAGGCGGTCGAGGCGCCGGTCGCGATGGACCTCGAGCTCGGCGAGGCGGGCGAGCCGCCCGTAGTAGCTCAGCAGGTCCTCGCGGGTGGCGTGCTTGTGACCGATGTCGAGCGGGATACCGGCCAGCTCGAGCGAGTGGGCCGGCCCGAAGAACGGCATGCCGAGCGGAAAATCGAGCAGGTGGTTGGCGATCGTGCCGCGGTCGATGACGAGCGGCCGGAGCCCGCGCCGCCGTGCCAGGAGCGCCGTCGACAGGCCGATCGGCCCGGCGCCCACCACGAGGAGGTCGTACAGATCAGTCACGGAGACGCCGGCACGTGGTGGAGTGACTGTGTCTCAGATAACACAGCTTTCACGGAGACACCGGAACAGGGGACAGAAACAGGTGGGACACTGACCGCTCGCGGCACGCTACGGGCCAACCCCCCGACATCTATTCATTTGCCGAACACGCTATCAGGCTATTTCGGGCACGTCGGAAAATCCGTAGTGGCCGTGGCAGATATTCCGGCCCGAGCGCCCGCGCACGACTTGCCATGCGTTGCCGATCGGTCTGCCCCGTCGACCGAGAGACCGGAGCGAGATGCAAGGCGTGGTTGGTGCATGCGGATTGCTGAGAACCAATAATTTTCTGTAGTCTCCTCGGCGACCGTCCCATGGAACCCAGCTCATTTCCGGAGCGAGAGCTGCTACGGCGCGTGCGGTCGTGGCAGCGGGTCCCACGTCTACGGCGGGACATCCGCGTGGCGCGCGCCGGCACGACCCGGCTCCGGCTGAGCGACCCCGGGACTGGAAAATTCATCGAGCTCAGCGAGCTCGAGCACCTCATCGCGCAGGCCGCCGACGGCGAGCAGTCGAGCGAGGATCTGACCGCGTTCGCTCGCGGCTATAACCCGGCGATCACCCGCAAGCACATCGAGATGCTGGTGATGCAGCTGCTCCAGGCCGGCTTGCTCGAGGACGAACCGCTCGCGCCGGGCTACGGCAAGGTGATTCCACTGCCGACGGCCGGTACCACCGCCGACGAATTCGCGGCGTTCCGCACCCAGCTGGTCAGCGACCTGCACCGCAGCGAGGGGCGGCGACCGGATCATCCGCTGCCGGTGCGCAAGGCGCCTGGGTTGCAGGCGCGGATCGCGGTGCCGCGGCTGCGCAACGACGACGACCTGTCCGGCGGCACGTCGATCGGGATCGGGACCGATCCGTTCCAGGCGCTCGACAGCAGCCCGGTCCCCACGCCCGGCGCGCTCGACGAGCTCGACGATACCGTGCTGTCGCCGGACGGCGCGGAGGCGTTCGCGGACGACGCCGTCCCCGAGCCGGTGGTCGCGCCGGCGCCCCCCGAGCCCGCCCCCGAACCGGTCGAGCCGCCGGGGGCCCGCGAGGCGCCCGCCGAAACTCGCCCGGCGCCGGCGCCCGAGACCGCCGAGAAGATCGAGGCCGAGCAGGATGCCGTCTGGAAGCAGACCCAGGCCGCGAAGCTCCGGTGGTACCAGCGCACGTCGGTGCGGCTCCTGCTCGCCCTGGCGGTGCTGACCACCGCCGCATCGATCATCCACTACCCGCTGTACATCACCTCGGAGTGCACGATCATCCCGAGCGCCCGCGTCTACGTACGCTCGCCGATCGCCGGCGTCCTCGCCGCGATCCTGGTCGACGAGGGCACGCCGGTGAAGAAGGGCGACGTGATCGCGCGGCTCGATGACCGCCACCTGGTCGCCGACCGGCGCAAGGCCAAGGCGGAGACCGAGCGGATCGAGGCGGAGCTCGAGCGGCTGCGGCACGGCGCGCGCCCCGAGGAGATCTCGCAGAAGCGCGCGGAGCTCGAGGCGCGGCGCACGGCGGTCGAGTTCGCGCTCAAGGAGGCGCGGCGGCGCGCCGGCATGCTGCAGGAGGGCGTCGGCTCCAAGCAGGCGCAGGAGGAGGCGCAGCTCGACCTGCAGATCAAGCAGAACGCCGCCTACGAGGCCGGGGCCGCGCTCAAGCTGGTCGCGGCCGGCACCCGGCCCGAGGAGATCGCCGCGCGCGAGGCCGAGCTCAAGCGCGCCCGGGCCGAGCTCGAGTTCATCGACCAGAAGCTCGCCGACATGGTCGTGATCCGCGCGCCGATGGACGGCGTGGTGCTGACCCCGCGGTTCCGCGAGCGGCTCAACGAGAACGTCGAGGCCGGCGGCCTGGTGTGCGAGATCGCCGACACGCAGAGCGTGCGCGCCGAGATCTTCGTGTACGAGCGCGAGGCCGACAGCATCGCGCTCGGCATGCCGGTCGTGGTCAAGGTCGAGAGCTATCCGCTGCACCCGTTCGAGGGCAAGGTCGGCTTCATCGCCCCGGCGGTCGAGTCGCGCGACAGGATCAACGTGATCCGCGTCGCGACCATGCTCGACAACCGCGACCATCTGCTGCGCCAGGACATGACCGGCTACGGCGAGGTCGAGTGCGGCCGGAAGTCGCTGATCGATCTCGACACGCGGCGGCTGTTGCGCTGGATCCGCGTGAGGTTCCTGCTCTAGGTACCGGCATGCCGTTGCACCTGCCGAAGGTCCGCAGCGACCTCGAGTACTTCGACCAGGAGGTGGAGGGCGAGTCCGTCGTCGTGGTCCGCGATCCGATCCGCGGGACGTACTTCCGGTACAACCCGCTGCAGGCCGCGATGCTGCGCTCGCTCGACGGCGTGCGCTCGATCGACCAGATGGTCGCCGCGCTGAGCGAGGAGTTCGAGGTCGAGATCCCGCGGATCGCGGCCGAGCGCTTCGTCGCGCACGCGCGCAAGCAGATGCTGCTCGACGTCGCCTCGTACGAGGTGCCGGAGGCGCGCGCGGCCAAGAAGGTGCTGCAGGCGCTGCGCAAGCAGGGCGTGCGGCTGCGCAACCCCGACGAGCCCGCGCCGGAGGTCGCCTCGGCGGAAGGCGCGCTGTTCATGGGCGGCATGCGGCAGCTGCAGGCCGGCCACCCGGCCAAGGCGCTGGACTACTTCTGCGCGGTGCTCGAGCTCAACCCCGACAACCGGCGCGCGCAGATGCTGGCCAACCTCATCCAGACCGCCTACATCAAGGCGCTGTCGCGATCGACCAGCGACTTCCCGACGATCATCCTGTTCAATCCCACGCGGCTGCTGCGCTTCCTCGATCGCACGATCGGCAAGCTGGTATTTCACCGGCTGGCGTGGCTGGCACTGCTCGGCCTCGTCGGCCTGGCGATCTACTGCTACTCGATCACACCGTATCCGGACCTCCACGTCGGCGCCGTCGAGGTCGTCGTCGCGATCGTGTTGACCCTGGCGCACTTCGTCCTGCACGAGCTCGCGCACGGCTTCGCCTGCCACCACTACGGCGGCGCGGTCACCGAGATCGGCGTCATCTTCTTCTATTACATCCGGCCCGCGCCGTACTGCGACACCAGCAGCAGCTACCTGTTCAAGGACCGCCGCCAGCAGGTCGGCGTGCAGGTCGCCGGCGCGATCCTGTCGGTGGTGTTCTGCTGCCTGCTGTTCGTGCTGCTGGCGGTGCTGCACCCCAGCCTGCCGATCTATCAGGCCGGGCAGCTGATCCTGGCTACTACGCGCTGTGCGACCACCTGGGGATCCCCAACCTGCGCGAGCGCTCGTTCAACCTGCTCAAGGCGTGGGTCGGCAAGCGCCTGCTCGGGCTGCCCGCGACCGAGGAGCCGCTGACGGCCGGCAAGCGCCGGCTGTTCTTCGGCTTCGCGGTGCTGTCGCTCCTGTTCACCGCGGCCTGGATCTACCAGGGGGTGTTCCGGCTGCTGGCGCCCACCGTCGAGCGGTTTCGCGGGCTCGGGCTCGTGGTCTCGGTCGCGATCCTGGCGTACCTGTTGCGCGGCACGCTGTTCTACCCGGTCGGGCGGCTGGTGCGGCTCGCGGTTCGCGAGCGGCGGCGGATCTTCACGCTGCGGCGGAGCGCGGTGATCGCCCTGGTGATCGCGCTGCTGGTGGCGCCGTGGACGATCCGGATGCCGGTCATGGTGGACGCCGACTTCGTGATGGTGCCGGGCCAGCGCGTCGAGGTCCGGGCGCAGACCGCGGGCTTCCTCGACCGCGTGCTGGTGCGCGAGGGCGACGCGGTCAAGGCGGGCCAGCCGCTCGCCGTCCTGCGCAACCCCGATCTCGATCTCGAGCTTCGCGTCGTCGAGGCCGAGCTCGACAAGCTCGACGCCCGGCTCGCCGAGCTGCACCGCGGGGCGCGCCGCGAGGTGATCGCGCTCGCGCAGAGCCAGCTCGCCACCGCGCAGGCCGCGCGATCGCGCCACGCGCAGCGCGCCGCGCGGGTCACCCTGCTCGCCGACAGCGGCCTGGGCACCGGCACCGACGCGGCGTCCGCCGTGGGTTCGGCGGCGGTGAGCCGCTCGCTGGCGAGCGCCGCGCAGTGGCAGCTGGCGAGCCTCGAGGCCGGGGCGCGCCCCGAGGACATCGCCGCGGCCGAGCGCGCGCTGCTCACGATCAGGAGCCCGATCGACGGCGTGGTCGCGACCAAGCACCTCGAGGATCGCCGCTACGCCCGCCTCGAGCGCGGCGACAGCTTCACCGAGATCCACGATGTCGGCGCGTTCGTCGCCGAGATCCCGCTGTCGGTGGGCGCGCCGCTCGCCGAGCTCGCCGCCGGCGACGAGATCGAGCTCCGATCGCTGGGCGCCCCCGGCGAGGCGATCCACTGCGCGATCGCGCGGCTGCGGGACACGGTCCACGCGCCGAACGGACGCGACGGCCGCGATGACCGCGATCCGATCTCGCGGGCGGCGCTGGACGCCGGCACCGGCGAGATCGTCGCCGTGACCACGGCGTTCGCGACGCCGATCGGGCGCGCCGGCATGATCGGCCACGCCCGGCTCTACGGCCGCCGCCGCAGCCTGGCCTACGCCAAGCTCTACCTGCCGCTCGAGCGCGTGTTCCGCGTCGAGCTGTGGGGACTGATGTAGCCGGACCATCCACGCGGCAGGCATGCCGGTACTGCCAGCGCCAAAGCGGAAGATCGGTGACATGTACCGGGCCTGATCGCTACTGGCAGGAGTCCCGCCGGCACGCCTCGAGCTTTCGGTTTTTACAGCCGGGCCTTGCGCAGGAACGCGTACTCCGGCGAAGGCCGTCGACATCGGCGACGCAGTAGAACCACGCGTCGTCGGCCATGGCGAGGCAATGATCGTGCTTCCGTTTGCATTGCTCGCATTTGCTCGGGGGTTCCTGCGCAGGGACGGGGCTGGACTCCTGCGCAGGGCCGGACTCCTGCGCAGGGGGCCTGCCAGCACTCGCCTGTCGCTTCACCCTCGCCTCGGCGGCAACGATCTCGTCCTGCAACTGCCTCTGCTGCGCCTGGTTCTCGGTGATCTGTGCGTTCACCCGATCTAGATCTTCCTGGCCCTTCACCAGCCTCTCTTGGAAGCCCTCTCGGTCCTTGGTGGAGGTCTTGGTGTCGTTGACCGCGCGCTTCAGCTCAGCGATGGATGCAACGAGGGCGTCCTTCCGGCTCACGAGCGTCGTCGTGCTGGCCTGGAAGTTCCTCACCTGCTGGTTGAGACGAGCTAGCTCCTTCGCGGCCTCGGCGAGCGCACCCACGGCAGCCCGCGTGAGGGCCTCCTCGGTCCTGGCTTGGTCGCGCAGGATCTGCTCGCGGTGGGCGCGGCTACGCTCGTACAGTCCGAAGCCGACCGCGCTCCCGGTGATGGCCAGCATGGTCAGCAAGAGGCGGATGTTGCGGACGATCCAGCGCCGCATGTCCCCGAGGCGCGCCGCGCGCGCGGCGGCCCCCGTGCGCGAGTGCTCCAGCGCCTCGAGCATCTGCGTGACGTTGACGAACCTCCGGCTCGGCAGGTGCTGGGTCGCCCGGCGGACCACCTCGACGATGCCCGGCGGGAAGTCCCGCAGGTTACGGAGCTCGGGCTCCTTCCCCAGCTCGATCCCAGGAGACTGCTCGATCAGCAAGAAATGGAGGACGCGGCCGAGGCTGTAGACGTCCGATCGCTCGTCGGACGCCTCGCCGTCGCGGAGCTGCTCGGGGGCGGCGAACACCGGCGTCCCCAGCCCTCCCTCGGCCACGGTCGACAGGCTGGTCACGAACTTGATATCGGCGATGTCGAAGTCGGTGAGCACGGGCTCGTGCCTCTCGCTGAGCACGATGTTGGCTGGCTTGATGTCCCGGTGGACGATCCCGTTCTCGTGGCCGTACGCGACCGCGGCGCAGATCTTCACCATCGCAACCACTTTGGCGTCGAGGCTCCACCCCAGCTTGGCGGCATCGTCCAGGCTCCCTCCCGGGAGGTACTTCATCGAGAACGCCAGCGTGCTCTCGTCCTCTTCGTAGAAGGTCACCACCGAGCCGCGGTCGTCGGATCGCTTGCGGAGTCGCGGGCGCTCGCTCAGGCGCTTCAGGGCGCGAATACTCCTCCGGAACCGCCACAGCATGAGGCCGACGGTCAGCTTGTCGATGTGGAAGACCTTCACGGCACGCGGTTCGCCGGTGGCCCGGTCCACCGCGTACCAGACCGTGCCGAAGTTGCCGGCGCCGATCCGCCGCTCCAGCATCGCGCCGGCGACGACAGATCCCCGCCCCACGATCCAGCTGGCGGCGATCTGTTCCGCCAGCCGTTCGATCCTGTCCTTCGCCTGCTTCACCACGTCCGGCGGGCGGTGCACGGCGCGCCGGTGCTCCCGGAGGAGGGTATCGAGCTCGTCGACGGCCTGCCGCAAGGACGAGGCAGAGCCTGCGTCGGGTGCGAGAGTTGCTGGTGCGGGAGCGCTGACCTCGGCGAGAAGGCGGGCGACATCATCGAGACGGCCCTGCTGCTCGGCCCAGTGGAGCGCCTCGACGATGACCGTGACCGGGGGGGTTGACGGCCCGGGGAGGATGGCCCGGGGCACGGCCAGCTTGTAGACCACGGCATCGAGCTGCGTTGCGCTCAAGGCCGAGAGAGCGTCGAAGATCTGGTCGCGCGTCATGGCTCTCCGGTCGGCAAGATCTTCGTGGCGACGTTGGCTCCGTACGCAAGCAGCACCATGGCGGATAGGCGACGTGACCACGCAAACCACGACAGAGATATGCCCGATCCGGACACACATGTCGTTCCTTGTCACCCCGGTCACCCCGGTTGTCACCGGGTACCGAGCCGTTGTCACTCGCGTTCGCCCCCCTACCCAGGATGCGACCGTGAACCGATCCATTGCCTGGGGTAGGTAGCTGCAGTCGGGGCGTCGCGGCGGCAGGATCAGGGTCTTCAGTTTGGCACGGAGGTTCCGTGGGGCTTGGGATCGCGCCCAGCGTAGCGACGGCACCCCAGAGCCACTCGCAGATGAGCCGAAGCACCGCGACGAAGCTGATCCGCGTCGGCTCGACGCCGGCGTCGTCGGCAACGCGCTGCATTTCGAGGCGCACGAGATTGTAGGCGACGAAGATGCCCCACAGTTCCTGGGTCACGGCGCTGGAGCGCTTGCTGCGGATCGCTTCTTCGCGATCGAGCATCTCGGTCTTGATCTCATCGTACCCGAGCTCAAGTTCCCCAGCGTTCGTGGTACAGGGTCGCGATCTCGTCGGCGGGGAAACGCTTGGGGACCAAGCAGGGAGGTCAAGAGCGTTTGGGTGCGGATGGCAACCAGGCGCCAGAACGCGAGCGCGGTGCACACACAAGGTGGCCTGTGGACGCGGCCGGGCCGAGGACAACCACGCGGACGTAGCGACGGAACGCGTACGCTCGGGAGGTGGTTGCCCTCCGCCCTTGGACAACCGCGCACCACAACGCCAGGCCAACCAGGTGCGCGCTTGCCCACCGCGCCCACAGGCCCTACCGCCACGATGAGAGACTTGGTTCTCTTGAAGAGCCAGGAGATGCTGAGTTGTCGAGACCCGTGGTCATGTGGCGCGGGTCTCAGCGACGGAGCGTGGCTCGACGGCTGCGCCCACGTGGGCGCGGCGCCATTGCCGACGTCCCAGCTGGGGCCGTGGCGATGGATCATGCACCGACGCGACCGCTGGGCCTCGGCGACACCCGCGAAACATGTGCCGACGCGACCGCCGGGCCTCGGCGACACCGCAGCTCGACGCCTGCGCCCACGTGGGGCGCGGCGCCACTGCCGGCGTCCCAGCTGGGACCGTGGCGATGGATCATGCACCGACGCGCCCCGGGCCTCGGCGACGCCGCGGATCGACGGCTGCGCCCACGTGGGCGCGGTGCCACTGCCGACGTCCCAGCTGGGACCAGCGGGACCAACATCTCGTCTGGCGAGGAGATGCGCGCATCCTCGTGGCCGTTCGAGATCCTCTTCAAGAGAACCAAGTCTCTCATCGTGGCGGTAGGGCCTGTGGGCGCGGTGGACAAGCGCGCACTTGGTTGGCCGGCGCTGTGGTGCGCGGTTGTCCAAGGGCGGAGGGCAACCACCTCCCGAGCGTACGCGTTCCGGCGCCACGTCCGCGTGGTTGTCCTCGGCCCGGCCGCGTCCACAGGCCACCTTGTGTGTGCACCGCGCTCGCGTTCTGGCGCCTGGTTGCCATCCGCAGGCTCCCGCAGCGCGTCGACGCCGCTCAGGAGAGCCGAACTGCTGCGGCTTGCGTCCATCGCCGAGACTTCGTGGCGGACGAGAATCTGATCAATTCCGACCCCTGACGCTGATCGATCGGCATTGCTCCTAGCCGGGCAGGCGGTAGAACCCCATCCGCAGCTCGGACGTTCGCGGCCCGTCGGGGCCGGTGGCGAACAGCTCGTCGGGCCCGGGCAGCATCTCGGTGAGGCGGACCACGGCGTCGCCCGCGTCCACCGCCTGGCGCGCCACCAGGTGCGCAAAGCTCTCGACGAGGAAGAAGTTGTCGAAGTCGACCAGCACCGGCTTGGGCTCGCATGGCAGCGACGCGAACACCGTCGCCGGGCAGCCCAGCCGCGCGCGCAGCTCCTGCGCGGCGACCAGCAGCGCACCGTCCTTGCCGGCCAGCGCCGCGTGGAGCTCGGTCGCCGGGCGGCCCCAGCTCTGCCGGCGGAACGTCAGGTCGTCGACCAGCATGCGGGGCGCGTCGGCGGCGCGGGCCGCGTCGGGCAACAGCGCGTCGGGGAAGAACTTGCCGGCGAAGTCGTCGACCAGCGGCGCGAGCGGGCTGGTGTACTGCAGGAACGGGTACGTCGTGTAGGTCGCGATCGGCAGCACCTCGCGCTCGCCGTCGAGGAACCGCAGCTCGTCGCCGTCGAGCACGACATCGAGCTGACCGAGCCGGACCGAGGGGCGACCGGCGCTGCGATCGGCGGCGTCGATCAGCACGAGGTCGGCATCGGCGATGGCAAACCGGCGATCGGTCGCCTGGGTGTGCGCGAACATGGCCTCGAGGGTCGGCCGGCCCGCCGCCAGCGCGGCCAGCGCGGCGCGCATCGCAGCGACGACCCGGTCGCGGTCCGGGGAGCGCGGGGGCGGCGCCGGTCCGGCACAGCAGGACGTCGACGCTGACGAAGCCGGGCCGGACGGGCGTGCCCGCGAGCGCGGCCGCGAGCGCCGGCGATGACACGCGCGCCGGACCGCCGGCGGCCGCGGCGATCGCATCGCGAAAGCACGCCTCGACGCGTGCGATGCCGGCGCGCAGCGCGTCGGCCACCGGCGTGGCCGCGACCTGTTCGGCCGCGCGCTCCTCGTCGAACGCGCGGTGCACCTCGACGGCGGACGCTCGCCGGCCTGCGCCGAACCGCCCGCGGAACCAGTGGCGGACCGACTCGCGCGCGAGGTCGAGCGGCAGCGAGGCCGCATGCAGGAGCGGCGCGAGCGCGGCGAGCAGTGGACCGAGGGTCTCCGCGCCGATCTCGGCGTGGATCGCCGCATGGCAGTCCTCGTGCACGAGCATCCGGTCGGCGTAGTGCCGGCCGTGGCCGCGCTCGGCGGCGTCCCCGGTGGCGCCGCGGTAGTGCTCTACCAGCCGGCGGTAGCTCGCCACGCGCTCGGGCAAGCGCGCCGCGGCGAACCCGGCGGTCTCGTCCTGCAGCGTGCGGACGTGGTCGTGGCCCCAGGATCGCGCCTCGCGCGGCCAGCCGTCGATCATCGCGGCAAGGGCGGCGAGCGGGTCGAACAGCCCGGGAGGCAGGGCCGCGCGGCGCACGGCGATGCCGGCGGCGCACAGCTGATCGATCAGCCCGGCGATCTCGTCGCTGGTCAGCCCGAGCTCCGGGGCGACGAGCCGGTCGAGCTCGGCGAGCGTGCGCGGGCGCTGCGCGAGCAGGTCGAGCAGCGTCACCGCGGGCCCGGGCAGATTGGCGCGGCTGTAGCGGCGGCGGAACGCCGTGGTGGCGTCGTGCTCGATCACGCACCACGACGCGGTCGCGCCGTCCAGCCGCAGCATCGGGTTGACCCGCACCGGCACGGTGAGCTCGGCGCCGGCGCGGCGGCTGACCTCGTCGAGCAGGCGCTCGGCGGCCCAGTGCGAGAAGTAGCTGCGGCGGTGCTCCCCGCCGGCCGCGATCGCGACGCGCGGCGTGATCGCGCCCGCGACGAGCCAGGCGACGCCGTGCGGCCCGCAGATGCTGTTGGTGTCGTTCTTGGCGCAGAACCGCTGCAGGTACATCGCGGCGAGCCGCTCGCGCTGGCGCGCCCGGACGTCGCGCGGCCCGGCGCTCGCGACGAGCTGCAGGATGCGCTCGAATGCCTCGGGGCTCTCGATGAACACGGCCTCGCGCAGCCGCTCGTCGCCGGCGTAGACCGCCCGCAACCCGACCCGCCGGTCGTCGAGCTCGCGCGCGAACACCGCGTCGAACGCGCGCGCGGCCGCGGCGTGGCGGTCGTGGCCGGCGCGCAGCGCATCGACCAGCACCGCGACCCGGGGCACCACGCGGGCGGTCTCGGCGAGCGCCTCCGCCGGCAGCGGGCCGCCGTCGCCGCGGGCGAACGCGCGCGCGTGCTTGATGTGGCGGCTCAGCTGCTTGCGCGCCACCGGATCGTCGAACGCCGGGTGATCGCGGTAGCGCTCCTGGCCCAGCGCCTCGTCGAGGGCGGCGCCGGCCGCCCGCCGATCGCGCGCCGCCGCCGCGAGCTCGCCCGCCGCGGCGACCGATCGGACGAAGCGCAGCTCGGCGAGCCGGCCGAACGCAAAGCCGGCGGGCCGGACGATGAACGCCGGCAGCGCCCGCCAGCTGGCATCGTACGAACCCGGCAACTGCTCGACCTCGCCTCGTCGCCTCGCCGACTAGCGGCTCCGGTCGACCGCGAGGATCCGCTCGTCGAGCCAGTTGCGGACCAGCCCGAACAGCTCGGCCGGCTCGAGGCCGTACTCGTCCTCGAGCTCGGCGGCGACCGCGCCAGTTGTCCGGTCTCCGGACAGGCGGTCCAGGACGATCTTGGGGCCGTCGCCGAGGATCTTGGTCCGGTGGGTGTGCTGCAGCGACGGGACGTAGACCAGAAACGTCACCGCCCCGGGCCGGACCGTCGCGCGCGCCGGATCCTTGGACTCGACCAGCTCGCGGATGTCCGTCGCGAGCTCGATCAGCTCGACCGCCGGCGCGCGGCGCACGGCGATGTCGGCGAGCTGCGCGTCGCTCAGCTGCGGCGGCGTCGGCCACTGATCGGCCGGGATCTCGGCGGTCCGCTTGAGCAGCCGGATCACGCCGAGCTCGAACTCGAGCACGGCTTCGAGGTGAGGCGGCGTGATCCGCCGCTTCATGATCCGGTCGCGGACGTAGGCGCCGAACCGCTCGCACTCGGTGAAGCGGTAGTGGCCCCACTGCATCCAGCGGTGGAACGCCAGGTACTCGAAGCAGATGTCCTGCAGCCAGTTCTCGTCCCCGTTGGTCAGGATCCGGACCGTCCGCGGCAGGTAGCTCAGCACCGTGTCCGCGGTCTCGGCCGCGCTGCGGAACCGCAGGTTCTCGACGTTCCAGCGCGTGCCCTTCTCGGCGCGGAACGCGTCGAGCACCGCGAGCTTGTCGGCATCGAGCGCGCGGCTCGCGGCGAGCTCGCGATGCGTGCCATCGATCATCGCGCGGTAGAGCTCCTCGTCGGAGATCAGCTGCAACCAGACGTCGTAGGCGAGGCGCGCGGCGATCGGCATCGCTCAGGCCCGGCCCCCGGGGCCCCGGATCGAATCCCACAGCTGGCGCGCCCGCTTGAGATCGTTGCTGACCATGAACGGCCAGTCCGGCATGACGGCATGCGACTTCGCGCTGTGTGCCGGGCCCTGGACCTCGAGCGTGACCGCCTCGAGGCGCGAGGCATGCTTGAGCACGTACTCCAGCATCTCCCACACCGGCTCGGGGACATAGTGATTGTGGAAATCGTGATACCAGTCCTCGATCTGCTCGCCGCCGGCGAGGTGGATCTCGATCACGCGATCGAGCGGGATCGTCTTCAGGAACTTCCAGTGGTCGTAATCGGGGAAATTGACCGAGTTGGAATAGCAGTTATGGAGATCGAGCAGGAGATAGGTCTGGGCGCGCTCGACGAGGCCGGCGATGAACTCGGCCTCCTCGATCTCCGAGCCCGGAAACCGCGCGTAGTAGAACGCGTTCTCGTGGAGCAGCGGCAGCTTCATGCGATCCTGCAGCGCGGCGGCGCGGCCCGCGACGCGCTCGATCTCGAGGCGAGAGAACTGCAGCGGGCTCGACCACATGAACGCGGACTCGCGGAACCCGAAGAACATGTGGTCGGCGTACCACGGGCTCTTCATCTCGTGCGCGATCGCGATGTGGCGGCGCACGCCCGGCGTCTCGTCGAGCGGGTCGTAGCCGAACTCGTTGCCGTGATTGCCGTGGGCGAGCAGCGGGTGGCGCGCGGCGAGCTGCTCCATCACCGGCCGCGCCGCGGGATCGATGACGTAGCCGCAGTCGAGCGGCGCCGCCACCGAATCACACAGCACCTCCGAGAAGTTGTAGAGGCCCGGATCCACGTCGTCCACCATGGCGAGCGTCGTCGCGTTGATCTGCAAGCCCACACCGTGGACAGCCATGGCCGGCAGGCTCGCACATCGGCGAAGACACGGTCAAGCCAGCACCGCCGCCGGAGCTGTTAATTCGGTTTGCGCAGTGACGAAACCGCGATGTGGAGTTGCTGCAGCAGCGTGCCATCGGCAGTGGCGAGTCGCGCGAGCGAGATGCGATAGCTCACACGGGCGCGGGCGGCGTCGATCTGCGCGCGGGTCAGCTCTTCGGCTACACGCAGCACGTCGAAGCTCGTGATCGTGCCGACAGAGAACCGCTTTCGCATGCCCGCGAGCAGCCGCTCGTTGACCGTCACCGCCTCGTCGGCGGCCTTCTGCAGCGCCTCGTCGCCCCGCAGCACCGCAAGGCTGGTCCGGACCTCGCTGTCGACCTTGGCCAGCAGCGCTCGCTCGGCGATGCGGGCCTGGCCGAGCACGTGGCGCTGGCGCTCGTGGCGCGCCTGCGCCGCGCTGTTGTCGAGCGGGAGCTCCAGCCTGAGCCCCAGTGACACAGCATAGTTGCCACCGGTTACCAGGTTCTGGAATGCCCGCATCACCCCGCCGCTGACCTCGGGGTCCGCGACATACACCGGGTTGAGCGTGCCGTCGACCACTCCGCTGGTGGCGTAGTTGCGATCGAGCTGACCGGCAAAGCCGATCAACCCGCCGGTCACGACCAGATCGAGCGCGGGCATGAGCTCGTTGGCCGTGACCCCGAGCGCGGCGCGCTCGGCCTCGAGCTGCTTGCGGGCGGCGAGCACGTCGGGCCGGTTGTCGTGGGCGAGCCGGAGGTGGTCGGCGACGGCGTACGAGACCTGCGTGATCTCGGGCTCGTCGACCGGCATGATCACGTCGTCGGATCGCCACGCCGCATCGCCGACGATCACGCTGCGCAGCCGGCCCTCGGCCTCGGCGATCGCCTGCTCGGCGCGGATCAGCTGTTGCCTCATCCTGCCGACACCGGCCCGCGCCTCGACGACATCGAGGTCCGAGATGGTGCCGAGGCGGACCAGCCGCGTGCTGTCGGCGAGCTGGTCCTCGGCGAGCTTGAGCGACGACGCACGGGCCTCGCGCTCCTTGTAGGCGAGCGCCAGCGTCCAGTAGGCGACCTCGACCTCGCCGACGATCTGCTCGAGCCGCACGCGGAGCTGCTGCTCGCTGAGCTCGCGGCGCAGCGATGCGACGACGATCGGCTGCAGGTTGGCCGAGCGCCAGGCGCCGCGCAGCAGCGGCTGGGTCAGCGACAGGGTGAGCCCGGTGGTGTAGGCCGGATCGTAGACGGCG
>VBLP01000072.1:0-6846 GCA_005887925.1 Deltaproteobacteria bacterium | reverse complement strand
GAGATCGCCGTTGTGCGCGAGCGCGATCGTCACCGCATCTGCGAACGTCAGCTCGCGCCGGACCTGCGCCTGCGCCGTCGTCGCCGCGGCGAGCCAGACGACGATCATGGCCATTCCCGAGGCCCGACTCGCTACCACCACGGATACAGCGACACCGGCGCGACGGTATACCACATGCCTTATTAGGCCCACCCCCGGGTGGGTGTCAACCGCGGCTCGACCGCCGGCGTCGACGCGAGCGGCGATCCGCCCCGCGGGACGCTGTGATTGACAGCACCGAGCGCGCTCTCATAATCGCCACGGCGTCGACATGCGAGCACCATGAAACACCTGGTCGGACTCACCGAGGGGTGGTCGCTGTGGACCTGGGCATGCCTGCGGGCCACCGGGTTCGCGGCGCGCACCGTGCTCGAGCTCGCGAGCCCCGAGCTCGCCGCGGCGGCCGATCGCCTGCTCGATCAGGAAGCCGAGGTGATGCGCCGGCGGCACGCGCTGATCGCGGCCTGCAAGGCCGCCGCCGATCGCGCCGGCCCCGCCGAGCGGCGCGCGCTGCAGCTCGCGCTGCGGCGGCTGTGGCACCACCGCGTGCCCGACGCGATCGCGGACGGCGACGCCGAGGCGCTGCGGCGGCGGCTCGACGAGGCCGTCACCACCCTCGACGCGCTGACCCGCGAGCTCGCGGAGCACCACCGGCGGGCGCAGCACGCGACCTCGCAGGCGCTGCGGCGGATCGCCGCCGACGATCGCTTCCGCCAGGCGCTGCTGTGGCAGAACCCCGGCGCGATGACCAGCGCCGTCGATGCCCTGCTGCGCCAGCCCGCCGAGGCCGACGACAGCAAGACGCGCGCGAAGCAACGCCTGATCGCGATCTACGTGCAACGCTATTGCGTCAAGAACGATACGATCGGCTTCTTCGGTCCGTGCGGCTGGGCGCGGCTCGGCGATGACCCGCTGCCGATCGTGCAGCGCCCCGGACCGGCGCTGCTGGCGGGCCGCACCGTGTACTACGAGTACTGGGCGATCGACGCCGTGGCGGGGCGGCTCGCGCGCGATCCCGAGCTCCGCCCGTTCCTCGTGCCGCGGCGATCGCCGCACCACCGGCTCGACGGCGTGACGCTGCATTCGCCGGGGCCGCGCCGGAGCGAGCTGCCGGCGGAGTTCGCCGCGGTGGTCGCGCGCTGCGATGGCGAGCGCACGGCGCGCGACATCGCGCGCGAGCTGATCGCGATGCCCGGGCTCGGGATCGTCAACGAGGCGGAGCTGCTCGATCTGCTCGACGAGCTCGCGCGGACGCGGGTGGTCCACTGGACGCTCGAGATCCCGACGGCTGGACCGCATCCGGAACATCATCTCGCCGCGCTGGTCGCGCGGATCGAGGACCCCGCGCTGCGCCGCCGCGCCGCGGCCGTGCTCGACGAGCTCGACCGCCGCCGCGCCGAGGTCGCCGCCGCGAGCGACGCCGCCGCGCTCGGATCTGCGCTCGCCGCGTTCGACGCCGCGTTCACCGCCGCGAGCGACGCCGCGAGCCACCGCGCGCACGGCCAGACCTATGCGGCGCGCACCCCGCTCTACCTCGAGTGCCGCCGCGACCTCGAGGTCGCGCTCGGCCGCCCCGTGCTCGACCGCCTCGCGCCGCCGCTCGCGCTGCTGTTCGCGAGCGCGCGCTGGTTCACCCACGAGATCGCGTCGCGCTACCGCGCCCGGCTGGCCGAGATCCATCGCCGGATGCGCGGCGGCGACGGAGGTCCGATGGAGCTGTCGCTGCTGTGGCGAGAAGTGCCGCGGCTGTTCCCGGGCGGCGCCGTGCCCGGCTCGATCGTGGGCGACGTGCAGGGCGAGCTGCGCCGCCGGTGGGCCACCGTACTCTCGATCGATCCCGCCGAGCGCGCGGTGCAGCGCAGCGCGGCGGCCGTCGCCGACGCGGTCCGCACGGCGTTCGCCGCGCCGTGCCCGGGCTGGCCCGCGGCCCGCCATCACTCGCCGGACGTCCTGATCGCGGCGACCGATGCCGGCGCGATCGCGCGCGGCGACTACTGCGTCGTCGTCGGCGAGCTCCACACCGGGTTCAACACGATCGCCGGGCCATTCCTCAAGCTGCACCCGTCGCCCGACGAGCTGGTCGCGGCGCGCGACGCCGATATCGACGTCACCTGCATCGCGCCGGTGTGGTCCAGGGCGGTGACCAGCGCCGACTACTACTCGCCGTCGCCGCGCGACGTCGACCTCGAGAGCGGCGACACGCGGTCGGCGCGCCCGCGCAGCCAGGTGGTCGCGATCTCGGAGCTGGTGGTCGACGAGCGCGACGGCGATCTCGAGGTCCGGACCCGCGACGGCGCGCGCCGCTTCGACATCATCGCGTTCCTCGAGCATCACCTGATCGCCGAGAGCTTCGCGGCGTTCTCGCTGCTCGCCCCGGCCGCGTGGACCCCGCGGGTGACGATCGACGATGTGGTGATCGCGCGCGCGACCTGGCGAGTCATGCCGCCCGAGCTCACCTGGCCGGCGCTCGATGACCCGGCCGCGCGGTTCGTCGCCGCTCGGCGCTGGGCGCGCTCGCTCGGGATGCCGCGCTGGGTGTTCGCCCGCACCCCCGAAGAGGTCAAGCCCGTGTACGTCGACTTCGACAGCGCGATCTACGTCGACATGCTGGCCCGGCAGCTGGCGCACGCATCCGCCGCGTCGCTGTCCGAGATGCTGCCGTGCGCGGACCACGCGTGGGTCGTCGACGCCGCCGGCACCCGCTACACCAGCGAGCTCAGGATCGCCGCCGTCGATCCCGTCGCGTGGCGGCCGGGGGGCGCGCGCTGATCGCGGTCACGCGTCGGGGCGCCAGGCCACCGGATCGACGATCGCCATGCGCAGCTCGGCGGTGTAGGTCCGGCCCTCGGCGTCGGCGAGCCAGGTCTCGTCGATCGCCGGCAGCATCTCGGAGATCTTGACCTACGGCTTGGTCTCGTGCGGCACGCGCAGGAAGATGAAGCGCGGCACGCCGTGCTGCCGCGCCCAGCGCCGCGCGCCGAGGAAGCGGTCGAGCCCGCTCGCCTTCGCGAACGCCAGCTGGGCCGGATCGAACGACCAGCTCTCGCGGGCGACGATCAGCCCGTCGATGCTGACCCGCGGCGTGTGCGGCAGCGCCGGCAGCAGCAAGAACTGGGTCTCCGCGGCGAGCTGGAGGTAGGCCTCGAACACCTCGGTGATGTCGAACGAGCGCCGCGCGTCGCGGGTGCGCACGCACAGCCGGCCGGCGTCGTGCTCGACCACCAGCTGTGCGACCGGCAGGACGTGGTCGGCCGGGCGCCATGATCGCGCGTCGCTGGTCTCGATGTCGAGGTCCTCCGGCGTCGGCGGGAAGTGATCGCTGCGCAGCGCGTTGGCGCGGGTCTCGACGGTGGTGATCACCGGCCGGCCGAGGTCGCGCGCGCGCGCACGGAGCAGCGGCCCGGGATCGGGGTGCAGGTTGAGGAACACCGGCCGCAGGTAGGTGTGATCGCCGACGTGGAGCTCGTTGAGCACGCAGTCGAACTCGCCGCGGCGCAGCGCATCGGCGCCGGCCGCGGCGATCATGATGTCCGGCGAGTGGTAGCGCGCCTGGGGCCAGCCCGGCGCGGGCGCCTCGAACACCGACGCGACCTGGTCGCGCAGCGCGGCTGCCGAGCACGCGATCCGCCGCAGGCCCGGAGCCACGCCGAGCAGCGCGAGCCAGCGCGCCTGGAGCTCGTCGACGATCGGCCGCACGGTCGGCGTGGTGTCGCCCTGCGCGGCGAGGTGGGGATGGAGCTGCTCGAGGTACTGCAGGTAGTCGACCGCCGCCTCGCCGGTCCGGTCGCGCAGCTCGCGATGGACGCGCTCGAACACCGGGCGATACGCCGCGGCGACCGCGTGGGTGAACCAGCGCGCGCTGATCATCAAGAGCTCGAGCGGCGGACCGAGCCGATCGACGAACCGCGCGCCGAGCTCGAGCTCGACGTTGCGGTGCGTCTCCTCGTAGATCAGCGTGCGTCCGGCGTAGGTCTGGCCGGCGCGCCGCGTCGCGGACAGGCCGGTGAGCTGCGAGAACTGGTCGTCGAACGCGGCGAGCGCGCGATCGAGCGCGGTCGCGTCGCCGGCGGCGCGCGCCACCGCGGCGCGACCGGCGTCGATCTCGGCGAACCTCGCGAGCGCGCGAGCGCGGACCGCGCCGGGCGGCAGCCGCTCGAGCGCCCGGCGCAGGTGGCGGTCCGGATGCTGGCCCGCGGTGGGGAGCTCGAGCGTCCACCGGATCAGGCGCTGCTCGGCGAGCTCGGCGAGGATGCCGTAGACGTCGTCCTCGGACATCCCGAGCGCCGGATCGCCGCTCAGCGCGCGGGCGATCGCGCGGGCGGCCGTCTCGCCGTCGCAGGCGGCGAGCACCGCGACGTACTCGCGCGCGATCTGCGTCGACCGCGCAACCGGGTAGTGGACCGTCGCGCCGTCGAGCCGTATCGTCGGCATCCGCCGCGGCGCGAGCTCTCGCCGCAGATCGGGATCCTCGGCGAGCCGGGCGGCGAGCGCGTCCATGCACCAGTACTCGAGGTGGACCTCGCGGACGTCGAGCAGGCCGGCGCCCGGCTGGATCCGCGCGAAGCCATCGCCGTCGACCAGCCGCGCCCAGCCGACCGGCCCGAAGAAGCCGATCGTGTCGTTCTTCACGCAGTAGCGCTGGGCGTAGCCCGCGACCATCGTCTCCTTCTGCCGCGTGCGCGCGTCGGTCGCCCCGAGCGGCGCCGCGAGCAGCGGCTCGAGCGTGTTGCCGATCAGCGCCCGGTTCTGCCACACCACGGCCTCGCGAAACCTGGGATCACGCGCCCAGTCGCGGAGCGCATCGCTGATCTGGCGGCCGTCCTGCGCGAAGGCGTCCTCGACCACCCGGCGCTGTGCGTCCCGCCGCTCCACCGCGGCGCGCACGACGGCGAGCGCCGCCGCGATCTCGGCATCGGGGCTATCGCCGAGCTGGCCCGCGCGGAGGCGATCGATCAGCCGCCGGATCGGCCGGTGCTGATCGTCCGGCGTGCGCGCGAGCACCTGCAGGCATGCCGCGATCGCCGTCGCGCGCGCCTGATCGACCGCGGCGTCGGCCTCGATCAGCTGATCGATCGCGGGCAGGCTCGCGGCAGCCGCAAACCGCAGGACCTGCGCGGCGGGGAACCCGGCGCTGCGCAGCACGAACCAGCGCCACGCGGCCCAGCCATGTGGCAGTGCGACCAGGTGGTCGGGAAGCGCGGCGCGTTCGGCGGGATCCGGCAACGGCAGCAGTTCTAGCGGAATGCGCGGCGACGGCGCAACCCGCGTGTCGGCGGCGCGCTGCCGTGGCGTCGCCGCGCGTCCGATGCGCTCGTGATATCGTCCCGGCCTTGAGCCCCACCCGCCGCGAACGAGTTTCGTCGATGCCCCTGCTGGGTCCCGGCGCGGCCGGCCTGCGCGACCTCAACCGGATGCCGGTGAAAATCCTGCGCCAGGCCGCCGATCAGCGCCGGCTCGGCGTCCCGACACGTGCGACGCGCAACGAGATCGCGAATCAGCTCGTGCAGTACACGATCCACGAGCAAGGAGAGGTGCTGTACAAGGCGACCGGGGTCGCGTTCGACTCCCGCGAACCGGCGTACCCCCATGTCCGCCGGCTGGTGAGCCGATACCACCCCAAGCACATGCTCGATGTCGGGACCGGTCCCGGCCTGTTCGCCGACGTGCTCCGGCGCAGCAGGTTGCTGCCGCCCGACGGCTCGTACATCGGCTTCGATATCTCGCCGACCGCGATCGCGCTGGCGAAGAAGCGGGTCGAGGGTGATGCGCGCTTCACGTTCTACGTCGGTGACGCGGCGCGCTTCGACGACCCGCCCGATCGCGAGATCGACACGGTCATGCTCACCTTCATCCTGAGCTATCTCGATACCCATGCAGCGCATCGCCTCATCCACACGGTCGCCACCCGATATCCGGATGCAACCGTGGTCACCGCGCTCACGTTCCGATCATGCGCGGATCTGCTCGAGGGTATCGAGCCCGACCAGGAGGCAGAGCTGCGCGCGGCGCGCCGCTACATCCGGGGGAATACGGCAGGTGCCGACAAGCTCTGGGACCTCCGCAGGCTGCAGCACTATCGGCAATCGATGGAAACGTACTACCGTGTCGTCGAGAAGAAGCTGCTATCGCCGATGGCGCAGACCCTCGAGGTATGGCTGCCGAAGCAGTCTCCTCCGCGCCGGCGCGCCGGCAAGAAGCCGGGACGGGCGTAATAACCCCACGAACCGCACGGGATTCCTCGCGATCCTCACTCGTTCGACCAGCTTCCGCATCGCTCCCCATCGCGCCGCCATCGCCATGCCGATCCCGGATGGCAACGACGGCGGCAATGAGCGCAACGTTGATGGCAACCGCGGGCAGAGTACGAGCGCTGAAGCACACTGTTTCTTCGACACCGCGACGTGACTGCGTCGACATTCCTTGAAAAAACGATGTCCAGGAACTCCTGCACCTCATTTGACAGCCCGGATCGCCAGACGCTAGTGTCGACGGCCAGTCAAGGAGGTTGAGATGCCGAAGAACGAAAAGTCTCCCGAGCCGCCGAAGCCCGACGAGACTTCCACGCCGGCGGCTCAGGACAAGCCAGCGGATACGACCAAACCGGCGGCCGCGGACAAGCCGGCGGCCGCGGACAAGCCGGCGGCCACGGACAAGCCGGCGGCCACGGACAAGCCGGCCAAAAAGAAGCTCACGCTCGACGTCACGGACGTCAATGAAGTGCTCGAGCGAAAGATCTCGCCCTGACATCCGAACCGGCGAGCCGGCGCCTCGGCTCCGCCCGCGGCCCGAACAGCGAAGTCAGAGGCC
>VBLP01000071.1:18904-25916 GCA_005887925.1 Deltaproteobacteria bacterium | reverse complement strand
TCGAACCTGACATAGCGTCCGACCGCACTCTCCGGCTTGGGATCCGAGATTCCCCCGGTGACGTGGTGGTCGAGCATGTACAGCGACGCGAACGCGACCAGCGCGATGCCGCCCAGGATCGCGATCGGCACCAGCCAGAGACGCAAACCGCTGCGGTGTGGACGACGGCGCGGCCGTGAGCTCACGCCGCCACGTTACCTCAGTGCGCCCCGGGTTGGGCGCCGGGCGCCCGGCAACCGCCTCCCGGTCAAATCGCCGCGCGGGGTCAGCCGCGGCGGGCAAGATGCGTTAGGGTCTGTGGGACAACCCAAGGAGCCCGTCGTGAGCGAAGTGACCCTCGAAGAGCGCGGACGAGCGCTCGAGAACCAGTTCTACGAGAAGGAAAACCAGGAGAAGCTCGCCGCGATGAAGCACAAGCTCGACGTCAAGACGTCCAAGGACGAGCTGCGCAAGGTATCGGGGATGAGCGACGACGCCGTGCTCGACCAGCTGGTCGCGCTCGGCCTGCGCGGCAACACGATCGCCGCGCTGTCGCTGGTGCCGCTGATCCAGGTGGCGTGGGCCGACGGCTCGATCCAGGACAACGAGCGCACCGCGATCTTGCAGGGCGCCCACGGCAAGGGCCTCGAGGAGGGCAGCGACGGCTACGAGCTGCTCCAGGCCTGGCTCAAGCACAAGCCGGGCGACGAGCTGTTCACCGCGTGGGAGGCCTACATCAAGGCGCTCGCGTCGCAGCTCAACGACGAGCAGAACCGGCTGCTCCGCAACCAGATCGTCGGCTTCGCCAAGATGGTCGCGACCTCGGCGGGCGGGATCCTGGGCTTCGGCAAGGTGTCGTCGAGCGAGGAGAAGGTGCTGCACCGGATCGAGGCGGCGTTCCATCGATGACCGAGGGCGATCGATCGATCGCGGGGAGGGGGCCCCGCGACTCCCTGGCCCGAGGAAATCCCCGCGGGATGACCGAGGTGCGATGATGGAGACGCGCCTGCTCGGTGCGACCGGCGTGCGGGTGTCGCGCATCGCCCTGGGCGCGATGTCGTTCGGCGGCGAGGCCGACGAGGCCGCCTCGGCCGCGATCTGGCGCGCCGCGCGCGACGCGGGCGTCAACCTGATCGACATCGCCGACGTCTACAACGAGGGTCGCTCCGAGGAGATCGTCGGCCGCCTGATGCGCCACGAGCGCGATCAGATCGTGCTGGCGACCAAGGCGTACTTCCCGACCGGCAAGGGCGTCAACGACCGCGGCGGATCGCGCTACCACCTGGTGCGCGCGGCCGAGGCCAGCCTGCGCCGGCTCGCGACCGATCGGATCGACCTGTATTATCTGCATCGCTTCGACGACATCACCGCGGTCGAAGAGACGATGCGCGGGATCGAGGACCTGGTGCGCGCGGGCAAGATCCTCTACCCGGCGTGCTCGAACTTCGCGGCCTGGCAGGTCGCCCACACGCTCGGCGTGCAGCGCCTGCACGGCTGGGCGCCGCTGGTCGCGATCCAGCCGATGTACAACCTGGTCAAGCGCCAGGTCGAGGTCGAGATCCTGCCGATGGCGAGCTCGCTCGGCCTCGCCGTGATCCCGTACAGCCCGACCGGCGGCGGCCTTCTGACCGGCAAGTACGGCCCCGAGCGCAAGCCGGAGCGCGGCCGCCTGCTCGACGCCCGGATGTACACGGTGCGCTACGCCGATCCGCGCTACCTGACGATCGCCGGGCAGTTCACCGCGCTCGCCGCCGAGCTCGGTCATCCGCCGGCGGCGCTCGCGGTCGCCTGGGTCGCGTCGCATCCCGGCGTGACCAGCGTGCTGGTCGGCGGCCGCAGCGTGGAGCAGCTCGCCCCGACGCTGGCGGCCGGCGAGATCGCGCTCGACGACGCGACGCGCGCGCGGATCACCGCGCTGTCCCCCGATCCGCCGCCGGCGACCGATCGCAACGAGGAGGTCACCGCGCACAACTACGGCGCGCGGTGATTCCCCGGCCGCGCGCCGGTTAGAAGCCCACCGACAGGATGTGCAGCCGGTACAGCAGCGCGAGCAGTGCCGCGGCGAGCCCGACGAGGCCCAGGATGCCCTGATACGGGGCGAGCTTGTTCGACAGCTCCATGCCCTTGTTCTCGGCGCCGCCCTGCCCCGGCATCCACTTGGCGATCTGCGGCATTCCGAACAGGAATCCGAGCAGGATCGACACGACGGTCATCACGAGCATCACGATCGCGAAGAACGATCCATGCGTGACGCCGGTGAGCAGGCCATGGCCGAGCCACCAGAGAAGATGGATCAGGCCGAGCGCGAGCAACGCGACTCCGATCACGGCCTGATAGGGCACCAGCTTGTCGATCAGCTGTTTTGCGTCGGGTTTCTTGGCGACGATCAGGCCGGACGCGGCGAGGATGCCGCCGGCGATGAGCACGACGATGTTCAGCCAGTTGATCAGATCCATGGCGGGCCCCCGAAGCGCAAATTCGCGCGTTTGACCATCGTAAGCAAGCTCTGCCAGTGGATTCAACCGTATTGTTCTCGGGAATTCCCCAATGCGCTGCCTATTGCATTGTCATTGCATGAGCCGGCGGCGAGTGACGATTCGGTCACAAGATCAAAATACGCATCGCGCATCATCAGGTTCGCGCACGGAATGCCGCGTTGACGGCCGCGCGAGCGAGGAACAGCGAACCGGGCTCTACCGAGGCAACGCTTGCCATCGGCGCGATCCGGGGCGCGCGTCACCGGGAACGATCGAAGCCCGATCCTGCGTCATGGTCGGGCTCGCTTTCTCCTGCGCTGCGCGCGGAGCGGCTCGAGCACGCGGCGAACGAGCTCGTCGCTGGCGTCGTCGCTGCGCGCGATCCCGAGGACGTGATGAACGATGGTGCCCTCGACGAACGCGAGCACGACATCGACCACGCGCTCCGGATCGCAGGGCCGGACCTCCTTGCGCGCGATGCCGGCGCGGAGGTCGTCGACCAGCGCGTCGCGCGCCGCCAGCACGCCGCGGCGCTCCCGGTCGAGCACGGCAGACAGATCGCGGCCGCCGAGCGCCCACAGCTGCAGCAGCCCCGCGATCAGCTGCGGCCGCTCCCGGTGAAACCCGAGGGTTCCGTCGATCACGGCGCGCAGCCGGTCGATCGGATGCGCCTGCTCGCGGACCCGCGCGGCCACGGCCTCGGTCAGCGCCTGGGACATCTGCTCGAGCACGGTCTCGAACACCGCGCCGACGTCGGGGAAATAGAAGTACAGCGTGGGGCGTTTGATCCCGAGCGCGTCGGCCAGCTCACGCATCGAGATCTGCATCCCGCGCGCCCGCAGCACGTCAAACGCGGCCCGGGCCAGCTGGGCGCGGCGTGCGAGGTCGGGTCGGCGCGGCATGAGCTGACATAGTGTCAGTACAAGAAACCTGACACAGTGTCAATCAACGGAGATCCGGGAAGCCCTCCCGTCGGGCGCACGTATCAAGCGGGTGGAAAGGGAGCGAGCCGATCGGTGGGCATGACGCACCACGCGCCGGCTGCGCTCGTGTACGCTGGTAGTACCTCGTGGAATCGATCGCCGTGAGCCGCGAAGACGTCGTCCTGCAACGTCCGGAAGACGTCCGCTTCCTGGTGCAGGTGTTTCATACCCCGTCGGCGTGCGCCGGCGCGGCAACCGCGTACCTGCTGCGCCGGATCGCGTATCGCGCCGGCGCCTACGCACCCGGCATCCAGGAGCACATCTTCCACGAGCTCAACACCTCGCGCGAGGGCGGCTCGATCGAGAAGGTGCAGCACTGGTTCACCGGCCGCGTGTCGTCGCTCCACGAGCTCGGCTACCGGCTGCAGTGCCGGCGCGTCGCCACGCCGACCGCGGCGATCTTCGACTGGGTCCGCGCCGGCCGCGGCTATCGCGGCGCGATGCTGCCGACCAACTTCCGCAAGCTCCACCCCACCCCCGGAGCCGCCGGCGACCAGATCCCCGACGATGCCATCCAGCACGCGGTCGGCATCACGATCGACCGGCTCGATCCCAAGCTCGACGAGGAGCTGGTGATGATCGATCCGTGGCCGGGCGTGCTCGGCGGCGCCAAGGACCGCGACAAGGTCTCGCCGGCGCTCGAGTCGGCGCACCGCGACAAGAACTTCCACGCGCTGGTCTACTACTGGGTCGGCTGGTCGTAGCCGCGCCGGCGACATCGCAAGAGCGCCGAGGAACCCGCCGGGGTGTCGTCAGCGCGGCGCCAGCCGCACGCCGTGCGGCGCGTCGACATCCCCGATCAGCACGAGCTCGCCGGTCAGCCAGCCGAGCCAGGCGCGGCCGAGCACGTCGCGCCGCCAGCTCGCCAGCGCCGGCAGCGCCTCCGCGGCGGCCAGGCCGCCCTCGTCGACCGCGCGCGCCAGCTCCTCGGCATCGGCCCGCGTCGCGAGCAGGCGGGCCGCGATCCCGGTCTGGTCGGCGATCAGCTGCACGATCGCGAGCAGCATCTCCGACCAGCGCTGCGCCCGCACGCTCGGCGGCCGCACCGCGGCAACCGCGGGCACCTCGCCCGGCCTCGCGGCGGCGATCGCGGCGGCGATCTCGTCGGCGCGCCCGCGCGCCAGGCCCGACAGCCCCTTGACGCTGCGGATCGCGCCCGCGCCGCCCGTGCGCAGCCGCGCGAGCTCGAGGATCTGGCGGTCCTGCAGCACCTGGCCGAGCGGCCGATCGAGCTCGGCGCACACGCGCTGGCGCCACGCCGCGAGCTCGATCACCCGGGCCAGCGTCGCCGCGTCGAGCCCGCGCAGCCCGCCGAGCAGCCGCCACGCCGTCTCGGGCACCACGCGGGCAGCCTCGGCCGCGGCCGCCGCGACCGCCGCGCTCTCGGCGCGCGCCCACGCCAGGCGATCGCCGAGCCGGCCCGCGAGCCGCGCGTAGATCGCCGGCAGGTGGCGGACGTCGGCGTCGGCGTACGCGAGCTGGGCCTCCGACAGCGGTCGCGCCGACCAGTCGGTCCACTGCAGCTCCTTGTCGAGCGTGAGCCCGAGCAGCTCGTTGGCCAGCGCCGCGAACCCGATCTGATCGCCGATCCCGGCGAACGCCGCCATCACCTGCGTGTCGACGACCGACGGCATCGTCACGCCGAAGCGCACCGCGAGCAGCGCGATGTCCTGGCGCGGCGCATGCGCGACGGCGCACGGGTGCGCGGCGAGCGCGCGGACCACCGGCGCGACGTCGACGGCGAGTGGATCGACCAGCCTCACCACCGGCGGCGCCGAAACCATCGCCGCCGCGGGTGCATCCAAGCGAATATGCTCGAGCCAGGCGACCTGGACCAGACACAGGGTCGGCACCAGCCGGTCCTGCGCGAGGAACTCCAGATCGAACGCGACGAGCGGCGCGGCGGTGATCGCGGCGGCGATCGCGGCGATGCCGGCCTCGTCGGCGACGAGCTCGGTGGTCATGGCTCACGATAGTCGCGCACATCCTGCTAGATTCGCAAAGCCTCCAGAGGACATGACATGACGACGATGACCAACAGCTTCTCCAGCAGGGCCCAGATCGCGGTCGGCGGCAGCAAGGTCGAGCTCTACCGGCTCGACGCGCTGGTCAAGGCCGGCGTCGGCGACGTCGCGACCCTGCCCTACTCGCTGCGCATCCTGCTCGAGAACCTCCTGCGCCACGAGGACGGCAAGACCGTCCAGCCCGCCGACATCCGCGCGGTCGCGGGCTGGGACCCGCGGCAGCGCGTCGAGCACGAGGTCCAGCTCCGCCCCGCCCGCGTGCTGATGCAGGACTTCACCGGCGTCCCCGCGGTGTGCGATCTCGCGGCGATGCGCGACGCGTTCGTCAAGCTCGGCCTGTCCGGAAAGGCGATCAACCCGCTCAAGCCCGCCGACCTGGTGATCGACCACTCGGTGCAGATCGACGAGTACGGCACCAAGCTCGCGTTCCGGCGCAACGTCGATCTCGAGTACCAGCGCAACCACGAGCGCTACCTGTTCCTGCGCTGGGGCCAGCAGGCGTTCGCCAACATGAAGGTGGTGCCGCCCGGCACCGGCATCTGCCACCAGGTCAACCTCGAGTACCTCGCCAAGGTCGTGTTCACAGAGCCCGGCTCGGCCGCCGGCGTCGTCGTGGCATACCCCGACTCGCTGGTCGGCACCGACTCGCACACCACCATGGTCAACGGCCTGGGCGTGTTCGGCTGGGGCGTCGGCGGCATCGAGGCCGAGGCCGTCATGCTCGGCCAGCCGATGGCGATGCTGATCCCCGAGGTCGTCGGCTTCGAGCTCACCGGCCAGCTGCCGCCCGGCGCGACCGCGACCGACCTCGTGCTCACCGTGACCCAGATGCTGCGCAAGAAGGGCGTGGTCGACAAGTTCGTCGAGTTCACCGGGCCCGGCGTCGCGGCGCTGTCGCTGCCCGATCGCGCCACGATCGCCAACATGGCGCCCGAGTACGGCGCGACCATGGGGTTCTTCCCGGTCGACGACGAGACCCTCGCGTACCTGCGGTTCACCGGGCGCAGCGACGACCACGTCGCGCTGGTCGAGCGCTACACCAAGGAGAACCTGCTGTGGCACGACCCCGCGGCCAGGCTGCGGTTCGTCGACACGCTCGCGCTCGACCTGTCGACCGTCGAGCCCTCGCTCGCCGGCCCCGCGCGCCCGCAGGACCGCGTCCCGCTCAAGACGTCGCGCCGCGCCTGGCGCCGCGCGGTCAGCGCGATCCTCGGCGACAAGTGCGGCGCCGACGCCGCCGCGATCGACACCTGGTCGAGCGAGGGCGGCCACGCCGCGCCCGGCACCCTCGCCGCGACGCGGCCGGTCACCACCGCGCACGGCAGCTTCGAGCTCGGCCACGGCGCCGTCGTGATCGCCGCGATCACCAGCTGCACCAACACGTCGAACCCGTCGGTGCTGATTGCGGCCGGCCTCGTCGCGCGCAACGCGCGCGCCAGGGGCCTGAAGGTGAAGCCGTGGGTCAAGACGTCGCTCGTTCCCGGCTCCAAGGTGGTCGCCGATTACCTCATCGCGGCCGGCCTGCAGCAGGATCTCGACGCGCTCGGCT
>VBLP01000071.1:18084-18840 GCA_005887925.1 Deltaproteobacteria bacterium | reverse complement strand
CTCGGTGCTGTCGGGCAACCGCAACTTCGAGGGCCGCGTCAACCCGGTGGTGCGCGCCAACTACCTCGCGTCGCCGCCGCTGGTCGTGGCCTACGCGCTCGCCGGCACGATGAACATCGACCTCGAGACCGAGCCGATCGGCGCCGGCTCGGGCGGCGCGCCGGTGTTCCTGCGCGAGCTCTGGCCCAGCCCCGCCGCGGTCGCCGAGGCGATGCGCAAGGCGATCCATAAGGAGCAGTACCAGCAGCGCTACGCCCACGTGCTCGACGGCGACGCCGACTGGCGCGCGCTCCAGGTCCCCGCCGGTGACACCTTCGCGTGGGACGACCGCTCGACCTACATCCGCAAGCCGAGCTTCTTCGACGACCTCGGCCCCACGCCGCGGCCGCTCGTCGATCTCGCCGGCGCGCGCATCCTCGCCGTCCTCGGCGACTCGATCACCACCGACCACATCTCGCCGGCCGGCAACATCGCCAAGGGCGGCCCCGCGGCCCGCTACCTCGACGCGCACGGCGTCAAGCCCGCCGACTACAACCAGTACGGCGCGCGCCGCGGCAACCACGAGGTCATGGTGCGCGGTACGTTCGCCAACATCCGGCTCAAGAACCTGATGCTGCCCGGCGTCGAGGGCGGCTACACCCGCTACGTCCCGCGGGCCGGCGCGCCCGAGCAGCTCGCGATCTACGACGCCGCGATGAAGTACGCGGCCGACGGCGTCCCGCTGATCGTGATCGCCGGCGACCTCTACGGCAGCGG
>VBLP01000071.1:0-17847 GCA_005887925.1 Deltaproteobacteria bacterium | reverse complement strand
GCCGGGATCTCCGTCGGCGTCACGCCCAAGAAGCGGCTCACCGTGCGCGCCGGCGACAAGTCGTTCACCGTGATCGCCCGCGTCGACACCCCGCAGGAGGTCGAGTACATCGCCCACGGCGGGATCCTGCAGTACGTGCTGCGCCAGCGCGCCGCGCAGATGACGGCCGACCGCTAGCGGCAGCTCGGGTCGTCGAGCGCGAGATCGCGCGGCAGGACGAGATCGCCGTCGAGCCGGAGCGGTACGCGGCAGCGCACCAGCCGGTCGAGCTCGGCCTGCGAGCGCACCGGCCGGCGCAGGTCCCAGGTGACCACGCGGCCGTCGGCGCCGGCGGTGATCAGGCGCTCGCCGTCGGGGGTGAGCTTGACGCGCACGAGCGCCTGGTGGTGGCTCGGCAAGGTCAGGAGCTCGCGGTAGGTATGGGCATCCCAGATCCGGGCGGCGCCATCGTCGCCATCGGTGGCCAGCAGCGAGCTGTCCGCGGTGGCGTCCATGTAGATCGCGTGGCCGCCGGCGAGCGGCAAGCTCGCGAGCAGCGCGTACTCCGTGCTCCACAAGAGGAGCTTCGGATCATCTCCCGTGCTGACCAGGCGGCCGTCCGCCAGGAACGTGAGGTTGTGGCAGGTCGCCACGTGCCCCGACAGCGTGGCGAGCGGGCGCCACGTGCCCAGCTCCCAGACCCGGATCAGCCTGCCGTCGGCAGTCGCGATCCGGGTCGCGTCGATCGCGGTGGCGTACCCGGCGTGGTCGCCGTGGATCCGGGTCGCGACACGCGCCGCCGCCAGATCGATCACCACGGTGTCGGTCGACGTCTCGGTGAATGCCGGGCGGAACGCCAGCCACCGGCCACCCGGCGCGACCGTGAACTCGCCCGGCGTCATCCCGATCGGGATCTGGGCGAGCTGTGCGCCGCCGGTGCTCCACATGCGCACCATGTGATCCTCGCCGCCGGTGACGATCGCGCGGCCGTCGGGCGCGTACAGCGCCGCGGTGATCCCCTCGCCGAACCGCCGGATCAGGCGGCCGTCGGGCACCGACCACAACCAGGCCGTGCCGGTTCGATCCGATGCGACCAGGGTCTGGCCGTCGGGCGCGAACCCGATGCCGACGATCGCGCCAGCGCCGCGCAGCCGGGCGCGCTGCTCGCCGGCCCGGAGGTCCCACACCACGACGGTACCGTCGGCGTCGCCCGTCGCCGACCAGCGACCGTCGCTGGACACGGCGAGATCGGTGATCGCGGTCGAATGGCGCTGATCCGACGCGGCCAGGAGCGCCCGCCCGAGATCCCAGCGCCGGATCGAGCCGTCGAACCCGGCCGTGATCAGGTGGCCATCGGGCTCCCACGCCAGGTTCATGACCCGGCCGGCGTGGCCCTCGAGCGACGCGACGGCGATGCCGGCGGCGTCCCAGATCCGGACTGCGCCGTCGGCGGCGGCGGTCGCGACATGACGCCCGTCAGGGGAGAACATCACCTGCTGCACCACCCCGTGGAGATTGGCGAGCGTCGCGATCAGCGTGCCGGTCCTGGCGTCCCACAGCCGCGCCGTGCCGTCGGTCGACGACGAAGCGATGGTGTGCCCGTCGGAGGACAGGTCGATCCGGGTCACCCAGTGGGTGTGGCCCTGCAGCCGCTGGCGCGCCGCGCCGGTCGCGGGATCGCAGATCCGCACGTCGCGGTCATCCGAGGCGCTCACCAGCATCGCGCCGTCCGAGGAGAACGCGAGCTGCTCGATCCGGCCGGTGTGGCCCGCGCACGTCGCGAGCAGCGCCCCGGACGGTAGCGACCAGACCCGGATCTCGCCGGTCGTGTCCCCGGTCGCCAGGCGCGTCCCGGCGCGATCGAACGCCGCGGCATGGATCGGGCCGGCGCTGCGCAGCGCCGCCACCGGCGCGCCATCGTCGAGCCGCCAGACCTCGGCGGTCGTGCTGTACCTCGCCACCAGGCGAGCCGGCGCGCTGACCGCGATCCGCTCCCACAGCGCGCGCGGCCCCGGTGCCGCGGCGAGCTTCCAGCGCGTGGCACCGCTGCGGTCGATCGTCGAGACATCGCCATCCCTCGACACCATCACGACCGAGCCATCCACCAGCGCGATTTCGAGCGTGTTCGGGACCGGCGCGGTCGTCAGCTCGCCCCGCGCGCGGTCCCACAGTCGCGCCCCGCCGGGGATCACGAGCGCGATCGTCGTGGCATCGAGCTCCATGCGCCAGATCGGCCCCAGCCCGGTCGCGATCACGCCGACCTGGCTGTCGACCGCCGCCGAGGCATGCGCGGTCAAGAGGTCGAGGGCGACGTCGTCATGCCCGAGCCGGCGCGCCTCGGCCGCATAGAGCAAGCCGTGAAGCGCATCGTCGCCGAGCATCGCGAGCCGGGTGCGCTCGGCGAACCCCGCCGCGACCTGATGGACCGCCTCGGCGCGCTGGCCCGCGATGCGATGGTTGAACCAGCCGAGCACGGCGAGCGCGACACCGAGCGCGCAGAACGCAGCGGCGATCAGCCGGCGGCGGCGGCGGCGCAGCTGACGGGCGGAAGCCTCGCTCGCGTCCGCGAACGCCTGCTCGAGCGGTGTCAGCGACAGCCGGGACCGGGTGCGCCATCGGCGCAGGTCGTCGACCGCGTCGCCGCGCCACAGAAGGCCGGCCCCGCGCCCGCGCTCGTCCCAGTGCCGCGCCGCGGCCGCGAGCTGCTCGTGGAGCTGGATCTCCGCGGCGTCGTCGCGCCGCCACGCCGCCAGGCGCGGCCACGTCGTGACCAGCGCCTCGTGGATGATCTCGACGCGCTCGCCGGCGTCGTCGTCGTGCGAGGCGATCAGCCGCGCCTCGAGCAGCCGCTCGACCACCTTGGCCGCCCCGGGCGCGGCGAGCGCCGCGATCAGATCGTCGCGGCCGAGGATCGTGCGCGTGCCCGCCGCCGTGAGCAGCCGGCCGAACGCGACGCGGACCAGGCGGCGGTCCGCCGCCGGCATCCCATCGACCACACCGTCGGCGTGCTGGACCAGCGCCCCGACGACCCCGCCGATCCGGTCGTACGCCGCGCGGGTCAGCCGCCGGAAGTGGCGATCGCGCTGGTCCCACAGCTCGGCCGCCGCGAACGCCACGAGGGGCAGCGCGCCCGGCCGATCGGCGACCTCGTCGACGATCCGCCGGGGCAGCGCGGGATCGTCGAAGTCATAGCCGCGCCGCCGCGCCGGCACGGTGACGATCCGCTCGAGCTCGGCCCGGCCCGGCATGCGCAGGATCTGGACCGATCGCCCGATCAGGCCGCGCCACGGCGCGAGCTCGTCGAGGCGGCACAGGAAATCGTCGCGCACGCCGAGCACGACCCGCATGCGCGGGCTCGCCCACAGGCCGGCCAGCACCTCGGCGAACACGGTGCGGCGCGCTGGATCGTTGCAGATCGTGAACAGCTCCTCGGCCTGATCGACGACGATCACCAGCGTCTCGCCGTGCCGCTCGGCGAGCGCGATCAGCCGGGTGATGACCTGCTCCACGCTCGGCGCCCGGCTGTCGGCGAGCCGGTCGCGATACAGCCGCTCGCCGCGGCGATCCAGCATCGCGGTGAGCGCCGCGAACGGATTGTCGCCAGGCCGGATCACCTCGGCCGACCAGCGCTCGGGCAGCCCGGGGACCACGCCCGCGGCGAGGAACGAGCTCTTGCCCACGCCCGACGGCCCGACCACGGCGATCACGCGCTGCGCGCGCAGCCGGTTGATCAGCTCCTCGGTCTCGCGCTCGCGCCCGACGAACGACGCGTGATCGGCGCCGGTGAATGCGGCGAGGCCCGGATACGGTGGTCGCTCCTCGGGCACCAGCCCGAGCTCGGCCGGGGCGATCTCGAGCACGCCGCCCGCGAGCCACGGCCACACCCCGTCGAGCTCGCGCTCGAAGCCGCGCGGGGGTGCGATGAACCGCGCCATCTGATCCGAGCTGCCCGGCCCGCGCAGCACGAACATCTCCGGCGGCTCGCCGCGCGCCGGCGCGCAGATCTGGACCGCCGGCGACAGCGCGACCACGCGTGCGCCATCGCCGTCGAGCACCACGACGCGGCCGAGATCCTCGCCGCTGCCCGGTCGCGTGAACGCCTCGTCGGACCGGACCCCCATCCAGATCTCGAGCCCCTCGGGCACGCCGTGCGCCACGTCGTAGTCGAGCAGCCAGCTCAGCTCGCCGAGCAGCGCCGCGATCTGCGCGACCCGGACGATCGCGAGCCGGCGCTCGCCGTCCGCGTCCGACGCGAACGCATCTCCCGCGAGCGCGGCGCGCAGCTCGCCGGCCGCGCGGCTGGCGAAGAACGTCACCTGCTCGGGGATCGGCCACACCGCCGGGCGGTCGGCGAACGGCCGCGTCAACCCGGCCGCCAGGTCCACCCACTCGGCATCGCGCAGCGGACGGCGGCGCAGTGCGCGAAGCAGCTCGATCTCCTCGCCGCCGGCCGCGAGCTTGCCGATCCGCGACCGGCACGCCAGCGCGAGCACGCCGAGCCAGTGCGCGATGGTCGACGCCACCGCCGCCGCGCGATCGACGATCCGCCGCGCGCTGCCGCCGACCGCCAGCGCCGCGATCGCCTCCGCGATCGGACGCGGCGCATCTGCGACCCACATCGCGCGCAGCTCGCCGGGCAGCTCGATCGCCTCCTCGATCTCGGCCGGCTGGCCGATCGCCTGTCGCAGCGCGGCGGCGAGCTGGTCGAGGCTGTCGAACCGCTGCGTCGGCTCCTTCGCGGCGGCGCGCGCCAGCACCGCGTGGATCGCCTCCGGCACGTGCGGCGGCAGCGGCGGCAGCGCGACCCGCAGGTGGCACGCGGCCAGCTCCTCCGGCGTCGTCGCCTGGTACGGCCGCCGACCGCTCAGCACCTCGTAGGCGAGCATCGCCAGCGCATACTGGTCCGAGCGCGGCCCGACCCGCGACGCCCCCAGCCATTGCTCCGGCGCCATGTACGGCGGCGAGCCGAGAACCTGGCCCTCCCGGGTCAGTCCGACCCACAGCTGCGAGCTCGTCGGCACGACCACGTGATCGACCGACAGCGTCGCCACCGACGGATCGGCCTCGCGGCCCTGCGTCCGCTCGCGCCGCGCGTGCGCGACGAACGGCTCGGCCGACGTGATCGTCTCCCCCAGGCGATCCCGCTCGGCGCTGCCGATGCCCCCGGCACCGGGACCCGCCACGGGCAGCTCGTCGAGCTCGATCAGCTTTGCGATCCCGAAGTCGAGCAGCTTGGGGACCAGCCGCCCCGAGCGCGCGATCACCATCACGTTGGACGGCTTGATATCGCGGTGGACGATGCCCTGATCGTGCGCCGCCTGTATCACCTCGCACAGCCGCTCCATCAAGGGAATGAATCGCTCGAGCGCCAGCGGCCCCGAGCTCGCGATCAGCTGATCGAGCGGCGTCCCGCGGACCATCTCCATCGCGATCCACGGCAAGCCATCGGGCTCGGCGCCGAACGCGTACACGTGCGCCGCGTACGGATGATCGAACCGCGATGCCAGCCGGGCCTCGCGCGTGAAGCGCTCGATCGCATCGCCGCGCGTCGCGAGCGACGCGCGCATCACCTTGACCACCGCCGGACGTCCCAGCGTGCGCTGCTCCGCGCGATAGACCGTGCCGAACCCACCCTCCCCGAGCTTCTCGCCGAGCACGAAGTCTCCCAGCGTCCGCGTCTCGGATGCGGAATCTGCGGCCGAGATGGATCCGGGTATCGTCATCGCGAGATAGGGCAATGATCTAGCAGGGCGAAGTCGCGAGCGGCGGTTCGTGCGTGCAGCCCGTCTCGTTCCCCGTGCAGGGAGGCCTGCCGCCGGCGGCCCGCGCGAGCTCGCGCGTGAGGATCTGGATCGTGTCGCGGTCGAGGACGAGCCTCGTCTTGGCCAGCTTCTTCATGTCTTCCCTTTCATGTGCCCGTGTCGTGCGAACCGACGAATACGCGTTGCAACCCTCAGACCCCGGCGCTGCAGGTGCAACTGCTCTTGTTGTCCGAGCACGGCGGGCCCGTCTGCGGGTCGCTATCGATCGGCTGCGGGTTCCCTCCCACGACCAGCGCGAGCTCCGCACGCAGGACGCGGATCACATCGCGGCGAAGGGCAAGCTTCTTCTTGGCCAGCTGCTTCATCGTCTTTCCTTACCTCTCTACGTTGCATTCGATCGAGGACACGTCGACAGCGTTGTCGCGTCGAGCGAGAAATGAGTGGCAACGACCCGCGCGCCCCCACGTCCGGGCGATCTCGGCGTGACTCCCACTCTTACGCTGTCGGCCTGTTCAGCACTACCCGTGCCATCGTCGCCTCTGCTGACAGCTTGCTAACCGGCGGATGATCCACGCCGTCGAGCGGCTGTAGCGCCACGTGTCTCACCCATGGTGACACTCCCGGAGACACGTGACATGTCTCCGCTCGCAGCACACGGCCCGCTACGGCGCGGTCAGCTTCGCGACCACCTCGTCGACGGCGGCCTCGGCGATCGCGCGCAGCTCGTCGTCCGTCCGATCCTGAATCGGATGTGGAACGAACACGCGCGCCGGGTCGAAGCCCAGCGCACGGGCCTGGGCCGCCGCCGCCGCTACGAATTCTGCTGAGGCGACGAACACGCCGGGCAGACCCGCGGCCTCGAGCTCCGTGATGTCGTGCACACTGCACGACGTGCAGCTCCCTCAATCGGCGAGCGCCTCGATCACCGCGCCGCAATCTTCCGCGATCTGCCGCCGCAGATCGGCCGGCGCCGGCTTGGTGAACGTCGGCTTGGTGTAGCGGCGCACCGTCGCGCCCCGCGCCACCAGCAGCGCCGCCAGCCGCTCGAGGAACACGTCGCCGCGCGGCTTGGAGATATCGAGCAGCGCGATCGTCTTGCCGGCGAGGGCCGGCGGCCGAGGTGCACGCGGCCGCTCGACGGGGCGGCGCTCGCTGGTCGGATCGAGCAGTGTGGTCACGCGATCACCTCCCTGGTCGTGAGCTGGCTCCCCCGCGCACCCGACACCCAGCCCTCGATGATGGCGGAGAACATCCCGGCGCTGCCGCCGGCGTGGACGATCGCCAGATCGCCCGGCAGGAACTTGGGTAACTTGCGGCCGGCCGCGAGCTGTGCCGGCACGCCCTCGTCGATCCCGCCCGCGCCCCGCGCCAGCTCGGCCCCATCGATCATCAGCAGCGCGTCGAGCTCCGCGCGCAGCCGCGCCTTGCTCCAGCCCGCGGCCGCGAACACCCGGGCATGCTCGGGCGACACCACCAGCACCGCGCCCATCGCCATCACCAGCTTGGGGTGAAACGCCGCGCGCAGCTTGACGGCGAACGTCCGCGCCAGCGACTCCGGCGTCCGCGAGATCTGGTCGACGATCGCCGACGGCCCGTGGCCCGCGAACAAGGTCACCGTCGAGGCGCCCGCCGCAAACCCGCGCTCCACCGACAGCGGCTGCCACGGCGAGCCGGCCTCGTCCTCGGCGAAGCAGAACGTGTGCTTGCCCGGGCTGCCGAGCGTCGCGCGATCGATGCCGCCCGGCGCGCCGCCGCCGATGTTGCGGATCACCAGCTGCAGCGCGCGCCCGATCGTCGAGTTGGCGCGGTTGCCCTGGCCCAGGCAGTTCAGGCCGCTGTTCATGCCGATCCGCGCCGCGATCGGCCCGTTGACGATGATCACCGGGCCCGAGAAGAACGTCGTGCACAGCAGGCCGTGCATGTTGAACGCGTCGGTGCACGCCGCCTCGACCGCGGCGAGGACCACCGGCAGGTACTCCGGCTTGCAGCCCGCCATCACCGCGTTGATCGCGACCTTCTCGACCGTCACCGGCACCAGATCGGGCGGCACCACCGCGACGACCTCGTCGGGTGCGCGGCGCGTGCCATCGAGCATGCGCAGCACGCGCGCCGGCGTCGGCGGGACCACCGGCAGCCCGTCGGTCCAGCCGCGCTCGAACGCCGTCTCGATCTCGTCCTCGACCGCGCCGAGCTCGATCCGCCGCGCGCGCAGCCGATCGCCCTCGAAGCGGGCGCGCAGCGCGTCGGTCAGCGACGGATCGACCGAGCGCGAGCCGCAGCCCGGCCGGTGCGGCGGCAACCCCGCGCCCAGCGGCGTCACGCCCGCCAGCGCCTCCCAGTCCGCGCGCGACCAGCCCTCCGTCCGCGCCACCTCGACGCCGTGCTCGACCCGCAGCAGCGTCGGCACCGTCTCGATGTGGTGGTGCCACGACACCACGAGCTCGTGATCGTCGATCCGCGGCGCGACCGCCGGCGGGAACTCCGGATCATCCTGCGTGTACACCGTGAGCGCCCGACCGCCCGCCGCGATCTCGCCGAGCACCGGCGCCACCAGGCAGCAGGTCGGACAGTCTCGCTTCACCACGGCCACCAGCCCGTCCGGAAGCCGAGGCGCGACGCTCACCATGCGCGGACTCTACCCCAGAGCTCACCTGATCCGAGCCCGTTTCGCGTCGCATTTTCCGCGATCTCTTCGTTGCCACTCCTCGAAGTACGTCCGCCCTTCCCGATCAGGACAGGGCGGCGAGCCCCGGCTCACCGGCTCCGCACCGGCCCAGGCGCTTCGCCGGCCCCGCGCGCCCGGCGAACATCGACCTCGGCATCCGCGGGCGGCTCGCCATCGCCGACCTCATCTCGCTTGCGACCCGATCGCGGCCGCTCGCTGATCGGCAGCCGCGGCCGCTCGCGCGGCAAGAGACCCCACTTCTGCGCCCGGTCGGCGAACGTCGACTTCGGCATCCCCAGGTGGCTCGCCGCCGCGCGGATCGTGCCGTGCGCCGCGATCGCGCGCTCCATCGCCCCGCGCAGCACCCGCTCGTACGGCACCAGCGGCTCGTGGTTCGGCACATCGTCCAGCGCCCGCGACCACGTCATCCGGAGCTCCTGGAAGAAGTGCTCCGGCTCCAGCGTGTCGCCGCCCAGCGCCACCGCGCGGACCACCGAGTGCCGCAGCTCGCGGACGTTGCCCGACCAGCGGTACTCCGCGAGCGCCTTCCACGCCGCATCCGACAGCGACTTCATCCCGTGCTCCGGGGCCAGCTCGGCGAGCATGCCGTGCACCAGCTCCGCCAGATCGCCCATCCGCTCGCGCAGCGGCGGCAGCACCAGCACCACCGTCGCCAGCCGATGGTACAGGTCGAGCCGGAGCTTGGACGACTCCGTCCCCAGGTGCTCTACCCGGTTCGTCGCCGCGACGATCCGGACATCGACCGCCCGCTCGCTGGCACCGCCGATCCGCCGCACCCGCCGCGACTCCAGCACGCGCAGCAGGTGCGGCTGCAGCTCCATCGGCAGCTCGCCGATCTCGTCGAGGAACAGCGTGCCGCCGCAGGCCTCGACGAAGTAGCCGTCGCGATCGGTGTGCGCGCCGGTGAACGCGCCCTTCTCGTGGCCGAACAGCTCCGAGCCGATCAGCTCGCGCGGGATGCCGCCGCAGTTGACCGGCACGAAGCCATTGTTCGCGCGCCGCGACGATTCGTGGATCACCCGCGCCAGCAGGTCCTTCCCCGTGCCCGTCTCGCCGACGATCAGCACGTTGCAGTCCGTCTGCGCCGCCTTGAGCGCCTGCTCCACCATTCCCAGGAACGCCGGATCCCGCCCGCGCAGCGACGTCAGCGCCGCCGGCCCGCGCCCATCCGGCGCCGCCACCGCCACCAGCGTCGTCCGGCCGACCGCCAGCCGCGCTCCGACCGGCAGCTCCGCCGCCTCCACCGCATTGCCGTCGATCAGCGTGCCGTTGCGCGAGCGCTTGTCGCGCACCAGCAGCGAGCCGCCCGTCCTGCGCTCGACGATGCAATGCGTCGCCGATACATACGGGTCGTCGAGCACCAGGTCGCAGGTCGCGCTGCTGCCGAGCAGCCAGCGCTGCGGATGCGTCGACAGCGCGAACTCCGTGCCGTTCTTCGCGCGCAACGCCGTCACGATGCCTCTGCGCCTTGCCTCGGGTTCGAGTGCCTGGGTCTCACTCTCACTCTCACAGAAACTCATGGCTAGTCCTCCCGTCCGCTGTTATCGGCATCTCCGTGCCGCGGTTGCGCGCGAAATGCTTCCCAAGCTGCGTGCCGCGCCAACCACCCGATCCCCCGTCGCCGCCCGTCCGGAGTGTCCGGACGGCGGACAGGCCCGGACAGACAGTTGACCCCAGCTGTGCTCGACGACACAAACCGTGACGGTTGTCGTCGGTTTCGCGCACGACCCGTCACCCCAACGCCCGCCCTCCGCTCCGCCGCGCTCCCTCGCGCCGCGAGCGCGCGTATGGCCCCTCCGGCGCGCTGACGGTTCTTGGCGATTTCGCGCATGACCCGTCATGCACCGCTCCGTCTGACGGTTCTTGGCGATTTCGCGCATGACCCGTCAATTCGTCCGGCGCCCCGGAGCCTCCCCACCCATCGCGTCGTACGAGGGCACATGGGGGACGCCAGGATGAACCGAGCCGCGCGCGACGATCGGCGCCCGCAACCCGCCGCACCCACCGCGACCGCGGCCGTCCCCGGCAAGCGCACCTTGACCGAGTCGCTTCCGCCGTCCGCGCGAAGCACGGATCCGCCGGCTCCCGGCCGCCGGACACCGGTAAACTCACGCCCGGACGCAACCGCGCCCGCCGAGCACGCCGAGCAGCGCGAGCTCTCCGTCGCGCAGGACGACGCGCGGCGCCTCGAGATCACGCAAGCCCCGAGCGTGGAGCGCTACGGCGGCATGCTCGCCGCCGTCCTCGCCGCACAGCACGTCACCGATCGTGCTCCCGACAACCCCGAAACCCCCGCCCGCGTCGCCCGGCTGCTCCAACCGGTCGCCCGCCGCCTCGATCAGCTCAACGATCACCAGGGCCGTCTCGCCCGGTTCGGCGCCGGCAACCTCGCAGGCCAGACCGCGCTCGACATGTCGCAAGCGGCCATCGACTCCTGGCTCCGGCGCCTCAAGCTCGGCGCCCGCATCCGCACCGACGAGCTCGTTACCCGGTTCCGCGCCGGCGCCGAACCGATCCGCTTCCTCACCGGCGAGCGCCGCGACGCGCCCACCTTGCGCGCCTTCGACCGCGCCAGCCACATCACCGCCCTGGGAGCCGCGGGACTCGTCCTCGCCCCGGCCCTGCTCGCCGTCGCCGCCGAGGAAGCACCGCTTCTGGCGATCGCCAGCCGGGCCGCATCGCAGCGCGTCGTCCTGTGGGCCCTCACGCACCCCGCCGCGGCGCTCGCCGCCAGCGAAGCCTTGCTCGGCCTCGGCGTCCAGATCGGCCAGGACGGCTGGCAGCCCTTCTGGGACCAGCTCCAGGACCCGCACGGCCGCTGGCTCGTCCTCGCCCAGGCCCTCATGGACTACATGCACGTCCGAGGCGGCATGTCGGGCCACGCGGCAACCGCCGACCCGCCAGCCCGCCGTCCTTCGAGCCCCGCCGCCCCCGAGCGGACACCGTCCCGTGGCGCAGCCGCGCCCTCTGCTCGTGCACCAGGACCTGCCATCCCTGCGTCGATGCCCGCCGCTCCGGTACCGACACCACCCGCTCTCGCACCGAGGCCGGCGGGGTCTGAAGCGGACATCCCAGGAGCCCGCGCGCGAGCCGCGAAGCTCATCGCCGTCGTTCAACAGATCCGCGATGGCGCGCGTACCCCAAGCGAGCGCGGCCACCCCGCCAGCGCGACGGGCTCGAAGCCTCCGCCCCGCCGCGAGACCAAGAGCGCGGACGCACCCGCCCCCACTCAAGAGCCAGCGACGCGCGCGCGAGCCGAAGCTGACAACCGTAAGCCCGTCACGCCTGCTGCGCACGACGAACCCGTCTCTCGGCGGCCGCCGCGCATCACGGACGATCTCGACAACGAGATCCCCGCGAGCCACGGCCGCGGACTGCCCGAGTGTCCGGTCGCCAGATCGACGCTCGCCGCCGAAGTGATCGAGGCCGATCACCGGCTCGAATACGTCATCACGGGAAAGACGCCCACGGGGAAGCAGGTAGACTTCGGTTCCGTGGAGCTCGAGCTCACTCCTCAGGGCGATCCGGCAAAGCCGCCGACCATGTCCCTCGGTGCCTCGGCTTTCATCGACGGCGCAGAGTACGCGGCGCACATCTATGACGAGATCGTCATCGGTCCCGGCGGTCACGCGACAGGCCGAGGTCAGCGCACCTCGCTCACCCGCCACGCGCTGACCAGCTTCGGGCAGTTCTACGAGCGGCGCTTCGGCCATCCGTTGAAGGCCTGGCGCGGCAGGCTTGCCTTCCAGAACAAGCTGAACTTTCAGCGCGAGTATGTGCGGCTCCGAGAAGAAGGAGTCCCTGCTGAGGTGGCGAAGGTAGAGGCGGTCAGGAGGATCTCGTACGGGATCCATCGGATCGATGAAGGGTTCACGAAATTGACAGTTGATGTACTGACAGAGGAGGACGTTAATCTCGGTGAGCCCTTCGGCACCCGGTACGTTCCTACGGATATTACCATCCTTGCGGAGAAACCATGACTTGGCCAGCAGGTGACACGATTCGTCGGATCATCAAGCGAGATATTGAGGCCTCAGACCGAGGCACGATTGCCACGCTGAATGATCTACCCGCATGGATGATCCACGAGGCGCGCGCGATCGCACGCGAGTCCTTGGTTTGCGCAGTTAGATATCTCAGATTCTATGTATCAAGCGATTATTCCCATCGAGCCGATGATTTCATCGAAGACGTCTTGCTCAAAGGACAAGATGCACGAACCTGGAACATCCGAGATTGCATTTGCATCCCCTACGAACCCACGCAAACGACCGCTCTCGAGGTACACTACGAGGAGACCCTTGCGCAGGTCGACGGCGAACGATGGTTCCGGGTGAAGCCTAAACCGTCCGATCATCCTTCAAACCACATTCCGGGCGCGGTCGGCGTTGTCTTGCGAAATACAAGATATTGGGAGCACTCCCAGCAACATATCAGCCGCTTCATGTTCAGCCGACCCGATGACCTGGAAGCAGTCCCCATCAGACGGCTCGCTAGCAGTATACGGCGATGGATCGCACATCGTCTAGCCTGGTGGGCAACGGGATTCCTGAAGGAAGCACGTTTTGCAGCCACTGGCGATGAGATCATCGCTGCAGTCCCGGAGGTAAACATGGAGCGAGTGACTGACGACGCAAGAATTGCAGCAGCCGCACTTGCCCGCGAAGTAATCGTCTATCGAGGATCTCCCCACTTCCCTCAGCAAGCCGGCTTCCTTGGCCCTGAAGAGTGGTATCAATCACCATCCGACGATCTTGCTTCCAGTGCGTTGGTTACATTGGCTGACAAGGAGCCACATCATTGACTTTACTCGCTATTAGCCTGTAAAATGAGGATCCCCCATGCATACTTCAGAACGGCTGGCGCGGAGCATCGCCTGTATGGCAACATTCGCCGCTTGCGGTTTCCCCCGCCCGGCGGATGTACCGTCCAGTGATGCTGCGAGCAATGACGCAGGCGTTTCGCAATGCAGCCGGATCGGCTATCCCGGGCTACCCTGGCCGGAAACTGGACCATCCTTCCAGGTCATAGCAGCGGACGTCAACAACGACGGCAAGCTGGATCTCGTGGCCACGCATCAATCGTCCGTCAGCGTACTACTAGGAAACGGCAACGGCACATTCCAGCGGAAGGTGGACTATCCAGCAGATTTCATCCCTGTCTCTGTCGCAGTAGTGGATCTCAACAACGACGGCAAGCTGGACATGGTGGTCGCCAACTCGCCCACGCGCACCGCCAATGTAATGCTCGGGAACGGCGATGGCAGCTTCCAGCCGAGGTTAGATCTCATACTGGGTGTGGATCCACATTCACTGGCTGTTGCAGATGTAAATGGTGATAGCAAACCAGACTTGCTGGTAACCAGCGATGGCACGATCAGCGTGTTCATCGGTAACGGCAATGGCACGTTCAAAGCAAGGGCGGATTACCAAGGAACAACACCATTCGCGATTTCCGTGGCAGACCTTAATGGCGATGGCCAGCTTGATATCGTATCAACGAACGATAGCGGCAACAGTGTTGGCGTGCTGCTTGGGAACGGAAATGGAACCTTCCAGACAGAGGCCACGTATCCGACCAACACCGCACCACTCTCTGTCGCCGTCGCGGACATCAACGGAGACGGCAAGCCCGATCTCGCGGCAGCCGATGCAGCCGGAACGGTAAGCGTGTTACTTGGCAATGGCAATGGCACCTTCCAGACCAAAGTTGACTACCCCACGGGCGCGCAATCGCGCGCCATCACCATTGGTGATATCAACAGCGACGGCCGGCCCGACATCCTGGTCGCTAACGGTAGTGATGACACCGTGAGCGTTCTACTGGGCAATGGCAACGGGACATTTCAGGGCAAGGTCGACTATCCGGTAGGTCACGTGCCGGAGTCCGTCGCCATCGCTGACATCGATGGCGACGGGAAGCCCGAGTTGTTGACCAGTGGGGTCACGACGAGTGTGCTGCGCGGGCAGGGCGATGGCATGTTTCAAACCCACCCAGCGTATCGAACGGGTACATCTCCGGTATCGGTGGTCATTGTAGACCTGAATGCTGACCAGAAGCCGGACCGTGTCATCGCCAATGAGGCTGACAACACCGTGAGTGTATTGCTAGCGCAAGGCAACGGCATGTTCACTGCAAAGGCAGATTATGCCGTTGGCCTCTCGCCGGTGTCACTTGCCACGGCGGATCTCAATGGAGACAACAAGCCAGACATCATTGTAGCCGACCACTTCGACGGTGCCGGAGGCAACGCCGCGAGCGTCCTGCTGGGAAACGGTGATGGCACCTTCCGGACACACATCGACTACTCGACAGGTAGACAACCAGTATCAATCGCCGTCGCCGATGTTAGCGGAGATAGCCAAGGTGATGTCATTACCGCCAATCAGGCCACTAACACAGTGAGCGTACTGCTCGGCAATGGCAATGGCACATTTCGCGCAAAGGTTGATTATTTCGTTGGAAAGTCACCCACAGCCGTCGTCGCCGCAGATGTTAGTGGTGACAAGAATCTCGACATCATCGTGACCAACCAGACCGACAACACAGTGAGCGTGCTACTTGGCAGCGGCAATGGGACGTTCCCTACGAGGACAGATTATACAACGGGGACGCAACCTCGATCCGTCGCGGTGGCAGATGTCAACGGGGACAGTAAGGTCGATCTCATTGTGGCCAATAGCGGTGGCACAATCAGCGTACTGTTTGGCAATGGCAACGGTACATTCCAGATGAGGGTCGATTATCCTGCGGGTGGCGGTCCCGAATCTGTCGCGCTTGCAGACGCCAATGGTGATGGCGTCCCAGATATCATTGTGGTGAATGAATTCGCGAATACAGTGAGCTTGCTGCTGGGCAATGGAAACGGTACCTTTCAGCCTCACAGCGAGTTCGCAACAAGAAGGCAACCACGGTCCGTCGCAGTGTCCGACGTCAACGGTGACGGCCAACCCGATTTTGTCATCACCAATACCGGCGCCAACTCCATCAGCGTGATGTTCGCCACTTGCCTGCCATGAAGCAGGCTGTACCCGGACCCGTCAATCGAAGATGTGGCGCACGAGCGGCTCGTCGCCATAAGGCAGCCGGACCTTGGGCACAATGCGTCGAGCTGGCTCACCAGCTGCCCGTCGGGACTGCGATAGTGGATAACAGCCATTTTCCTTGGCGGCACCATATGGATCATCCATCGGAGCGGTTATCGGGAGCTCCGCGCAGCTCTTCTCAGGGAGCGCCTGTGTCATCCCGGGAATCATGACATCGAGGAACTTCTCATACGCGAAGCAGAACCCGAGCGTGTCATTGAACGGGCTATTGATGGCATTCGTGGGATTGCCGCCGGCGAGCAGCCACCACATGAAGCGACAGTCTTCACCAAGTGGCGCGGTCACCTCAATGCGATCGGCTCCCTTCTTGCCGGGTGCGCACACTGCGTTGCCGGCCGCCGGTGCCATTTCGCTGGTCAGCTTGGCGAGCGCGGCCGGATCGCCCTGGTTGCCGGTCGGCGTACCCATGTCTGTCTTGACAGGCGCGCACAGGCCGGTGCACAGGATCGTCATCACACCGGTCGGGGTGGCATCCTTAGGGAGCAGTGGGATGAAGCCGGGGGCGCAGCCGTTGCCGAAGAACCGGCCCTGGGAGTCGGCCAGCGGCGCCACACGGTCGGTCTTGCTGTAGATCGTCGGTGAGATTCCCGGCCCGCTGGGCGCACAGTGGAATGACTGGAAGCCGCGGCCGACCACGCAGGTGGCGTTGGGCATGGTCGCATTGGGGGAGCCGCAGGCTTCGAGGCTGCCGGTGCCGGCGTTCAGCTTCTGGGTCAGCGGATCGCAGGTCGGCTCGCAGACGCCAGCGGTGGCGGTGTTGCCGGAGATGAAGACGCCGGCGTAGGTGGCGCACGCGTAGTTGGTCGTGCAGGCGCCTGGCGCAGCGCCGCTGACCAGCTGGGGATCGCAGATCGGCTTGCACTTGGAGGAGATGCAAAGGTCACCGGCGACGCATAGGTCGGCGCCGCCCGTCACGCCGGCCTTGGCGTTCATGCAGGCACCGCCGTCGATGACCGCGGCGGGGTCGACGGCGATGCAGCCGGCGTGGCCGATCGCCGGCGTCATGGTCACGGGGTCCGCGTCGCGGTCGACGAGCCAGGTACACTTCTCGCCTGCCTTGCAGCCGGATTGCGCGATCGGGTTGCAGCTGGGCAGGGCGTCGACGGCGGCGTCGATGAGCGTCGGCTTGCTGCCACCGCCGCACGCGGCGGCGAGGGCGACAACGGCGGCTCCGAGGATGTAGTTCTTCATTGCGCGGCTCCTCTGACGGGCAGTGCCTTGGGCAATCTTCCCCGGTAATCCGCGCGGATACATCAAAAAAAGTATCATCGGGCCGCGAACAGAGCCGATGCTGCGTTGCGCTCGGTACGCTCAGGACGCAGATGGAATGATCTACGTCACGGGACGCGGCAGCAACCGAGGAGACAGCGCGCGACGGGGTAGCGAATTCGGCGCGAGCGATCGGCGGCGCGACGCGCTGGTACGCGAGCGGGACAGCGCGATCGGAGGGAGCCGGAGGGAGCAGGACGGAGCCGGATGAAGCCGGATGAAGCCGGATGAAGAAAGATGAAGCAGCCGGTGTCGGCGCGGCTGGGGCGCGAGCGGCCCGGCGCGGTCGCGTGCGGGTGCACGCCGATGGCCGGTGCGATCGGCGGGGCGCCCGCTCTGCAAGGGTTGGGCGGCCGTGTCCGGTCGAGTCGTACCCGCGGCGAGCGGTCAGGGCTCGAGGCCGGTCGCCCAGGAGTACTTGGGCTTGGTGTTGAAGTGGTGGGTCGCGTTGATCACGCGGACGGTGCCGGACTTGGAGCGCATGACGATCGACTCGGTCTTCGCGCCGTCGCCGAAGAAGCGGACGCCGTCGAGCAGGTAGCCCTTGGTGACGCCGGTGGCGGCGAACATGACGTCGCCGCGCGCGAGGTCGTCGGTGCCGTAGACGGTGTCCTCGGCCTTGACGCCCATCTTGACGGCCCGCGCCCGCTCCTGGTCGTTGCGGAACCGGAGGCGGCCCTGGAGCTCGCCGCCGACGCACTTGAGCGCGGCCGCCGCGATCACGCCCTCGGGCGCGCCGCCGGTGCCGAACAGGACGTCGATGCCGGAGTCGGGGTTGGCGGTCATGACGGCGCCGGACACGTCGCCGTCGCCGATCAGGCGGATCCGCGCGCCGGCCTGGCGGACCTCGGCGATCAGCTCGGTGTGGCGGTCGCGATCGAGGATCACGGCGGTGCAGTCCTGGACCTTCTTGCCCTTGGCCTTGGCGATCCGGGTGAGGTTCCAGGTCGGCGACTCGCGCAGGTCGATCATGCCGCGCGCCTCGGGGCCGACGGCGATCTTCTGCATGTAGGTGTCGGGCGCGTTGAGGAACTGGCCGTCGTCG